>CAZAHK010000013.1:0-37197 GCA_964484555.1 uncultured Desulfobacula sp.
ACAAATCCCAAGGCTCGGAATATCCTGTCGTGATCATTCCGGTTGTAACCCAGCATTATATCCTTTTACAGAGAAATCTCATCTATACGGCCGTGACCCGTGGAAAAAAGCTGGTGGTGCTGGTGGGAACAAAAAAAGCCCTTGCCATGGCTATCCGTACGGTAAAATCATCCAAACGGCATACCCGGTTATGCCCGCGGCTTAAATTATAATCCTTTTATTTTTTCCTGGCGCTCAAAATCCAGACCAGGGCCCAGATCAGTAAAACCGGTAAAATTCCATAGGATACAAAAGCAAGGCCGTTCCCCTGCCAGGGTTTTAAATATAAGGCGAAAAACAGAGGATAGACAACGGACGCCACTAGGCCCCCTCTTGTTTTGGCCGGTAATCTGTTCAGCATTGCCCGGCCGTCTTCTTTTTTGGAAGTTGATTTTCCTTGAAACATCCTGGGCAGGATAAAGATGCAGGCGATCACCAAAATTAACAACAAAATTTCACTTATCCCGGTCAAGAGGCCTTCCTTTCTTCAATGTATCGAGCCTGATAATATCATTAATGAAACCCGTCATGATATCCAGTACCTTTTCAGGCTGCTCGGCATGGGGAGAATGCCGGCAGTCTTCAACGATATGGGTTTGGACATGGCTTGTGCGTTTTTTAATGCTGTTTATCTGTTTCAAGCTTCCATATTGATCCTGATTCCCCTGAAGAGCAAGCATGGGAACCTTAATTTTCGGCAGGTATTTTTCAATATTCCAGTGAATGAAACCAGGATGAAGCCAGACATCATTCCATCCCCTGAAGGCATTTTCCGTGTTTATGCCATGATATTTTTCAAGCTTTTGCCTGAGATCATGATGTTCATAATTGAGTTTTGCCTGATAAATACTTTCTACCGTGATTTTTTCACAGAATACATGGGCAGCTTCCGTGATCAGTCCTTTTAACCCTTTGGCATAGGGGCTGCCGGCATAAATAATCCCGATGGAACCGCCGTCCGAATGCCCGATGAGAATATGACCCGTAATTTTTGCTTCCTTCATGACGGCAGGCAATCTCTCCAATCCCTCTTTGTGCATAAAATTGAGTTTCCAAGGTATGGGATAAGGATCAGAGGCCCCATACCCCAACCGTGAAAAAACCAGGGCTGGGCATCCTGTTCTTTGGGACAGGAGATAGGGAAAATCCCGCCACATTTCAGCACATCCAAGACCTTCATGCAGAAAAATAAGGGTGGGATTTCCTTTTTTCCCTTGTCGGTGCCATTGCACCTCAATCTGTTTTAATCCGATCGTTAAAAATTCAGTCAATCCTTATTCCTTTTTTGTTCGCTCCCTCTTTGTTACTCCAGGCAAGGCCGGCCTGTTTACGATTTCATAAGCGCATCATAGGCCCTTTGGATTTCAAGAAATTTTTCATTGGCAAGACTGGAAAATTCCTCTCCCAAATGGGAGAGTTTATCCGGATGGTATTTTTTTACGGCCTTCTTATAAGCGACCGTGATTTCTTCTTTGGAAGCCCCGGCACGGATGCCGAGAATATCATAGGGAGATTTGGGCCTGATTTGCTCTGAATTTTCTTTCTTTTCAGTGGTACCAAAATTCCGGCCCTTTGGATCAAAGCCATAGGATTTCTGATCATTGTCTGTTTGAAATGGTTTTTGCTTTTTCAACAGAAAAGGGGGCAGGGTGCCGTACCGGATTAGATAATAAATAATAGCCATAACCAGGCCGTCATCAAGAAATCCAAGAAACGGGACCATAAAATCCGGAATAATATCAACGGGGCTGATGATATAGGCAATGCCGATGAGGATTAAAACAATTCGAAAATACAAATTCAAAATACTATTTTCCGTTTAAGACATCAATCATGGTATACAATTTTTGGGATGGGTCCGGTTTATCCAGTTTCTGCTTTAAAAAAAGGACGGCATCAAAGGTTCCGCTGACATAAATATCCCTGCCGCTGATATTGTGCTTGAATTCAAACAGGGCGGACCCGTCTTCCGCCCTAAGGGTATAGGTATGCCATCCATGGCCGCCCAGGTGTTCTTTCGGGATACCCCATTCTTTTTCCTGAACCTCAGGGTCCCGGATCATTTGAATATGATCGGCATCAAAATCAATTCCAAGTTTATTAAAATATCCGACCATGACCCTGGCCGTACCGGAAGTATCTGCTTTCCCCTTCTGGTGGCTTTCGACCACCTGGAGGGAATATCCTTTGAAAAGACCGGGAAAGGTATTGGCCGCATATTCCATCATGGCCTGGAATCCAACAATCTGTTTGGCCATGTTGGGGGCGATCACGGCAGGGGCAGACCCATTTTTAACGAGGTCTTCAAGTTGTTTTCTGTCGCCCCCGGTGGTTCCCATGACAAAGGGGATTTTATTCTGGACATAATAAAGGGCATTGGCATTCACGGCGCTGGGATGGGTATAATCAATGCAGATAAAAAAGGGAAACAAGGAAAAGATATGACGTGTTTTATCGTCCCGCGTGTCCGGCCTGACAAGCTCAAAGACCATATTATCAATGGTAAAGGTTTTGTCTTGAATATCCTGACCGGTCAGGGAAAAAGGGACCAGATTGAATCGATCATCTGCAATGGCAAACCAAGCCATTTTTTGAGCCACATTGCCCGGTAACCCATTGATCATAATATTTATTCTTTCCATAGGCGCCTTTTCCTTTAGAGGGGGTGAACCAATTTTACCAGTTTGGGGATACTGTCCGGATTTAACCCCAGGATGATATGTTTCAGTGAGTTTACTGCAAAAGGAATATATTGTTCAAAGTTTATTTTCTTTTTTGCCCGGGTCAAATATGCAAAAGCTCCCAAGAATTGAAGATTCCGGGTCAGGCAGCAGAATCGATAGTTCCGGATAAAGGCCTTTTCCTGAATGGAACTCAGGTTTAGTTTTTTAACCGTGTGGTCCAGCAAGGCTTCTTTCACCGCATCCGCCAGGTTCACATAGGGATCCAGGAGAAGGGAGGCCAGATCGTATTGCAAAGGTCCGATTCGGGCGGATTGAAAATCGATAAAAAAGGGCCGCCCATTGCAGATCATGATATTCCTGGATTGGCAGTCCCGATGCATGAGGCCTGTGAACCCTCCTTCCAGGGCCTGGTCCGCAATATAGTCAAATTCATCGGCCAGGGTTTGCCAGGATACATCCAGGTTGAGATAGCCGTTGATAAAGGCATCCATGAAATATCGGCATTCTTTTTCAAGAATCAGTTCCTTTGAATAGGTTGGGGTCTGACAGGTCCATTCCGACTTAAATCCCTGGGCTCCCTGGGTTGAAAATTCCATCAGAAGATCAATGACGGTTTGATACAATTTCACCAGGGCCGATGCGTCTTTCTGCTGTTTGGCAAGGGTTTCAAGATGCACATCCCCGAGATCATCCAAAATGACCATGCCGGAGAGCCGGTCGGCATTCAGAATCCTGGGCACCGGAATTCCTTTGGAAAAAAGATGCCGGCCGATATGAATAAAGGAATGGAGCTGTTTTAAGGATTCCGTACCCGGGAGGCAGATGCCGTGGTCACCCGCAATAAAGGATGAATTATCATGGGAAACCCTGTACCACAGCCTGTCTGAACCGTCACCGGCAAGCGTTTGGACCCGAATGTGTTTCATCCGGTCCTGTTTCAACCCTAACTGCGAGGCTGAAAGCGATAGCAGTGATGTTCGTGAATAGGATTCACTTGTGCCGATATCGGACCAGTAAATTTCTTTTTCCACAAAGGCCCTTACCTTTTTACGATGAATCAGCTTCTGATAGACTTCTATGCTTGAAAACACCTTTTTATCCGGAAAATATTCAAAGATTTCAGGGGACAGGACCTGGATACCCGTAAAAGCAAGCCCGCCGGTCTTAGCATCGAAACTTTGAATATATCCCTGATCATCCACTGAAACCTTATTGAATTTTTCATGATCATGGAGAACAAGGGTGGCAAGACAATCGGATGCCCCATGAACCGAGTATACGCGGGTGAGGTCAAGGTCAAACACAATATCGGAATTGATCACAAAAAAAGGAGCATCTCCAAAAAAAGCTCTCGCATTGGCAATGGCCCCGCCGGTATCCAGAATAACAGGCTCATAAAGGGTGTGGATATGGAAGGGGAACTTGGCTGCAAAGGCTTCTATCTGTTCACGGAGATGATGGGTATTGATGATCATCTCTTCACATCCGTGTTCCGCCAATTGATTGATAAGATGCTCCAGAACAGGAATGGAATTCAGTGTAAACAATGGTTTCGGTATTTTCAGGGTATGGGGTAAAAGCCTTGTGCCGTATCCTGCGGCCAGAATCAATGCTTTCATATGATCAGGATTCGATAAGACGGGTTAACCGGTCTAGAATATTTTTATAAAATTCAATCTGGACATGGTCCTGGGACCCTTTTACACCATTTTTAATAAAATAATAAACCGCATTTTTATAAGTCACCTGTGACAAGGACTCTTTCAGGTTGATGAGTTTGCTCTTATAGAGCTTAGTTCCCATGGCATGTATTTTTTTGATCCTTTCTTTTTCATCATGCTTATCCGGTTCATATTTTTCAAAATATTGAAGTGTGGTCCGGTAGGATTCAAAAAAAGGTAAAAGAAAAACAGCAAACCATTTTAATTTTTTTAATCCCTGGGATGTGATTTGAAACAGATCTGAATCTGAGATATCCGGAACCAGAATCCCTTCATTGAGGAATCCTTTAATACAGGCAGAGATATCTTCTTCACAGGTGACGGTTTCATCAAAGAAAAATTCATCCAGGAATAATTTTTCCAGGAATTTATATCGGATGATAAGATCTGAAGAAGAAAACTGGAACCGATCCACCTCAAGGATGGCCAGAGCCGTATAGGCATATTTGATGAAAAAGGAGATCACCGAATTCTTATAATAGTCCAGAACAGCCCTTTTATTATCTTTTACAATAAAAACAGTATTTTCCGTCATGTCTTTGTCATCTTCATCGGCCAGTTCAATGAAATCCCTTGATAAAAAATCAAGGACGACGGAATTCAAGGTATTGTCCGGATCTATGCGAAGGGTGTCGGAAAGCTCTGCTTCCATGAAGACCAAAAGGTTCATATAGGTGTTTGCCCTTGATATCAATTGTTTTTTGGTGAAACTGTTTTTTGAGCAATTTAATACAGCACTGGCGACAATGCCGTGGGGGGTTGCTACGGCATTTTTGTTGATGGCATTGATTAATTTATATCCAAAATTTTTAACAAATTTCATATAGTCCCGGCTTGAGGCCCTGGACAGATCAATGCCCTTTTCCCGGATATAATCCTTGATGGAGATGGGCTCATTAAATTTCATATAGACTTTGCCGTATTTTTTCTTTAAAAATTTTCTGGCATTGATGAGGCCTTTCAGGGTTTCAGGATTTTTTTTCCCGCCTTCAATTTCCTTTAAATATGCGTCTTCCTCCAGTACCCGGTCATAACCGATAAAAACAGGTACAAAGTACAGATTGTCACAGGCACCGTTGCCGTAGGCATTGATCAGCATGGCAATGCCGCCCGGTCGTGGGGATAAAAGTTTTCCCGTTCTGCTTCTACCCCCCTCAATAAAAAGTTTGATATTAAATCCCTCGTACAGGAGTTTTTCCAGGTAGGCGGCAAAAATTTTGGCATAAAGGGGTGCGCCGATAAATGTCCGCCTGAGAAAAAAAGCACCGCCACCCCTGAATAAAGGTCCCAGGGGCCAGAAAGAAAGATTTTTTCCGGCTGCAATATGAGGGCAGGGCATATTGTTTCTAAACATGACATAGGGCAATAATAGATAATCCAGATGGCTTTTATGACAGGGGACCAGAATCAGAGGGGCCTCGGTTGATTTTTCCCTCATGCGGTTGATTTCTTCCTGGTCTAAAACAAGATCTTCAAAAATATTTTTAAACATCCAGGTTAAGATCCAATTGGCCACATTAATGATCTGAAGATTATAATTGGCTGCAATTTCCTTTATATAATCAGCCGCTTTTTTATGGATTTTACTCAAGGGAAGATTGTTTTCGGAAGCATACTGGGCAAGATATTCCCGCAGGGATTTACGGGTTAAAATATCTTCCGTTATTTCCTGGCGTGATTTTAAAACCGGTCCTGTTATGCTTTTTCTCTGGCGGTTCAAGATATCCACCAGGTGTTTTCGAAGCCTGTGGGTTTGAAATTCAGAGTCAAGCTGCTCTATCTCGGGTCTGCTGATAAACTCTTTAAGATTAACGGGTTTGGCAAGCTCAATCCGAATTTTTTCAGGTTGTCTCAAAATGATGAATAATCTTTTGATAAACCCGGGTTTTTCATGGGTACCAAAAAGAATATCGGTAAGGGTCGGATCCTTTCTCATGGGTTTGGTGACATAGATAATATCTTCGGGAATGATCATGATGGCGTTTTCTATGTTTTTTTGAAGCTCTATTAAAAGGTAAAGGGGGTCCGGGGTTGATTTAATAAACCGTTTATAGAAATCTTCTTCTTCAATCAGGCAGACAAAACCGGCTTTTCCGTTAAAAAGTTCTTTTGTGGCATATCCTGTCGTATAAGGATCTTTAAAATGGAAATAGTGCAAAAAATAATCCATATGGCAGACAAAAACTTGAAACAGTCTTTTTACAGGCAATAGCATAAAAAATCTGAAATCAAACCCTATCTGGGGATAGGGCAGATTCATGGATTTAAGCTTGATATGATAATACAGAAAATCAAGAACTCTTTTACTTTTTCCGGCATATACAATAATGCTGCCGGGAGCTATATTTTTTATTTTTTCAATATTATGATCATCAAAATTGATCTTATTGATCAATCGCCTGATCCATCTTTGGATAAAATATCCGGAATCCCCGGGATAATAGCAGAGAAAATAATCATAGGAATTATCCAGCATATGGTCGATGGTGTTCCGAAGCTTACGTCTTGATTCTGCAATGCGGATTTTAACCATTTGATATAATGTCATTATTTTTCCTTTTAAAGGATGTTCTCATACCCCATTAAAACCTATATTTATTATCATTGGTTGGTTGGAATGGCAATCTTAAAATAGTCTTGTCAAAAGCAATGCCATGTGTTATTTTTTTGACTGTCTTTATGATTTCCATACATTTTTATTGAAAATGAATACTTAATTATTTTTTAGGAGGATATCCGTATGAAAACATTAATCGGTGGAGCCATTGCAGTGCTTTTGGGTTTTGTGGGCTTGGCTGTTTTTTTCAATCAGTTTGTCAATCTAATCTTAGGTTGTGTTCCCCCGGTTCTGCTGTTAGGCGGTGGTCTTGCCCTTTATCTTGGTTTTGATGAACTCAAAGACACATGGAAAAATGAAAAGGGAAAAGAGACAGAAGCATCAAAAGACTGATGCTACCGTGAGACAGATGAATACAAGACCATAAATATTTCAGAAAAATGATATTAAGGCCTGTTGTTATGACAGGCCTTTTTTTATGGCCGAAGTGGCCAGGAAATCCGCCACCTCGTTTTCTTTTATACCGGAATGGCCCTTTACCTTGATCAAGGCAAGATCTGAAAACTTTTTCATCAAGGACCGTATTTCAAAAACAAGCTCCTGGTTTGCTTTTGCTTTCCATCCTTTTGACAAAAGACCGATAGCATAACTTGAATCGGAAAAAACCCGGACCGGCAAATCAAAGCGTTTGAGTTCTTCAAGCCCGACTTTAATTGCCGTCAACTCGGCCGTATTATTGGTTGCTCTGCCGATGAACGAAGAAATTTCTTTTTTCTTATCCCCATATATTAAAACAATACCAATGCCGGCAGGTCCTGGATTTCCTGAGGATGCCCCATCCGTATAAATTTTGATACAAGGGTCCGGCAGGTCCTCCATAACGGTTTTTGGGGTTAAGATTCCATTTTGCAGTGACTTCGAGAATGAGCCCGCCCGCGAAGATATTTTTTTACCGGCAGGGACGGCCTGGTCTTCAGGGAATAAATTTTCTATTTTCGCTTTGTATTCATAGTCTTGATTCAAATTATATTTTACCCTGACGGTTCCGTTTTCGGCCTTGAGGGTTCCGTCGGCATGGATTTCAGCCCAGACCTTATTGCCTTTGAAACTCATTCTTTACCATTAAGCTGACGGATCATGTTCAGTCATAGGGATAATCCTTTCATGCAAGCGATATAAACGCATTGAGCTCATCCTGCCACTGGTCTGATAAACGGACCGGGTCCTCTAAGGCGACAATTTTTTCACGAAGAGTCTTGCTCCCCAGGAGCAAATCCATGGGCAGCCGTTCAAACTCATATTCATAGGGCGGCTCCTTAAATTTAAATTCATGGGGGTGGTGTTTGAGCATCAATTGCATCAGGATCAGGGATGAGAGATAGGAATTATATTCCTCCTCTGAGGTAATATGAATCTGAAAGCCTTTGCAGACCTGTCCCTGCCATTTCCCGGAAGTGGGTTCAAAATGAACCGGGCGCAGAAAGGCTCCCTTGATGAGCGGTTCTGCCTCAAATTTTATTTTTTCCGTGTCCAGAAAAGGGGCCCCGAATTGTTCAAAGGGCAGGGTGGTCCCGCGGCCTTCTGATATATTGGTACCTTCAAAAATGACCTGACCCGGATAAACCATGCAGGATTGAGGCGTGGGCAGGTTGGGCGAAGGGGGAATCCACACAAGCCCGGTGTCCTGCCAATACATATGCTTTTTCCAGTTTTTCATGGGGATAATGGTGAGATCGGCATGAATACCAAATTCCCGGTTAAATAACTGTGAAATCTCTCCAACGGTGAGCCCGTGGCGCATGGGGATGGGAAATCTCCCCACAAAGGAGGCCCAGTCTTTTATCAGGATGTTGCCCTCCACCTGCAATCCGCCGATGGGATTGGGACGGTCCAGGATCACCACCGGTTTATTGTATTTTTTTGCTGTTTCAAGACAGTAGGAGATGGTATAAATAAAGGTATAGACCCGGGTCCCCACATCCTGGATATCGATGAGCAGCACGTCGATCCCGTCAAACATCTTTTTTGTCGGAATCCGTGTCTCATTGTACAGGCTGAATACGGGTATATTCAAACCCGGCTCCATAAAGTGACCGGATTCCACCATATTGTCCTGTTTTTCCGCATAAAACCCGTGCTGGGGTGAAAATAAAGCCGTCAATTGGCCGGGGAAAAAATGATGGATCAGGTCCTTTGCATGCCTGAAATGACTGTGAAGGGAGGCCGGATTGGACAATAACCCCAAACGCTTTCCCCATAAATTATCCGGCGGATGGTCCATGAGGGTCTCAAGTCCGGTAATGATCTTAGGTGTCATAAAAATCCCCTGGGTTATCGCTTTAGACTTCTAAGTATCATAACCATTGACAAAATTACAAATCCTAACTAATGATTATTTTTTTATGCTTAGGAGCAAACCGGTCATGAAATTTAAAATCAGTGAAAACCTCTCCACCATCAAAGCCTATGAGGCGGGAAAGCCTCTTGCTGAAGTTGAAAGAGAATATAATATCCAGGATATCATCAAACTTGCCTCCAATGAAAATCCCCTGGGATTTTCCCCAAGGGTTCATGATGCCGTCAATGCCCATATGAGAGATATGAATCGCTATCCGGAATCCTCAGGGTATCTGTTAAAAAATAAGCTCGCCCAAAAATTTAAGGTCTCTTCCGACCATATTGTTCTTGGAAACGGATCAGATGATATCATTGCGCTTCTTTGCCATGGGTTCTTGAATCCGGGGGATGAAGCGGTGATGCCGCTGCCGTCTTTTTTAATGTATGAAATCAGTGTCAAGACCGCAAAAGGAAGACCGGTCATGGTGCCGCTGGCTGATTTTTCTACCAACCTGAACGGCGTCATTGAGGCAATCTCTCCAAAAACCCAGATGATTTTCATCACCAATCCGTTTAATCCCACGGGCAGCACGATTTCCTCCCAGGCCTTCAACCTGTTTTTAACTAAGGTTCCAGATGATGTGATCATCATTTTGGATGAGGCCTATATTGAATTTGTAAGGGATGAAGCGGTATACAATTCCCTTGAAAATCCCTTGGCTGATCCCAGGATTGTCACCCTGAGAACCTTTTCCAAGGTATATGGGCTTGCCGGATTCAGGGTAGGCTACGGCATTATGGACAGTGAAATTGCCGAGATCTTAAACCGGATACGCCAGCCCTTTAATGTCAACACGCTTGCCCAGGCCGCCGCCGTTGCCGCCTTGGAAGATGAAGCCTTTGTCGAAAAGACGGTGCGAACCATACATAACGGTCTTGATTATCTATTTTCAGAATTGGATGCCCTTGGATTGAGATGCCTGCCCACCCAGTCCAATTTTCTCATGGTGGATCTTAAGACCGACGCAACCCGGATTTTCAAGGAAATGCTGAAATTCGGCGTCATTGTCAGATCCATGAAATCTTATGGATTTGATACGTTTTTACGGATCACTGCCGGAACCAGGGAAGAAAATATAATATTGATGGATACCCTTAAAAAGGTCATCGAAAAATAAGGATATTCCTGTGCACACAAGAATCATAACCATTGACGGGCCTGCAGGCGCAGGAAAAACCACCGTCAGCAAGCTTCTGTCACAAAAACTGGGCTGCATTTATGTGGATACCGGCGCCCTCTACAGGGGTGTGGCCTTTGAAATCATACAGCAGAATATCAACTGGGAAGATGATCATGTTCTTGAAGAATTTTTAAAAACCCTTGATCTTAATTTTAACATGGAGGCAAACCGTCTTGTTCTGATGTCATTCGGAAGAGATATCTCAGACTATATCAGGACCCCTGAAATCTCCATGCTGGCTTCTTCCTCTTCGGCAAAGCCCCAGGTCAGATTCGCCCTTCTGGAGATTCAAAGGAATATCGCCCGGACAAAGGATGCTGTTTTTGAAGGCAGAGATATGGGGACCGTTGTTTTTCCGGACGCCTCTCACAAATTTTTTCTTTATGCCGATTTGGCGATCAGGGCAAAAAGACGGTTTGATGAAATGCCGGAAGAAGCGAAAGATTTGTCCCGGGTTCAAAAGGATATGGAAACAAGGGACAACAAAGACTCGAAAAGGAAATCCGCACCCCTTAAACCGGCAGAAGATGCCGTTGAAATCGATTCCACTTTTCTAACCATTGAAGAGGTCGTTGAAAAGATGCTGGGATATATCGAAAAAGCCGGACAAGGTTCACAATCCTGTTGATTTTTTTTATTTTGCTTGGTATAAAGACCAATTGTACTTGTCCAAAAATCTCGTATGAGGATAAAGTACAAAAATTCGTTTAGGGGGACTATTATTAATGAACACTAATTCTAAAGAAAATCAAAGCCAAACAATGAATTCTGAAATCGAAGAAAAATTAGAAAAAAAAGAAGCCTCTTTATCTGAAATCACAGGTGAAGAAACCATGGGAGAACTCTTAGACATCTATGAGTCAAGCCTTAAAAAATTTGAAGAAGGCCAGGTTGTTACCGGAACCGTCATTTCCATCGGAAGGGACACGGTTCTTGTGGATGTTGGATATAAATCCGAGGGGCAGATCTCCATTCATGAATTCATTGATGAAAAAGGCAATGTAAATGTCCATGTCGGCGATCAGGTTGAAGTAATGATAGAACTCTGGGATGAAGAAGAAGAAACCGTCCTGCTGTCCCATGAAAAAGCCAAAAAAGTTAAAGTATGGGATGCCATTAAAGATATTTACGATGCCGACGGAACCATTAAGGGCGTTATCACCAGTCGCGTCAAAGGCGGCTTCTCCGTTGATATCGGCTTGATCGGATTCCTGCCCGGGTCCCAGGCAGACCTAAGACCCATCCGCAACATGGATGAGATGGTGAATCGGACCTATACCTTCAAAATCCTGAAATACAATAAAAAAAGAAACAATATTGTTCTTTCAAGACGCGTTCTTCTTGAAGCTGAAAGAGATAAATTAAGAACCACGACCCTGGATGCCATTGAAGACGGTAAGGTCATGGAAGGGATTGTCAAAAATATTACCGAATACGGTATTTTTGTTGATCTTGGCGGCGTAGACGGACTTCTTCATATTACCGACATTTCATGGGGAAGGGTAAAGCATCCGTCCGAGCTTTTTTCCGTCGGTGACAAAATCAATGTAAAAATTCTTTCCTATGATTTTGAAAAAGAAAGGGTTTCCCTTGGCATGAAACAGCTTACCCCTGATCCGTGGACAACGGCAATCCATAAATATCCGGTGGGTTCTAAAATCACCGGCAAGGTTGTCAGCCTGACGGATTACGGAGCCTTTATTGAGCTTGAAGAAGGCGTTGAGGGTCTGATTCATGTCTCTGAAATGTCCTGGACTCGAAAGATCCGCCACCCCTCCCAGATGGTAACCGTGGGCGAAGAAGTTGAAGCGGTTGTTCTGGATCTGAAACCGGAAAACAGAAGAATTTCCCTGGGCATTAAACAAACAGTGGATAATCCCTGGGAAGTGATCTCTCAAAAATATCCCGTCGGTACCATCATTGAAGGTAAAATTAAGAATATTACAGAATTCGGTCTTTTCATCGGAATTGATGATGATATTGACGGTCTTGTCCATATTTCCGACATTTCATGGACAAAAAGAATCAAACATCCTTCTGAGGTGTATAAGAAGAATGATACGATTCAAGCCGTTGTTCTGGATATCGACAAGGCCAATGAAAGATTTTCCCTTGGTATCAAACAGACCCAGAAAGATCCCTGGGAGACTGTAAGCCAACGTTATGAAGTGGGTAAGGAAATATCCGGCGTCATCACTAACCTCACCGACTTTGGCGTGTTTGTAGAACTGGAAGAGGGCATAGAAGGCCTTGTTCATGTCTCTGAAATCAGCAAAGAGAATGTGAAGAGCCCTAAAGAGCATTATTCCGTCGGCGATACCATCACTGCAAAAGTGATGAATATCAACAGTGATGAGCGAAGAATCGGCCTTTCCATAAAACGTCTGCAGGATGACGACGATGATGGAAAATATCTTGAAGAATTTGCAAAAAATATGAAACCTGCAACTTCATCTTTTGGCGAGATCCTGAGGACCAATATCAAGGAACAGATCGAAGCCAACAGGATTCAAAACGCCAAGAAATAAAGGCAATAAGGATGTCGTGTGCCTGTAAATTCAGGCATACAGCTCATCTCTTAATTCCATATAATCTGCAAAGGCCGGATAACTTCTCGTTATTCCGGCCTTTTTGCATCGTTTACTATGTTTAATCAATGATTAGGAATTCCATATGTTTTCAAGACGACACCCGTTTTTGTTTTTTTTAATGGTCATGGCATCCTGTTTTACCCTCGTGTTTGTCAGTATCATGGTTTTTATGTTTTCCGGCACAAAATTTCTCAGCACACAATTTTCCGGGGAGATGAGTAATTCCGAAGGAAATATCGGCATTGTTGAGATCAATGGAATGATCCTGTCTTCAAAGCACATCCTCAAAGATATCAAAATATTTCAAGAAAACCCTGCCATCAAGGCCATCATTTTAAGAATCGAGTCTCCCGGCGGAGGCATCGGCCCTTCCCAGGAAATTTTTCGCGAGATCATGAAAGTCAAAACAGATAAAAAGATCATTGCCTCCATGGGATCAGTGGCAGCTTCCGGCGGATACTATATTGCTTCGGCAACGGATGGCATCATGGCCAATTCAGGGACCATCACCGGCAGTATCGGGGTCATCATGGAATATGCCAATATTATGGAGATAGCAAAAAAAATCGGGATCTCTCCGGTGGTTATTAAAAGCGGTGAATATAAAGATATGGGGTCTCCTTTGAAAGAGCTTGGAGAATCAGAAAAAAAGATTTTTCAGGAGCTTGTGGACGATCTTCACCTTCAGTTTGTAACTGATGTGGCTAATTCCCGGAAAATGGACGTTCAAACCATTGCATCCCTTGCCGACGGAAGGGTTTACACCGGACGCATGGCTGTTACTCTCAAATTGGTTGACCGCATCGGTAATCTCGATGATGCGGTCCAGTGGGCAGGTGAACTGGCAGAAATTGACGGCAAATTAAAACCAATTTATCCGAAAGAAGACAAAATAACCTTTTTTAAAAAGCTGGCCGATACCCTATTCAAAGATATCAATATTTCCGGCACCATAACGGATAATCTCCGGTATATCATCAATTAGTGAAATCACGCTGGAGGGTGATCCGGGAACAGGTCCGCCGTCAATGACGGCATCAATGGTTTTGATAAAATGATCATGAAGCAGTGAAGGAACATCAAAAATTTTTCCGTCCGGCCCCGAGGCACTGGTCGAAAGAATGGGATTTCCGAGCTGATGCGCCAGAGCCAGGGCTATTCTATTGTCCGGAACCCTGATACCTGCAGTTTTTCGTTTGGTCAGCATGATTTTCGGCACCATCTTTGACCCGGTCAGGATAAACGTATAGGGTCCAGGCAGCAATCTTTTCATATTTCTATAGGCAAAATTGGAAACCTTGGCATATTTTGAAATATCTTTTAAATCCGGGCAGATAAAACTGAAGGGCTTGCTCTTATCTCTTTGCTTAAGGGTATAAATTTTTTCAATGGCTTTTTTATTCATGATATCACAGCCGATACCATAGTAGGTATCGGTGGGATAGGCAATGACCCCGCCTTTTTTGAGGATATCGACCACAATCGAAATCTGTCTTTCACCGGGGTTTTGCGGATTAATTTCCAAAAGCATGGATTTTTTTCTCTCACTATCCTGACCAAGGAACAATAGCCGTCCATTCATCTCGACTCGAGATAAATTATAGAGAAAAATCATTTCTGTCAATGAATTCATATTATCCTGGGATAGACCTTGCCAACAATGGCGTTTTTTGTTAAAAGAATGTGTTTATATACCAACTTGGTTTCGATCCCGGTTTCACCGTTTTCCCACCTTGGACTGGTGATCAAAAGGTATCTGTAAACATTTTCCTTTCCTGGAGGTTAATTTATGTCCGATTTAGCATTTGAAGAGGGACTATCATTTGATGATGTTCTTTTAATACCCGAATATTCATCGATTCTCCCCGATGAAGTACAGACCCATACCCGTTTAACAAAAACCCTTGAACTCAATATTCCCATCGTCAGTGCTGCCATGGACACGGTAACGGAGGCATTAACCGCCATTAGCATGGCCAGGGCCGGGGGCTTGGGGTTTATTCATCGAAACCTGAGTATCGAGGACCAGGCCGTTGAGGTGGACCGTGTCAAAAAATCTGAAAGTGGAATGATTGTTGATCCGATTACGGTTCATCCCGAGGTCACCATCTCGGAAATTCTGAAAATCATGGCCAAATACAGGATCTCCGGGATTCCCGTAACGGAAGGGGATAAGCTTGTCGGTATTGTCACCAACAGGGATCTGCGGTTTGAAACCCAATTGGGGAAAACCGCTCGGGAGGTCATGACCAGTGAGAACCTGGTAACGGTCCCTGAAAAATGCACCCTTGAAGAATCCAAGGTCATGCTGCACAAACACAGGATTGAAAAACTGTTGGTGGTTGATAAGGAAGGCAAGCTCAAAGGGCTCATTACCATCAAGGATATCGAAAAAATCAAAAAATATCCCAATGCCTGCAAGGATTCCTATGGCCGGTTGAGGGTAGGGGCCGCCATCGGGGTGGGGTCTGATATGATGCCGAGGGTCGAGGCCCTATTGCGGGCCGGAACCGATGCCCTTGTCATTGACACTTCCCATGGCCATTCAAAAAATGTCATCACTGCCGTGTCGGCCATCAAGCATGCGTTCCCGGATTGTCAACTGGTGGCCGGGAATGTGGCCACGGAAGCAGGGGCCAAAGCCCTGATTGATGCAGGCGTGGATGCCGTTAAAATCGGAATCGGTCCAGGTTCCATCTGTACCACCAGAATTGTCGCCGGTGTGGGTGTGCCTCAATTGACGGCTATCTTGAATTGCCGCAAAATTTCAAAATCAACTGGAGTCCCGATTATTGCCGACGGCGGGATCAAATTTTCCGGGGATATGGCCAAGGCCCTTGGCGCCGGTGCAGACACTGTCATGCTGGGAAGCCTTCTGGCAGGCACCACGGAAAGTCCTGGTGAAATCGTCATTTTCCAAGGCCGTTCCTATAAGACCTACCGGGGCATGGGATCCGTCGAAGCCATGCGCAAAGGCAGTTCAGACCGGTATTATCAGAGAGATACGGATGAAGATGACGAGCTTGTGCCTGAAGGTATTGTCGGCAGGATTCCCTTCCGGGGAACCATTCGGGAGAATCTGGTTCAGATGATCGGCGGCCTCAAGGCCGGTATGGGCTATATCGGGGCGTCCACCATTGCCGAACTCCACCAAAAGGCAAAATTTGTCCGGATCAGTGCTGCCGGGCTGAGAGAAAGCCATGTCCATGATGTTATCATTACCAAAGAGGCTCCCAACTACAGGGTTGAAAGCAGTTCATCATAAATGGACCAGGGCGGATCACCATTTTATCACCTTCACCTTCATACCGAGTATTCACTCCTTGATGGTGCCATAAGGCTGAATTCCTTATTTCAGAAATGTCATGAATATGGCATGGATGCCGTTTCCATGACCGATCACGGCACCATGTTCGGTGTGGCGGAATTTTATGAAAAAGCAAGGAAGAAATCCATAAAGCCGGTCATCGGGTGTGAAGTGTATGTGGCCCCCCGGACCTTGAACGACAAAACCCCTCTGGATGCTAAGGGTTTGAGCCATCTGGTCTTGCTGGCAAAGGATCGGGAAGGCTATGCAAATCTATGCAAAATGGTTTCCATTGCCCAGCTCAAGGGGTTTTATTATAAGCCCAGGATAGACCGGGACCTTCTCCGTCTTCATTCAAAGGGGCTGATCGGTCTGTCCGCCTGTCTCAAGGGAGATATTCCCAAGAATATTCTTCAGAACCGGATGGATGCTGCGGATGAGGCGGCAAGATTCTATCTGGATATTTTTGGCGAGGATAATTTTTTCCTTGAAGTCCAGGAAAACGGAATGCCGGCACAACATAAGGTCAATGAAGGACTTCTGGACATCAGCGGACGCTTGTCCATTCCCATGGTAGCCACCAATGACTGCCATTATCTCTCCAAGGGCGATGATAAGGCCCATGAAATCCTGCTCTGCATACAAACCGGGGACACCTTTGATAAAAAAGATCGGTTCAAATTTGATTCAGACCAGCTTTATTTCAAATCTTCCGATGAAATGATCGCCTCCCTCGGCCATTATCCCAATGCCGTTGAGAATACAAGGGAAATCATATCCCGGTGCAATGTGGAATTTGATACCAAAGCGTATCATTTTCCCAGATATGCCCTGTCTGCCGATGAATCTGAAGATGAGCTCTTCAGGGAGAAAGCCATGGAGGGCTTTGAAAAAAAAATGGACCTGATCCGGGCCTCAAATCCGAATATGGATGAAAAGGCTTACAGGGACCGGATTGAATATGAAATCAGCGTTATCCTCGGCATGGGGTTTTCCGGGTACTTTTTAATTGTGGCCGATTTTATTGAATATTCCAGAAAAATAGGGGTTCCCGTGGGTCCGGGACGGGGTTCGGCCGCCGGCTCCATGGTGGCCTATGCCATGGATATTACCGCCCTTGACCCCATTGAACACGGCCTGATTTTTGAACGGTTTTTAAATCCTTCCCGCATCAGCATGCCGGATATTGATGTGGACTTCTGCATTGAGGGCCGGGATAAGGTGTATCAGTACGTGATTGAACGGTATGGCGGCCCGGAATATGTCTGCCAGATCATTACCTTTGGAAGGCTCAAGGCCAAGGCCGTTATCCGGGATGTGGGGAGGGCCATCGGCGTTCTTTTATCGGAAGTGGATGAAATCGCTAAAATGATCCCGGATACGGCAAAAAACCTCGCCGCCGCCATTGAAGAAGTCCCCATGATCCGGGAAAAATGCTCGGAATCCCCAGAAAAAACCCAGATGCTGGAGATCTCCATGCTTCTTGAGGGGCTTCCCCGGCATGCCTCCACCCATGCGGCAGGGGTTGTGGTATCGGACAAACCCTTAAATGAATACCTTCCCTTATATAAAGGAAAAGATGGGGAAACCCTGACTCAGTTTGACATGAATTATGTTGAAAAACTGGGGCTGGTTAAATTTGATTTTTTAGGACTCCGAAACCTTACGGTCATCAAAAACTGCATGGAACTCATCCGGAACCAAGGCAAAACCCCACCGGATTTCCTGAATCTTGATTATACGGATGAAAACACCTTTGAGCTTCTTCAACGGGCGGATACCACCGGCGTGTTCCAGCTTGAAAGTTCAGGCATGAAGGATCTGATCCTGCGCTTGAAACCCGGCAGCTTTTCAGATATTGTGGCCTTAGTTGCCCTTTACCGTCCCGGGCCTCTGGACAGCGGCATGGCCGACACCTATGTGGAGAGAAAACACGGCCGGGAACCCGTTTTTTACCTGTTTGACGAACTGGAGCCCATCCTGAGGGAGACCTATGGTGTCATCCTTTACCAGGAACAGGTCATGAAGATTGCCGGGGTGTTGGCCAATTATTCCATGGCCGATGCCGATGGCCTTCGAAAAGCCATGGGAAAGAAAATTGCTTCCATGATGGAAGAGCATCGGAAGCTTTTTCTGAAAGGCGCCAAGGAAAACAACCGAGATCTGAAAAAAGCATCTGAACTATTTGATTTAATGGAAAAATTCGGCGGATACGGATTTAACAAGTCCCATAGTGCCGCCTATGCTCTCATTGCCTACCAGACTGCCTATTTAAAGGCAAATTTTGCCCTTGAATTCATTGCCGCCCTCATGACCAGTGAAAAAGGCAATTCCGATGCCGTGATCAAATATATGGAGGAATGCCGGACCCATCATATTCAGGTGCTTCCTCCGGATGTCAACAAAAGCAATGCCCATTTTACGGTTTCAGACGGCTGTATCCGCTTCGGGCTGGCTGCCGTTAAAAATATCGGAGAGGCTGCCATTGAATCCATTGTCGAAAACCGAAATAAGGAAGGGGATTTTAAAAACCTTTATGATTTCTGCGAACGGGTCAATGTAGGCAAGGTCAATAAAAAAGTCGTGGAGGCCCTTATCAAATGCGGGGCCTTTGATTCGACCCAAAACAAGCGCAGCCAGATGATGGCGATACTGGAAGACGCCCTTGACCATGGTTCCAGAATACAAAAGGAAAAGGCCGATGCCCAGCTTGATCTGTTTGCCGACTCCAATATGGGAGCCCGGGTTCTGGTGAGCACACCCATGCTTCCCGATATTGAAGAATGGGAGGATCATATGCGGCTTTCCTTTGAAAAGGAATCCCTTGGATTTTATGTGTCAGGGCATCCTTTGGATAAATATGAACCCATTATTCAAAAATATGCATGCGTCAATTCCGTCAGCATCCATGACAGTTTCGATGGACGAACCATCCGCATGGCCGGAACCATAAAACCCTTAAAGATACATAAAACCAAAAAAGGTGATATGATGGCCTTTGCTGCCATTGAAGACCAGTCCGGCAATATTGAAGTGGTTGTTTTCCCGGATCTCTATGCCGAAGTTCATATGCATCTGGCCGCAGAGGAAATCGTGATTCTGGAAGCCGTGGTTCAAAAAAAAGAAAACATGGTCAAACTCATTGCAGAAAAGATCATTCCCATTGAAAAAGCCTCGGAAGAATGGGCAAACGGGGTCATTATAAAGCTTGATGCAGAAAAAAGCTCTTTGATAACCCTTGAGCACCTGAAAACCATTTTAAAAAAATATCCAGGGGAGTGCCCAACCTATCTGAATATTGAAATCGATCAGACACCTCCGTTGATGATAAAACTGGCTGGCGATTATCATACGGCTTCGGATTTATCTTTCTATAAGGAAATCGAGGATTTGATCGGTGAAGGCAGAGTTGAAACAACCTGCGCCCCTGTCAAAGAAAAGCAGAAGATCAAAAAAAACTGGAAAAAGAAACCAAACAACGCTTAACGGCTGACGAGAAGCTTATTTTCGACACTGATAGCCTCCCTATTTAAAATCATCCAGATCCAGATTATCCAGATCCGACAAATCCATGTCTTTTAGCAAATCATCCTCATCCTCTACGATATTGTCGCTGGAAATCTTTGTTTCCTGTTCCTTAACCGAAGGAGTTTTCTCAACAATGGGGGGGGGCGGTTCTTTTTTAAAATATTTTTCTTTCACCATCCGTCCTGCCCTATACAGAAGAAATCCTATCCCCCCGATATTCAGAAGAATAATGATAATTCCGATGGTTTTTTTAAGGAGCATGGTATCCCCGGTGTTCTGTTAATCGTTTGACGCAAAAGACTTTTGTGTTTATATATAATTTTTATTTATGACACAAGAAACATTGATTTTTTTATTTGAAAGGAAGATACATGAGCTGGTTTGGAAAAATGATCGGGGGAACCATTGGATTTGCCTTGGGGGGGCCTCTCGGCGCAATAGCAGGGGCTGCCTTTGGGCACGCCTTTGTGGATAAGAAGGATGACCTCTATCTGTCTTCTCAACCAGGAACCCGGGAAACCCTTTCCTCAAACGAAGAGGCCCAGCTTATATTTTTTACGGCTGTCTTTTCCATGCTGGCCAAGCTGTGCAAAGCAGACGGAAGGGTATCGGAAAATGAAATTTCTGCCGTAGAGACCTTCATGAAAAAAGACCTCCACCTTGACCTTAACAGTCAATCGACGGCCGTCAATATTTTTAAACAGGCCCTGAATTCCCCTGAAAGTTTTGAAGGCTTTGCTCTGCAGTTTTATTCCACCTTCAGAGCCCAGCCCAATATCATTGACCTGATGATGGACATCCTTTTGCGGGTTTCGACGGCGGACGGGAAGATAACCAATAATGAAGAGGCCATTCTTTTGTCTGCTGCTAGAATTTTTAAGTATTCCGGCTATGACTATGACCGGTTTAAATCACGATATGTCAAAAAAGCCAATAAATATTACGCGGTTTTAAAATGTGATGAGACCGCATCCGATGAAGAGATCAAAAAACAATACCGGAAGCTGGCCACAGAATATCATCCTGATAAAATTGAAGCCAAGGGGCTTCCTGAAGAGTTTATTAAATTTGCCACCGACAAATTCAGTGAAATCCAGGAAGCCTATGACGTCATAAAAAAGGAAAGGGGCCTTTAAAACAACCCTTTTTCCCGGGCAATTTTCATATAGGTTTCAACAAGATTGGCAGGGGGCTCCATTCGTTCGCCAGCCTCCTTATCCTTCAATGCCACGGCATCAAATTCACAGACGGTAACGCATAATCCGCAACCAATGCATCGGTCAAGATTAACGTGTGCAATGGTTTCCTCTGCATCCACCAGAATGGCATCCATGGGACAGATCTCTTCACAGGCCCGGCATCCGGTGCATGTATCCGAATTGACCCGGGCCTGGAAATTGGAGCTGACAATTTTGGCCGGCGCCTCAAAGTCCTTGATATTTTTCAGGATCTGACAGCAGCAGTCGCAGCAGAGGCAGATATTCATGGGTTTTTTGGCATTGGACGGCTGGGGGACCAGCCCCTGCTTCACCCCTTGCCGGACAATTTCCATGGCCTCGTCCTGGGTGATGGTCCTGCCGATGCCCCGGCTTTCATAAATATAAGCCCCGCCCCCGAAAACCAGACAGGTCTCACTGAGCTTGTCACATCCCTTGCCCATGATACTGTGCTCTTTTCTGCAGATGCAGGGAGCAACCAGGATTTTGGACTGGGACCGGATAATATTCTCCACCTGTTCATAATCCATGATATTGAGTTCGGTGTTCACGGCCTTGGCCACCGGAACAACCCTGAGCTGCTGGGTCTTATTTTTGTACTGGCTTTTAATAAGATGGGGCACATATTCATTGAAATCCCGGATCAGTTCCTTGGTCAGCCGGTTGACCTGGTATTCCCAGATACCCACCACGAACTGGAGCAGCATAAAACTGTCGGCCCCATCTTTCCGGACATGGATAATGGTCCCCTTTTTCCCCATCTCAATGAGCGTGGGTTTAATTTCCTTGGGATCTCTGCCGGCCCGGTTGGCGATGGCTTCAACAGATTCAGGCATCATCACAAGGGAAAGGGCAAGCTCTGCCTCCTCCTCCGTAAAGAGCTGCTTTAGAATTCTGAGTTCAACCCCGGATTCTGTTTCGGGAAATCCGCTGGGGGTCCGGTCAAGATGGGCTGCCAATTTTTTATAAACATCTTCCATGGTATGGTCTCCAGTCTTTTGTGATCTATTCTGATACTCTTCCTTTGACAATCTGGCCTTTGATGATCAGGTCTTTATCCCATTGTTCAGGGACAAGATCAAGAATTTTTCCGTAAAGTTCAGGTCCGCCCTTCAGAAGAACCGTAAGGTAATTGGAGGTAATGGCCTTGAGCATGCCGGTTTTTTTATCCGGCTTATTCTGCAGAAGTCCTTCCTGTTTTTGATTCAAATTGCGGTCAATGAAAATTTGTCGTTTAATTTTATCCAAGGTGCGCATCCTGGCACACCTGTCTTTGATGGTTTTTTCATCGACTTTTGGATCGAAATGATAGGCAGGGGTTCCTTTCCGGGCGGAAAAGGGAAATACGTGAAGATAGGATATGGGAAGGCTTTCGATTAATTCATAGGTGTTTTCAAACTGCCTGTCGGTTTCCGAGGGAAATCCGATGAGGGTATCGACACCGATTCCTGCGAAGGGAAGGATCTCATGGATCATCTGAACCCTATCCTTAAAGAAAAGTGAGTCGTAGGGCCGCTTCATTTTTTTTAAAATATCATCATCTCCGGATTGCAACGGGATATGGAAATGGTCGCATAAAATATGGCCGGGCATTGCCAGACGGATGATCCCTTCATTGATTTCGCAGGGTTCGATGGAGCTGAGGCGAAGCCTGTAAACAGGGCGGTCCCGATCGATCCGGGTCAGAAGTTCCAGAAGGGAGGATTTTTCCTTGAAATCAAGCCCGTACATACCGGCATGAATCCCTGTGAGAATGACTTCGTTGACCCCTGATGCCCCCAATTCTCTTAAATGCCGGAGAACCTCGGTTTCCGGCATGCTCACCGAAGCTCCCCGGGCATAGGGAACAATGCAATAGGTGCAGAAGGCATTACATCCGTCCTGTATTTTCAGATAGGCCCTAGTCATATCCCCCTTAACGGCATGGCGAAACCCATTAAAAACATTCGATTCAGTGCGGTCGATGTTTTTGAATCTCAAAGAAAATGGGTCATCAACGTTTGACCCAAGATGATCGGCGATTTTGAGTTTATCTTGATGGCAGACAAGGTGGTCGATGTGGTCGATTTTTTTTATGGCATCAGGATCTGTCTGGCTATGACAGCCCGTCACAATGACTTTTGCGTCCGGGTTTTCCCGGATGAGTCTCCGGATGACCTGCCTGGATTGCATGGCAGCCTTGGACGTGACGGCGCAGGTATTGACAATGACCACATCGGCATTTTTTTTCCCTTTGGTCCATCCTCTTTCCTCAAGACCGGATGCAATGCCGTCGCTTTCATATTGATTGACCTTGCAGCCAAGGGTTTGAATATAGAATGTTTTCATTGAATGATGCCGGCCCCCAGCACCCGGACCCCTCGATAAAACACAGCCGCCTGTCCGGGAGTTACGGCGTTTTGAGCCTCATCGAACACCACCTGTCCCGAAGATCCCTTCATCATCAGTGTGGACAAGGCTCCCTTATGGCTGTACCGAATTTTTGTCATGATATCCGGGACCGTCCCCTGATCCTCATCATTCCAGTTGATCTCTTTCACCTGAAAGCGTTTTGTGGACAGCTCGTTTTTAAAACACACCTCCAGGGTATTGGTTCCGATATCGATCCTCTTCACGTAATAGGCTTCACGGGCAGGGGAATTGATGCCTTTGCGCTGCCCAATGGTAAATTGATGAAGGCCAGAGTGGCGCCCCACGATTTTGCCGTCCATATCCACGATATTGCCCGGTTCTGATTTTATGGTCTGTTTTTCCAGGATAAATTTTGAAACATCATTGTCATGGATAAAACAGATATCCTGACTTTCGCCGGGGTGAAGCGGCCTGATTCCTTTGGCTTTGGCAAATGCTTTGACCTCTTCTTTCTTCATTTCGGCCAGGGGGAAAATAATTCTTTCAAGCCGGCTGCAGGTTAACATGGAAAGAAAATAGCTCTGGTCCTTTGCACTATCCTTTGCTTTCTCAAGATAGGCCCGATCCGTATTTTTTTCAGGAAAGGAAAAAGAATTGACGGCAGCGGCATAATGGCCTGTAGCAAGCACATCAGCTCCCATTTGCCGGGCCCGGATCATGAGTTCCTTGAATTTGATTTCCCTGTTGCAGACAATGCAGGGGTTGGGTGTCTTTCCTTCCAGATAGGTTCGAATAAAATAGGCGACCACTTTTTCTTCAAAGGCCTGGGACAAATCAATACAGAAGACGGGAAATCCAAGTTGGTCTTGGAGTAAAGATGAATCAACGGGGTCTTTTTCATAACCGGTTCGAAAATGAAGACCGAAGACATGCTTGTATTTTTGTTTTAAAAGGTATCCGGAAACAAGGGAATCAATTCCTCCGCTTAATGCAATGGAGATGACAGGAGGGCTCATCAGGCAACATCTTGGGTTTCTGCTGAAAAAAGTCCCATGGCCCGGGTCGGACAGGTCACCAAACATAGCTCACACACACTGCATTTTTCCTGATCAAAAATGACTTCCATCTGGGGCCGCTTAATATACAGGGCCTCGGTGGGGCATACCGCCGTGCATGCACCGCAATGGGTGCAGATCTCTTCATCTTTATAGATCCGGTGTTCCGGGCTTGAGACGGAAACGCCCTGTTCCTTTAAAAAGTTGACCCCCTTATTAAACGCCGCCCTTGAAACAGAGGATATTTCCAGAACCATATATCCTTCTTTTTTATTGGATATTTTGGCACTCAGGATATTGAACAAAAGGTCATATTTTCGAGTCAATTGACAGACCAGTGCTTTCTGTGCAACTTCTTTTGGAAAATTGAGTATAACGATTTTTGAATACACGCCAAACCTCCGGTTTTAGATCAGAATTTCTTTAACAAAGAATTGACATTAAGGTTTATTCTTTGCAAGATCAACCCATATTATAGCATAATTTTGTTATACAATAAGTTCGATTGATTAACAATCCTGTTTTAAAGGCAAGTCCATGAACAAATTTGTATTTGAATTGTCCGGTTATACCATGAAAACCTTTTCCGGGTTTTCAAAGGCCCATATCAAAATCTTTGGAAAAGAAAATATCCCCAATGGCTCCATCATATTTACAGCCAATCATTTCACAAGGATTGAAACCATTTTTCTGCCTTACCATATTCATAACCTCACCCACAAAAAGGTTTTTTCCCTGGCAACGGCGGAATTGTTTGATATCCCGATGCTTAAAGGATTGATAGACAACCTTGGAGGGGTTTCTACAAAGGACCCCCACCGGGATGAACTGATTTTAAAAACCCTCTTGGCCCAGGATGCCCATTGGATCATTTTCCCCGAGGGCATGATGGTCAAAAATAAAAAACTGGTGAAACAGGATCAGTTCAGACTGACGGAAGAGGGAGAGGCAAAACGGCCCCGTACCGGCGCCGCCATCCATGCCTTGAGATGTGAATTTTTCCGTGAACGGTTAAGAAGATTGAAAACCATGGGAGAGTCTGAATTTGAAAGGCTCGTCAAATTATTTGAAATCCGGGACATTGACCCTGTCCTTTCAAAGGAAACCTTCATTGTTCCGGTCAATATTACCTATTATCCCGCAAATCCCAGGGAGAATATCCTGAGCCGAATGGCCCGGATCGTCATGAAAGAGCCTTCGAAAAGGGTTATGGATGAACTGATGACCGAAGGCAATATGCTGTTTTCAGATGTGGATATCACCATCCGTTTCGGGGAACCCATCAAAATGAAAGGATATCTGAACAACCCGTATTATGAAAGCATGCTTACGGTTAAACGGAAGATCAGGTTTGATGAGGATATCAGCTCAAAGCAGATTTCAAGGGAATTGTCCGGTCAGATAATGGAAAAATATATGGCCTCCGTATATGCCATGACCTGCATCAATTATGATCATATCCTTTCCTGCATCCTCAAACATTTTCCGTACCGAAGAGATGGAATTGAAATTTATGAAT
Source organism: uncultured Desulfobacula sp. (assembly GCA_964484555.1). Taxonomy (GTDB): domain Bacteria; phylum Desulfobacterota; class Desulfobacteria; order Desulfobacterales; family Desulfobacteraceae; genus Desulfobacula. The sequence continues at coordinate 26,149 of CAZAHK010000013.1, forward strand.
TCAAATGCAAGGTATATGCGGCCATTGCTTTTCTTGTTTCCGAAAATATCTGCTTTTTATCGGATAACCTGGCTTTAAACCAGATTCATCTCTTAACCGATGACCGGTTTAACCGGTTTAAGGATTTTTTTGCCCTGGCTGAAAACACAGGAGTGATAAAGATAAAAGACAACAAAGTTTTCAAAGACCAGAAAAAATTTATAACTTCTTCCGATTTTCACACCATCCGGATCGACAACCCCATTCTGGTCATGGCCAACGAAGTTGAACCCCTTAGGGCTGTAGAAGAAGCCTTGAAAAAACTGGCTCAAAAAACACGGGTGGAAATCATGTCCATGGTCAAAGACCATCTTCTTGAAAAAATTGAAGCGGAGTTTTTAGAGGATTACCGCCAATATTATACAGAAAGGGAATCAAAGGACAAAGGCATCGGGTATCCCATTTTCTTAAAACAGGAAAAAGAGGCTCCCGGTATCCTGCTCATCCATGGGTATATGGCGGCCCCGGAAGAGATGAAGGCCTTTGCAGACTACCTTTATCATAAAGGGTTTACGGTTTATGTGCCGAGACTGAAAGGCCACGGGACCTCTCCCGAAGACCTTGCCGGCACTAAATTCGAACAATGGATTGAATCTGTGGAAGAAGCCTTTGTGGTACTTCGGCATTCCTGCGAAAAGGTCATTGTCGGCGGATTTTCAACCGGAGCAGGACTGGCCCTGGATCTGTGCACCCGGGTGGATGGTATGGCTGCCGTCTTTGCCGTGGCGCCCCCCATGAGGCTTCAGGATCTGGGGTCATATTTTGTTTCTACCGTCAATTCCTGGAATACCATGATCAAAAAAATTCACCTTGCGGCCATGGCCAAGGAATTTATTGAGAATCATCCTGAAAATCCCCATATCAATTATTTTCGAAACCCCATTGCAGGGATTAATGAGCTTGAAAAGCTCATGGAATCTCTTGAACCCAAATTGAAAACCATTCGGAAACCGGTCCTGGTCGTTCAATCCAGAAAAGACCCGGTGGTGAATCCCAAGGGAACCCTGAAATTATTTGAAGGACTTGGATCAGAAATCAAGGAATGTTATATTTTTGATTATGACCGGCATGGAATTTTAATAGGGGAAGGGGCTAACCGGATTTATAAGGCCATTGAAAATTTTATCCGGCAATGGGTTTGATCCGACCAGGACACCGCAACGCCAATGGCCTTGCGGTGTCTTAAGTACCGGGTTTTTTGAAAAACTATTCTTCTATTGCCGTCATTGTGGCTGAGTCAAGCCTGAAAGTCTTATCGGTTCGGGCACCGTCTTTTAGAATAACGGCCTCTATTTTATCTTCGACAGGATTCAGAAAAACAGCCTTATCAAATTTATCTTTATAGGTTTCGAGCTGGATGGGATATCCGTCATCGCAGAGTTTTTCTTCCCTGTGACTTTTGATGGAAAACCATATAAACACAGAAAATTCCCGGCTTAACTGATCCAGTCTTTCAAGGGTTCCTGTAACATCTTTGTCAAAATTCAGACCATCCATGATAATGATGGAGGGCATGGCAAGGCCTACCTTTTTAAAGCTTTTCAGATAATCCTTGATCTTTTCCGTATCAAAGGTGGATTCATTATAGCTGATGCCAACCTTGTTCGGATAAATATCTTCCCAGAGCCGCAAGGCTTTCTGGGGGTCGACATATCCGATACTGTCAATGAGATTGGTATACCCGTCATTATACCTGAGGTTGATTTTTTCAATGGATTCAACCAGGCTGATGTGGAGTATTCTTTCATTCATCAGGAGTTGAGTAAGGGCTATCTGAACCAGGAAACTGGTTTTTCCGACGCCAGCCCGGGAAATGACGGCTCCGAACCGGCCGTCCCTGATATTTTCAATGCCAATGGTTCTTGAAACCGGGCTTTTAAGAATGAGATCTTTTTTTAACATGGTCCTGTCTCCAAATATATTTTTATTTTTTAGATTTTTCTTCCAGCTTTTTTTTGACAATCTCTTCTGCCACGGATTGGGGAACCTGTTTATAGGCTGAAAATTCCATGGTAAACTGGGCCTTTCCCTGGGTGGCCGACCGGAGAATGGTTGAAAAACCGAACATTTCAGACAAAGGCACCTGGGACTCAACCACCGACATGACCCCTTCTTCCTGGGAGCCCTGGATTATCCCTCTCCTCTGATTGATCAGCCCCATGCAGGAGCCCTGAAATTCATTGGGGGTTTCAATGACCACCTTCATGATGGGTTCTTTGATGACGGGTTTGGCTTTGGCATAGGCTTCCAGAAATCCACCCCTTGCCGCAGCCTTGAAGGCCATGTCCGAAGAGTCCACCGCATGATAGGCCCCGTCTTCCAGGGTAACCTTGATGCCTGTGACCGGAAATTCAAGTTTGGGGCCTTTTTCCATACAACCTTTAAATCCGTGCTCACAGGCCGGAATATAATTGGTGGGGATCCGGCCCCCGGTGACCTTATTCACAAATAAAAAATCTTCCTCACAGGGCTCGATAAAACCGGAAACACGGCCATATTGCCCTGCGCCACCGGTCTGTTTTTTATGGGTATAATTATACAGGGCTTTCTGGGTGATGGTTTCCCGATAAGCAACCCTGGGCTGGCCCGTGACGACTTCAGCCCCATATTCTCGTTTCATTCTTTCCACATAAACTTCCAGGTGCAGCTCACCCATGCCCTGGATAATGGTATCTCCGGTTTCATGGTCCACATAGGTCTTAAAGGTCGGATCTTCCTTGGTAAACCGGTTCAGGGCCTTTGACATATTGATCTGGGCCTTATTGTCCTTTGGCACAATGGAAAGGGAAATAACCGGTTCCATGATATGCATGGAAAGAAGGGTATAATTGATCTGAGGAGAAACAAAAGTATCACCCGAAGCGCATTCGATACCGAACATGGCGCCGATATGGCCAGCCGGCACAGCCTCAACATCTTCCATCAGGTTGGAATGCATCCGGATCAGCCGTCCGGCCTTGAATTTTCTTCCATCCCTGGAATTGATGAGGGTGTCCCCCTTATTGATGCATCCCTGATAGACCCGGATATAGGTCAACTGTCCATACTGGCCGTCTTCCAGCTTAAATGCAAGGGCCACGGTGGGTTTGTCAAAACTGCTTTCCAGGATAACGGCTTCTTCATTGTTATCCATATCAATGGCCTGATTTTCAATATCCAGGGGGGAGGGCAGATAGTTTACAACGGCATCCAGGAGGGGCTGAACCGCTTTGTTTTTATAGGCGGAGCCCAGAAAGACCGGCGTCATCTGGCGTGAAATGGTTCCGGTCCGGACTGCATCCATGATGAGATCCGTTGTGATTTCCTTTTCTTCCAGGATCGCATCGGTGAGGGCTTCGGAAAAAAGAGAAACTGCGTCAATCATCTTTTCACGGGCTGTCTTTGCCTCATCCATCATGGGAGCCGGGATGTCTTTGACCACGACCTTCTCACCATTGTCCCCTTCAAAATACAGGGCCGTCATGGTAACCAGATCAATAATGCCCTCATGCCGGTCTTCAAGTCCTATGGGAAGCTGCATGATAACTGAATTATGGCCCAATTTATCCCGGAGCTGGGCGCTGACCTTGGCAGGATTGGCGCCGGACCGGTCGCATTTGTTGACAAAGGCGATACAGGGGACCTGATACCGTTTCATCTGCTGGTCAACGGTAATGGACTGGGACTGAACTCCGGACACAGAGCAAAGCACCAGGATGACCCCATCCAGGACCCTCAAGGAGCGTTCGACCTCAACGGTAAAATCGACATGGCCCGGGGTGTCGATGATATTGATATTATTCTTGTCCCATTCACAATAGGTGGCGGCCGAGGCAATGGTGATGCCCCTTTCTCTTTCCAGTTCCATTGAATCCATGGTGGCGCCGACCCCGTCTTTGCCCCTGACTTCATTAATCTTATGGATTCTTGCCGTGTAAAAAAGAATTCTTTCCGTCAGGGTGGTTTTACCGGAATCAATATGGGCACTGATTCCAATGTTTCTAACTCTTTTTAAATCTCTGATCATTGTAAACATCCTTAAATAAAAATATCATCCGCTTTTGACACCATCTCTAAATGCAATCGTTTTAAAGGCTTTGCCGTATTTTAATATTGCCAAATTATGACGATTTTGTTAGTGTGAGTCCGAAGTCAAACTTAAGTTATGAAAGGCGACATAATATATTTAACCCTTTAATTTGTCAAGAAATAACTCATTAAAATAATATTAGAGGAATATCAGACGGTTTATTTTGACTCCCCTGCCGGAACAATTCATTCAAAAATTCAGACATCACCTTGAAAAATCCTTGAAAACCAATGAGATCAAACTTTCAGAACTCCAGATGGACCGGATGGCAGGGCATGCCGAAGAGCTGTTGACCTGGAACCAAAAAATGAACCTTACGGCCATAAAAGAGCCCTTTGAGGTGGCGGAAAAACATTTTTTTGATTCCATTGCCGTTGCTTCATTTCTTACAACTGAAACGTCCTTAGCCGATATCGGGTCCGGCGGCGGGTTTCCCGGAATTCCTCTAAAAATCATGAAGCCTGAATTAAACATTCTTCTCATTGACGCCTCCCGGAAAAAAATCAATTTTCTCAAGCATGTCATCCGCAGGCTGAAACTTGAAAATATTGAAGCCGTCCATGCCAGGGTTGAAACCCTGAATTCAGACCCATCCTTTTTCGAGCGGTTTGATGCGGTGATTTCAAGAGCCTTTACGGATCTTGGGCGGTTTGTGAATCTGTCCCTGCCCCTATTGCATCCGGGAGGCCGGATTTACGCCATGAAAGGCAAACACCTGGATATGGAAATAACCCCGGACCTGGCCGGGCGGTTTGAATGTAAAACCCATCACTACCGGTTGCCCTTTGAAAAATCAGACCGTTATGTGATGAGGCTCTCAGCAAAACAGGAATAATGATAACGCCCTAAGAATCAAGGTTAATTCTTGACTTTTCCATGCTTTAACCATACAAAGAAAAGCTTAACTATTGAAACCCAACCGATCCCAACAGCGGAGGACTAATGGATTATAAGAATACCCTGAACCTGCCTTCTACGGAATTTGCCATGAAGGCCAATCTGCCCCAGCGCGAACCCCTTCAGTTAAAAGAATGGGATGACAAGAAAATCTATCAGAAGCTCAGAGAACAATCCAAGGGCAGAGATCTGTTTATCCTTCATGACGGCCCTCCCTATGCAAACGGTCATTTGCACATGGGCCATGCCATTAATAAAATTTTAAAGGATATTATTGTCAGATCAAGGCAGATGGCTGGATTTGATGCACCCTATGTTCCGGGTTGGGACTGCCACGGGCTTCCCATTGAACATAATGTGGACAAAAGTCTGGGTGAAAAGAAAAAACAAATGACCGATGTTCAGATCAGAAGGGAATGCCGGGCCTATGCCGCAAAATTTGTGGATATCCAGAGGGAGGAATTCAAACGGTTCGGCGTTATGGGAGAGTGGGAAAACCCTTACCTGACCATGAATTATCCCTATGAAGCCAGGATAGCAAAGGAATGCGGTGAATTTGCGCTTTCAGGGGATATGTTCCTGGGCAAAAAACCCATTTACTGGTGTTTCAATTGTCAAACCGCCCTGGCCGAAGCCGAGATAGAATACCATGATCACACCTCTCCCTCTATTTTTGTGAAATTTCCAATCAAAGACGATCTTTCCGGCCTTCTGCCGGGGCTGAAGGAGGACGTTTTTATTGTTATCTGGACCACAACCCCCTGGACCATTCCCGCCAACCTCGGGGTCTGTCTTCACCCTGATTTTACCTATACGGCCGTAAAGACCAAGGACCAGGGCATTCTCATCATGGCCAAAGACCTTGTCGAAAAAGCAATGAAAACCTTTGGCATGGAAGACTATACCCTTATGGGGGATCTGGCAGCCCGGGACCTGGAACATAAAAAATGCAAGCACCCCCTCTATGACCGGGAATCCCTGATTATCCTGGGAAACCACGTGACCCTGGAAGCCGGCACCGGATGTGTTCATACCGCACCGGGACATGGGGCCGACGACCATATGGTGGGCGAAAAATACGGACTTGACTGCTATTCCCCGATTGAAGACAACGGAACCTTTTCAAAGGATGTGGAATTTTTTGGCGGAGAGTTCATTTTCAAGGCCAATAAAACCATTAATGAAAAGCTCTCAAGCCTGAATCTCTTGCTGAAAAATGACAACCTGTCCCATTCCTATCCCCACTGCTGGCGATGCAAAAACCCGGTCATTTACAGGGCCACGCCCCAGTGGTTCATATCCATGGACAACAAGGGACTTCGGCAGAAAAGCCTTGAAGAAATCAATAATGTGACCTGGATACCCTCCTGGGGCCGTGAACGGATTTATTCCATGATCGAAAACCGGCCGGACTGGTGCCTTTCACGGCAGAGGTCCTGGGGGGTTCCCATCCCGGTCTTTCATTGCAAATCCTGCGCGGAAATCTATGTCACCCGGGAATCTGTGGATAAAATCCATGCCCTGTTCCGTGACCATTCCTCGGACATCTGGTTTGAAAAAGAGGCCCGGGATCTGATGCCCGAGGGCGCCAAATGCGCCAAATGCGGCTCTACCGAATTTGCCAAAGACCATAATATCCTGGATGTCTGGTTTGATTCCGGGGTGAGCCATGCGGCCGTCCTTGAAGAAAGGGAAGGGCTGACCCGTCCGGCCGATATGTATCTGGAAGGAAGCGACCAGCATCGGGGATGGTTCCATTCCTCCCTTTTGACCAGTGTGGGCCGGACCGGCAAGGCCCCCTATAAGGCCGTTCTCACCCATGGCTTTGTGGTGGATGAGAACGGACGGAAAATGTCCAAGTCCGTGGGCAATGTGGTGGCTCCGGATACGGTGATCAAACAATACGGGGCCGATGTGCTCCGGCTCTGGGCCACTTCGGCCGATTACCGGGGGGATGTCAGCATTTCCAATAATATCATGCGGCAATTGTCCGACGCCTATCGCCGGATCCGCAACACCTGCCGGTTCATCCTGGGCAATTTTTCCGATTTTGACGTCACAAAGGACATGAGGCCGGTAAAAGGGATGTCTGAACTGGACCGGTTCATCCTCCACCGCCTCAGCCAGGTGGTAAAACGGGCACGAACCTCCTATGACCGATATGAATTCCACACCATTTATCATACCCTGCATAATTTTTGCGTCATTGACCTGTCAGCCTTTTATCTGGATATCATCAAGGACCGGCTGTATACCTCGCCCCCGGCGGACCCTTTAAGACGGGATGCCCAGACAGCCATGTTCATCATTCTGGATGCCCTTGTAAAAATCATGGCGCCGATTCTGCCCTTTACGGCGGATGAAATTTACCAGCATATGCCCAAGGGACCGGACCACATGGAGAGCATCCATCTTGAACCCATGGTGGAACCCCACGAAGACTGGGAAGACCAGGCCCTTTCGGACAAATGGGAAAACATACTGATCTTGAGGGGGGAAGTGACCAAGGCCCTTGAAGAGGCCAGGGTCGATAAACGCATCGGCCACTCCCTGGATGCGGCCCTGGATATCCGGCTGCCGGATACGGAGCTGAAAACCCAGGTGGAGAATCTGACCGAAAACCTGAATGATATCTTTATTGTATCCACGGCCCGGCTCGTGGACTCCCTGGAAGATGAGACGGCATACAAAGGAAAAGAAATCCAGGGTCTGGTCATCAAAGTCGGCAAGGCCGAAGGCCAAAAATGTGACCGCTGCTGGCGGTTCGATACTACCATCGGCAATGACCCAGAGCATGCAAGTGCCTGCGGGCGGTGTGCCGCTGCTTTAAAAAAAATATTGTGAAAAGGATGTGGACGAGTTTGAAATCCAATGCATGGGTACGCCTGGTCATGATCAGCGGCACGATTGTCATCGCCGACCAGGCAACCAAATATATGATTAAACTGAATCTTGCCCTGCATGATCATATTGTTGTTCTGGACAATTTTTTTAATATTACTCATATTCTGAATCCCGGCGGCGCCTTTGGCTTTTTTGCCGGAAAGTCTCCCGAGGTCAGAAAATTCATCTTTCTTTTTCTCTCCTCCCTTGTGGCGTTGTTTGTTCTATGGTTTTATAAAAAATGCGCCGAGAGCCATATTTTTCTTTCCTGTGGCCTGGCCCTGATTTTCGGAGGGGCCCTAGGGAACCTCATAGACCGGTTCCTGTACGGCAAAGTGTTGGATTTCCTTGATTTTTATATCGGGTCCCTCCACTGGCCGGCCTTCAATATTGCCGACAGCGCCATCAGCATCGGGATGGGGATACTGATCTTTCATATTCTGTTCAATAAAATACCGGATATATGACCATGTATCCGGTATTGCTTCATTTAAGGTCCTCCCATGACACTGATCCGGTATGATCAATTAGACCAGGCCCTGAATTCTTTTCAAAGAAAAGGCAATCTCCCTGGTTTATTTCTGATTTTCGGGGATTCCTATCTCATCAAACAGAGCTTTCAAAAGCTGTTAAACTTTCTTCTTGGAACGGATAAACGAGAGTTTGCCCTGGAAACCCTTGAAGGGGGGTCCGTTACCATGGGGGATATCATTGAGGCGGTTTCGACGTTTTCCTTTCTGTTTTCAAAAAAAATCATAGCCGTTAAAAATGCCCCCTTGTTTCAGTCCCAGCATGGCCCTGTGGAAAAAAGTTTTTCCTCCGCCGATCTGGAGCATTTCACAAGCTTTCTTGACAAGGAAGGATTGCCGCTCGGCCACAGTCTTGTGCTCATGACCGGGAGCATCGACAAAAGACGGAAAAGCTATAAGACTCTGGAAGAAAAAGGATTGGTCATCGACTGTTCCGTTGCTGAAGGGGTCCGCAAGGCGGACCAGGATGAACAGGAAAAAATTTTTCAGACGGTTTCAGACCAGATCTTGTCAAAGGCAGGCAAAACCATGGACAGGCAGGCTTTTCATCTCCTCATGGACCTGACCGGCCTGGATTTTGAGCGGTTTGCCGGGAACCTGGAAAAATTAATTGTCTATTCAGGCAATCGAAGCGCCATTTCTTCTGAAGATGTCCATGCGGTGGTGACCCGGGACAAAAAAGACCCCATGTTTAAACTGACCCATGCCTTTATCGAAAAAGACGTCAAGGAGACGCTTTTTTACCTGAATTCCATGCTTAAGGACGGGGCCCATCCGCTTCAGATTTTGAAAGTGTTTGAAAACCAGATCCGGAAACTCATCCTGGTTAAATGCGGAATCCGGAAAATAGCCCTGAAAAATAAAAAATTGAATTTCAAGAATAAGAATTTTAATGTGTTCAAACAAAGTGTTCTGCCCGAAATTCTGACCTATGATAAAGGGATAAAAGCGATGATCGAGACCTGGAAAGAATTCCTTGGGGAAAAAGAGGGTAAGGGAAAAACCGTTTCTGCAAATGATCTTTTGCTTGCATCCAATCCTCAAAATGCCTATCCTGTTTTTCAGATATTTCAAAAATCCGAAAATTTTTCTTTCAATGAACTTCAGGATGCGTTGATTTTTTTAGGTGACCTGGATTACCGGTTAAAGTCTTCATCATTTGATGCAAAGACGGCCTTTGAAACGTTTATCATAAAAATATGCAGCAACGGAGGGTTTGTTTATGCCAATGAAAACCAAGATCGTCGCCACCATTTCTAATTTAAACTGCTCTCCCGACTTCATTGGAGGGCTTTACAAGTCAGGAATGACCGTGGTCCGGCTGAACACGGCCCATATGTCCCATGAGGATGCCTTGCAAGTGATTCGGAATACACGGAAGGTATCAGATAAAATCGGTATCCTCCTGGACACCAAGGGTCCTGAAATCAGGACCTGCAACAGTGAAGCCCCTCTTACGGTCAAAGGCGGAGATACCATAAGAATTCAAGGCGCTCCCGGACAGACCTCCCACGATGATATCATTTATGTTTCCTATGAACATTTTGTCAAAGATGTGCCCGTCGGCAGTTCCATATTAATTGATGACGGCTGTATCGCCCTTGCCGTCATGGAAAAAGATGAAGACTATCTGACCTGCCATGTGGAAAATGACGGCATCATTTATCCGCGGAAAAGTATCAATATCCCTTCGGTCCATGTCAAGCTGCCGGCCCTGAGCGAAAAGGACAAAGCCTTTATTGAATTTGCAGCAGACCAGGATCTGGATTTTATTGCCCATTCTTTTGTGAGAAACAAAGAAGATGTCATGGCCGTTCAAACCATTCTGGACAGAAAAAAATCCCCCATTAAAATCATTGCTAAAATTGAAAATGCCCAAGGAGTTCAAAATCTGAATGAAATCCTGGACCATGCCTATGGGATCATGATTGCAAGGGGTGATCTGGCCGTTGAAATTCCGACGGAACAGATCCCGCTCATCCAGAAGGATATTGTCCGGACCTGTATTGAAAGACGAAGGCCTGTCATCGTGGCCACTCAGATGCTGCATTCCATGATCGATTCACCCCGGCCCACCCGGGCCGAGGTATCTGATGTGGCCAATGCCTGCCTGGACCATACGGACGCCCTCATGTTGTCCGGGGAAACCGCCAATGGGAAATATCCCGAAGAAGCGGTCATGACCATGGCCAAGATTGCCATGGAAGTGGAAAGCAAAAAAAGCAGTTATGTGGATGTTCCCTATACTCTTGAAAACAAGGTCACGGCCTATCTGGCCAAAGCCGCGGTCAAGGCTGCTTTACGGCTGAACACCAGAGGCATTGTGGCGGATTCCCTGACGGGAAAATCCATCCGTGAACTGGCCGCTTACAGGGGGGACAATCCCATTTATGCCCAGATTTACGACCGGCGGGTGGTTCGCCTGCTATCCCTGTCCTTTGGGGTTTTTGCCGATTATATGCCCATGGATATCACTTGTGCCCAGCCTTTAAAAGATTCCATCTGCAGGCTCATCAGTGAAAAAAAATTCAAGGACGAGGATTTGATCATCGTCCTTGCCGGGAGCTTCGGAGTCGAACACGGGGCTTCCTATATCGAGATCAGCACTGCCGGCAATTTTAAAGAAAAATG
>CAZAHK010000013.1:37297-39089 GCA_964484555.1 uncultured Desulfobacula sp.
GGGTTTCTCCCAGGCCTACCATGATCCCGGATTTGACCGGCATGGCAGGGTCCATGGATTTTACCGTCTGCAACAGGGACAAGGACCTCTCATAGATCGCTTCCGGCCTCACCCGGGGATAAAGAGAGGCAACGGTTTCAATATTATGGTTCAATACATCCGGTTTTGCCGACAGAACTGTTTTTAAAGCATCCTTGTCACCTTTGAAATCCGGGATCAGGACTTCAATTTTGGCATGGGTCACCAGGGATCTGACGGCCTGAAGGGTGGCTGCAAAATGGGAGCAGCCCCCGTCATCCAGATCGTCCCGGGTCACCGAGGTTACCACAATGTATTTCAAATTCAGATCAAGGGCTGCTTTGGCCACCCGCAGGGGTTCACCGGGATCAACAGGGGAGGGGGGATTGTGGGTGATATTGCAGAACCGGCAGTTTCTCGTGCATTCAGATCCTAAAATCATGAAGGTGGCCGTGTCCTTGGAAAAACATTCAAACATATTGGGACAATTGGCTTCTTTGCAGACCGTATGCAGCCCGGCCTTGGACAAAAGATTTCGCACCCGCTGGTAATCGCCGCCCTTGGGAAGGCTTTTCTTCAGCCAGGCCGGTTTCCCGGTTTTTATTATTTTTTCAGGATTCATGGGGCTCACTGATGTCATAATTCAATACAGAGGCAAAATGCGTTTTAAAGGCAGCCTTTACCTGGTTCATGGCTGGCACGGAAAGAGGGTTTCCGGCTTTTTGCACTTCTTTTTCAACCGAGGTCACGGATATATGGGAGAGTCCGCAGGGGTTCATCCAAGAGAAAGGTTCCAGATCCAGGTTGATATTCATGGCAAGGCCATGGAAGCTGATCCCTTTTTTGATGCACAGTCCCACACTGCCGATCTTGGCATTTCCCACCCAGAGGCCGTGGTTTAAGGAATCCCGGGCGGCCTTAATATTAAAATCCAGGGCGGTTTGTTTCATGATTTCCTCCAGACCCCATACAAAGTCCTTCACCCCTATTCTTTTACCCTCAAGATCAACAATGGGATAAAGAACGGCCTGTCCCGGGCCGTGATAGGTGATATTTCCCCCCCGGTCCGTCTGAACCAGATCTATTCCCCTGGCCTTTAAATATTCCCTGGAAACTGTTAAGTTCTCTTCTCCCCCTCTTTTGCCCAGGGTAAAGACCGGAGGATGCTCCACAAAAAAAATCCGGTCCTGGGAAAGGGTATTGTCGATTTTGGCTTCCAGGGTTTTGATCTGAAGCTCAAGCGCTCTTTTGTATTCCATGATGCCGAGATCTATGAATACAGCCGAGCGCTTGTTTACGGTTACCCCCTCAGGCATGGCTTTCTGGCTGCCAGAACCTCGTCCAGCCGTGTCACCTTTGTCAGCCGGGGGGCTTTCTTTAATTGTTCGGGATTGTCCTTTGCTTCCTGGGCAATGGATTTCACCGCCTGGATAAACTGGTCAATATCTTCCTTGGATTCGGTTTCCGTGGGTTCTACCATGAAAGCCCCTTCCACCACCAGGGGGAAATAGACCGTGGGCGGATGAAACCCGTAATCCAGAAGCCGTTTGGCCATATCCATGGTGGTGATATGGTATTCTTTCTGGAATTCATCATTGAATACACATTCATGCATGGAAGGCCTGTCATAGGGCAGGTTAAGGGTCCCTTTCAGGCTTTCCTTGATATAATTGGCATTCAGCACGGCCAGCCTGCTGGCGTCGGTGAGGCCCTTGGCCCCCATGGACAGAATATAGGCATAGGCCCTGACCATGATGCCGAAATGCCCGTAAAA
>CAZAHK010000014.1:0-38646 GCA_964484555.1 uncultured Desulfobacula sp.
TTAAAAAAAGGGCAGAGCAACTCGGTTATGAACTGGTACCATGTATGAATTAAAAACATTTTAGACAGGGACAAAAAGTCGATGACGAACTGAAGCCATAGAGCGCGATGCTAACATGACTGATCAGCCTTTTGCACAACTAACTGTCAGTCCTTCATTGAAGGAACTACGCATATAAAACTGTTTTAACCCGGCTGATCCCACCTACCCTGTTTAATGACAATAGTATTTGCTGAAGTTTAAAAAAAGGAGTTTTATGTATTGGAAAAAGCATTGAGAAAAGATGCAAAGGGTAAAATTGGCATTGCCGGGCTATGGTGTTTCATATAAACCGTTCCCCTTGTCGGGCCGGTAGAGGACTTTCACCTCCAAGTCACTCAGGCCGGTTATCATCAACCTGAGTAGCGCCAGTCAAGGCGCTGCGCGCCATGCCTTGCGCACAACAAAAAAGGTTTTCAACCAAAAAGCTGAAAACCCTTATGTTTTATGGTGGGCCGTCGGGGAATCGAACCCAGGACCTACTGATTAAGAGTCAGTTGCTCTACCAGTTGAGCTAACGGCCCATAAATTTAACCTAACAAATTTAGCAATCTAAGTTTGAAAAGTCAACCTATTTTTGAACGTACCCCAAGGCAATCGCATGTAATTTTTTAACAGGAAGTCTTTGTTATATTTCAGATAGCATGGTGTACATCTATCTGAAAACTAAACAACCACCGGCTTGAAAACCGGTGGTTGTTTAAACTCGCGGACTGAAAGTCCAGCAGTACCGGCATAGGCTGGTTAATTCATTCAATGTCAAATTGATCATTGGGATCTTTCTCAAAATGATGCCCAAGGTACTCTCGGATTATATCCTTCGCATTAAATATGAAGGAGACATATTCGGTGGGGCTGAAGCCAAAATATGCACATGCTCCTTACTGACAAACCCTCGCAAAATATGTATTTCGAATCTCTCACAAGTTTGACGAACAAGTCCTATCGCACGAAGTGCAATATCCCCGTGCAAAACATGATAACGATACTTGGTCACCTAAACAAATAAATATTCGATCTTGAACTTTGTAGAAGTCCCTCTTTCATATTCCATGTCCACGAGTATAAATCAACTGCTATAAAAATGCTATCCCTCTAAAAGACGGAAGTTTAAACCTTTTACAGAAACAATTAAGATTTTTTTTTGTGGTCTCTGTCCATTTCCCGTTTTATGTCTTTCTGTTTTATGGATTCCCGCTTATCATATAATTTTTTTCCCCTGCAAAGCCCTATTAACACCTTGATCTTGTCGTTTCTGAAATATATTTTCAAAGGCACCAGGGTGTAACCCCTTTCTTTTATCTTTACCAGAAGTTTTTTAATTTCATGTCGATGAAAGAGAAGCTTCCGGGTTCTCAAGGCTTCATGATTGCTGTAATAGGCATATTTATAAAGCGAGATATGAAGTTGCCTCAAGAAAATTTCCCCGTTCTTAATCTCGGCATAGGCATCCTGGAAGCTGACCCCTCCTTTACGGATTGATTTCACTTCAGTCCCGGCAAGAACGATTCCTGCCTCATATTCCGACTCAATGCTATAATTGTGCCAGGCTTTTTTATTGGTTGCTATTAGTTTTACAAAATCTGAATTCATAAGCTTTCATCTATTCCCTGAAAAGGGAGTATATCTTTATATTCATTGATGATATGTTCCGTGATCTCTTTCACGGTATTCAATCCCATGATTTTTTCCATGCTGCTTTCGGCCATTCTGCTGTCAATATTGCGTATCATATTTTTAACCACAGGGATGGATGCGGAGTTCATGGAAAGATCAGTCAAGCCCAGGCCGATGAGAACCGGAATATTAATGGGCTCCCCTGCCATTTCCCCGCACATGACAATATCGATTCCTTTTTCCCTTGCCGCATCACAGGTCATTTTTATCATTCTCAGCACTGCCGGGTTCAATGCCTGATACAGGTGGGCCACTTGAGGGTTCCGTCTGTCAATGGCCAAAGCATACTGGATAAGGTCATTGGTACCGATGCTGAAAAAATCCACATGCTCGGCAAGATGATCGGCCATGATGGCGGCGGACGGCACTTCGATCATGACGCCGAGAGGGATATCCTTATTAAAAATTTTCTTTTCCTGCTCAAGCTCATGGATGGCTTTTCCCAGGGCCTGTTTCACTTGAATAATTTCTTCAACACAGGAGATCATGGGGATGAGCAGCTTAATATTCCCAATGGCGGCAGCCCTTAAAATGGCTTTCAATTGTGTGACAAACACAGGTTCGTTTTCAAGGCAAAACCGAACAGCCCTTAATCCCAGAGAGGGGTTGGCTTCTTCAACAACCGACAGATAGGGATTCACCTTGTCCCCATTAATGTCAAGGGTCCGGATGGTGACGCTGTGAGGCAGCATGAGCTCCACCAATTCTTTGTATTTACAGAAAAGTTCATCCTCGGTTGGAAACCGTCTGAGATCAAGATATAAGAATTCCGTCCGGAAAAGCCCGATATCTTTGGCGCCATAGTCTTTTGCGGCAACGACCTCTTCCACAAGCTCTATATTGGCCATGAGATTTAAAACAACCCCGTCTTTTGTCACGGCGGGCAGATGAGATTCCCTCTCCAGGCCAGCCCTGTAAGTTTCAAATTTTGTCAGACGTTCTTCATACTGGAAAAGCGTATCTTCATCCGGATTGATGATTAAAAGGCCGTCTGATCCGTCAACAATAAGGATATCATCATTTTTAACATTTACCATGGCCTTGCCCAGCCCCAGAACGGAAGGAATTTTCAATGACTTTGCAACAATGCTGGTATGAGAATCTTTTCCTCCCCTATCGGTCACAAACCCTTTAATCCTTTCGAGCTGTATCTGACTTGCCTCTGCCGGAGATAGATCTTGGGCCACAAGAATAACCCGTTTGTTGATATCCGAGATCTTTTTGTCTTCGGCACCAAAAAGGCTGGACATGATTTTATCCGTTACCTGGTCAATATCATTGACCCTGGCCTTCAGATACGGATCATCAATCTGTTGAAACATGTCTTTAGCTCTTCGGGAGACCTTTCTTAATGCCCATTCTGCATTGATCTTATCGGCTGAAATGGCTTCGATGGTTCTTCCGTAAAGCATCTTATCCTCAAAAAGTGCCATATGGGTTTCAAGGATATCTAGATTGTCTTCTATGGTTTTGTCAATGGATTCGATGATTTTTGCATAATCATTTTTGGCCTTTGATACGGCCTGTTTGAACCTGTCTATTTCTTTTGAAATCTGGGCTTCACTGATCGGATATCGTTTGATCAGATTAACCCCTTCCTTGTCTACAAGATAGGCCTTTCCAATGCAAATACCAGGTGAGCCGCTGATTCCCCTGATGCTGATCTGTCCGGAAACTGATAAGTTCATTTCTGTGATTCTCCGAAACCGGTTTCAAAAAAATCAATAATCTGATTTAAAACATCCATATCCTTCTGATTTTCAATTTCAACCGCTATCTGTGTCCCTTTAATCGCGCAAAGCGTCAGTATATCAAGGGGACTGGTTGCGTCCACCCGTGTTGAATTTGCATGAATCCAGATGCAAGACCGGGCTGATCCAGCCATCTGTGCGATTCTGGATGCAGGTCTTGCATGCATTCCAAACTCATTTTTTACCGATGTTGTGCGGGTAATTGTGCTGCCGTCCTTCAATACCATTCTTTCTTAAGAAAAAAATTTAATTTTGTTTATCTCTTTCAGGTGAAAAAGTCAATGTAGGATAACCGCCGGTTGACTGTTCTTCTTTTGATAATAGGTATTATCCATAGAAGGGATCTGTGGCCTGCGCCATCTTGGGCCTGCCGTATCAATTTTTGGATAGGACGGAACAAGCCCGGGGGGTTTGATAAAAAATTATCGTCCAACTCCTTTTGAAAAATAATAGCCCGTATTTAAAGGAAATTTTTTAATACCTACCCTTTGCAAAATATCTACTTTGGTTTCTTCAAAGGAGGCAAACCCCTTTTCCGAATAAAAGGATCTGCAAAACATCTCTCCCCATGAATTCATGTAAACAACCGTATATTCGGTAACATTATACTGCTGCCGGGGCGCATAAAAATTGACGGAAATAAATAAAGAAAACACCCTGCTTTTCAGCAGCAATTGATCAAAACCGACTTCTTTTCCCAAGGAAGGACTAAAAAACTCATACATGGTTTTAAATAATTTACGGATGTCATCAAAGGTTACATAGGTGGGATTTGGGACCAGATGGACGACAGTGTCTTTGTTATAGAGGCCATTGTTCATCAGCCATGCACCGATTTCTTCAATGGTATGGGCTTTGACCAACGACTCTTCCCAGGTTTGATGAGATCTGGTATTTTTATTGATAAGCTCCCAGGTACCGATTTTACCTGTATCGTTCACATATTTTAATTGCAATCCCTGGAAATGCCTTTCACTCCTTGATATGAGAAGGACTTTGCCGACTTTGCCGGGTTGTTTTGAGAATTCGATAAATATTTTCCGACCCAGAACCGTCCGGTCTTCCAGGCTGATCATGAACCTTTCCTTAAAATTCTGCTCAAAACTGATATTAATCTGTTTATATTTCCGGATCATAAATTTTTCTATGAAGGATGAGAGTTTAGCGATATCAGGGTATTGCCAGGTTTTAAACCCGCCTATGTCAAATATCCTTGTTTTATCCCACCCCCATTTGAGCATGCATTGCTCAAAGAAAATTTTTCTTAGGCCAAAGACGGTTTTGTCAATTTCAGAATCCTTAGAAATGCCTAGTTTCAAAAAAAAGCAGGTTAACAGCAGCAAAACCGTGTCCTCATCTCCGGAACTCTTAAAATATCGGATCAAATTATTCAGCAAAATATAATAGGAATCATTCTGAGCAAGTTGTAGCCGGGTTCCTGAATTCATCCATTCATCTTTGTATTTATTGCACAAAAGGGATTCTTTGCCGTATTCATAACTATATTTTTCCAGAAGAGCCATTTTAATAACGGATTTAAACGGACTTTTCAGCCATTTGAACATCTGCCAGATGGAAGCCCCGTAATATTCACTTGTCGGTATGGCATGGATATCTCCCAGATCAATATACCGCCGCATAAGGCTTGGAACCTCAGAAACATTTGCTAAAATAGAGTTATAATAATGAAGGCTGATGCTGGTCGGGAGAACCGACCAAAGGGGTATTTTTCCTGCCACATGAATCATTGTCCTGTAAAATTCTTCTTTTAACAGTCTGGATTGAGCAGAGCCCGAACTTTCCAGGGTGGAATCTCCGAACTCATTGTTTCTGGTTTTTAAAATATCGACTAAAAAAAAGGTGACCTTGGTCCCAAACCCTTTCCATGCCAGATGTTCTATCATTCCAAGTTTTTTTTGTAACAGCTTAACGGCGCCGGGATTGAATTGTTGCTCATTGATGCAGACCCAATAATCGATATCCGAATCAGACGTCTGGGCGATGGACCCGGTGCTTCCTATGGTAAAGACACCTTCAATCAAAGGATTCAGGGACCACCGGGCAAGAATTTGTTCTTTTTTAATATAGCGCCTGAGAACTTCCTGGGTCTCAGGGCTCGGCAGATAATCATAGATGCCGGTAGGTGTTTTGATATCAATAGGATCAATACCCGGGAACTCTATATTTTCATGAAGGAGAAAAGGAATAATTTGAAATAGATCGGCCTGTTTACTCTGGAATATGTCAAAGGCGGTCAAGAGGCTGAATTGATTCTGTTTTAAAAATTTCAGTTCTCCATAATGAATAAATTCGGAAAAAATCAGCATATTGATTTGTGTCAGGATTTCTTCATTGATCTCGGGCATATCTTCCCATGAAAGCTGAAATTGCCTTGCATTATAGTCTATATTCTCGGTTCGGATGATGGCTTTTGAACTGGAGGGAAACCTGCAGAATCTTGCAGACACCTCTGAGAAATCGGCTTGATTGATATTTGAGCCGACAAAGGATAGGGCTGATATTTTTGAAAAGGCAAAGCAGGACCCTGAAAGATCGGTCTGGTTAAAAGAGGTTTTTGAAATGACGGAATTTAGAAACAATGCCTCCGACAATTGAGCATGATTAAAACTGCAGTTAAAAACAGATGCATTTTGAAAACGGCATTTTTTGAATACCGCCCCTTCTGCATTTACATTAATAAAAATTGAATCGTCAAAACATGTAGAATCAAATTGGGCCTGCCGTATATCCGTATTATAAAAAACTGTTTTTTTAAAATCAGCATTCATGAAAACGGATCCTGAAAGATCACAATGATCAAAAATACATGAATAAAAAAAATAGTGGGGCACCATAAACTCGCATGAAGACAGGTTGGTCATTTTGATGGTTTCTCCATCAAAATGAAGTATATCCCCGTGTATATTTTTTTTCAGCCTTTCTATTTTTTTTTCGATGGGCTCTTTGAACAATGATCTGATAATGCCGCTATCTTTTATTGATCCTTGGCTGATTTTATGAACCATGGGTTCAAATTCGGTTTCAATGCCGGCCTTTTCTTTTGATAAAAGGTCTTTTGTTTTTTCAATAAATTGTGTGATCGCCTCCCTGATACCATCTTTGGTAATATTATCATATTTCTTTAATATTCTGACGACCCTCTCAGGTCTTTTTTGGATCATTCCAAGAACACAGGCAAGGTTTACATCAACATTGGTATCCAGATATTGTTCTTTGTTCAGGGCAATATCCTGAATCATAAAAAATGAAATCCTGGATAAATTTGAAATCTCATTATAGATCATGGGCATCAGCGAGGGATAGTCCTTCCTTACCATTTCAAGCAAGGCGTACAAAGGAAGTTTTCCTGAAACGACAAGCGCCTTAAATGCTTTAACGGCCTCTTCTTTGCTGTATTTATAAAAAATTCCCCATATAGGATAGAAAAGGTCGGCGTAAACACCCATGGATGAATTTTCAATGATTTCATAGATAGTCCACCTGACCTTAGGATTATTTTCCGTGGTGAGAATGTCAACGAGAAGGTCAGGGGAGACCTTGGCAGATAGCATGGCAAGGGCTTTCAGGCCCCTGATCTTTATTTCGGGAGAGTGAGACCGTAACTCAATGGCCTGGATCTTATCCGGATCCCTCAGATCCGAAGATATATTATTTAAAAATGGATCTGCATCCTGTTGCCGGTCAAAAAGACCGGCATAGAATTGGATAACGGCCTCCCTTTGTTTGATGGATCGTAAAATTCGGATAAATGAAAACCCGAATTTTAACCTGATGGCGGGGCTCGCCTGAAGATACTGGTCCACCAGGGCCAGACGTCTGAAATCCGAAACCCCATTCAGGGTTTTTTCCATGACATCGAGGCGTAGGATGCCTTTATAAAGAACCATATAAGCAAAATAAGGGCCTTTACCTTGAAATTCCAAGAGCAGCTTAAAAAAATACCCTATTTCATTTTGGGGCATATCCGGCCTTATCAGTGCGTAAATTCTGTAACAGACCGATGCAGAAGCCTTCATTCCTTTGAGATAGTGTTCTTTATTTTCAACATCCGTCAAAAGAGTATTAATTTGCGATCGAATCCCTTCCAGCGCTTTTTTGGCTTCATTTCTTACGGCAAAGTGATAGGATGTGATTCCGGAAAAAGCCGGGTTCATAGCCATTTCAGGATCTAATTCAGCACTATCACGGATCGCCATGATTTTTTCTTCTTCGGAAAAAGTATTCCATTTGATCATAATATCCGGATCATTGTGCTGCTTTTTGCTCGATTCCATAATGAATGCATTTCCCGTTTTTACATTTGAAAATAAAAATGATATAGGAATACTTTTATTTATCCCAATGGTAATTAACCCTATATACCACACTACGATGATTTATGAAATTATTTGAGCTGAACACAGACCCCAAGCCCTTAAAAAACACTTACACTGCAGAATCCATTGAGATTTTAAAAGGCCTGGACCCGGTTAAAAGAAGGCCGGGCATGTATACGGATACTTCAAGCCCGGATCATCTGGCCTTTGAAGTCATCGATAATAGTGTGGACGAAGCCATTGCCGGTTATGCCGATCGGATCGATGTCGTTTTAAAAGCGGACAATTCCGTTATGGTGACGGATAACGGCCGTGGAATGCCTGTGGATATTCATCCTGAAGAAAAAGTGTCCGGAGTGGAACTCATCATGTCCACCCTTCATGCCGGCGCAAAATTTTCAAATAAAGATTACAGCTATTCAGGAGGTTTGCACGGAGTCGGTGTTTCCGTTGTCAACGCTTTGTCTTCTTATCTGTCAATCCGGATCAAACGCAATGGCCGGGAATATCATATCGGATTTCGAAACGGTGTTAAAACAGAAGATCTATCTGCTCTACATCAAACAGATGGAAAAGAAACCGGAACCTCTTTACATTTTTATCCGGATGCATCCTATTTTGACCGGCCCCTATTTTCAAAAACCGCCCTGCAAACTGCTTTAAAATCAAAAGCCATTCTCTGCAAGGGGCTTGTCACAACCTTTTATGATGAAACATCCGGTGAACAGAATGTATGGAAATATGACCAGGGAATCGATGAATATCTGAATGAATATTTTAAAGACAGCAAATGTATTTTAACCTCACCTTTTTCAGGAGACCTGAAAGGCGACGATATCCAAATCTCCTTTGCCGTGAACTGGGCCCTGGAATCAGGGCAGAATCCCCAGGAAAGCTATGTAAATCTCATTCCCACAAAACTTGGGGGAACCCATGTAAACGGATTCCGATCCGGACTTCTGGAATCGGTCAGAGATTTCTGCAAGTTTAGAAATCTTTTGCCCAAAGGTCTTTATCTTGCCCCGGAAGATATCTGGGACAATATCGCCTACATCCTTTCCGTAAAGCTTTCCGATGCCCAGTTTTCCGGCCAGACCAAAGAAAGGCTATCCTCCCGCCATTGTGCCAACCTGGTCAATATACAAATCAGGGACGCGTTCACCCTATGGCTCAATCGTAATATTGAAGAAGGAGAAAAACTTGCGGGTCTTGCCCTTGAAAATGCGAAAAACCGGATCAAAAAAGCAGCCCGGATCACAAAGAAAAAAACATACAACGGCATTACCCTTCCTGCCAAATTGTCCGACTGCACCAGCATGGACCAGCGCCGGCGGGAATTGTTCTTTGTTGAAGGAGATTCCGCCGGCGGGTCGGCCAAACAGGCAAGAGACAGGCGTTTTCAGGCCATCATGCCCCTTCGGGGAAAAATTCTGAACACCTGGGATATGGATTCGTCGGAAATCACGGAGTCCAGGGAAATCAGGGATATCTCACAGGTCCTTGGCGTGTCCCCGGGATCTGAAGAGATTTCAAATTTAAGATATCATAAGATCTGCATCCTTGCCGATGCCGATTCCGATGGGCTGCACATTGCAACTTTGATATGCGCCCTTTTTCTAAAGCATTTTTCTCCAATCGTCAAACAGGGGCATGTGTTTGTTGCCATGCCGCCCCTGTTTCGGATCGATGCCGGAAAAGAAGTCTTTTATGCTTTGGACGAATCCGAGAAGAACAATATCGTCAAACGGATTACCCGCAAAAAAAAATATGGAAAAATCCATATTCAACGGTTTAAAGGCTTAGGTGAGATGAACCCGGCTCAGCTTAAGGAAACAACCCTTTCTCCGGATTCGAGAAGACTTGTCCAGTTGTCCGTAAACGCTGATCCGGAAGATGGATTAAAGGATGTAATAGATATCATGGACATGCTGCTTGGGAAAAAACGGATAAAAGACAGAAAAGCCTGGATAGAAACCAACGGTAATATCAAAGAGATTGAATAAATGATGAAAGAGCTTCTGCCCTCAGCAATTGAAGATTATGAAAAAATACCCTTTCAGGACTTTGCCGCCAAAGCTTATCTGAATTATTCCATGTATGTTATTCTGGATCGCGCCTTGCCCCATATCGGAGATGGTCTAAAACCGGTTCAAAGAAGAATTATATTCTCCATGAGCCAATTGGGGCTATTGTCCACAGCCAAGCACAAAAAATCCGCCAGAACCGTGGGGGATGTTCTGGGTAAATTTCACCCCCACGGGGATACTGCCTGTTATGAAGCCATGGTCCTCATGGCCCAGCCCTTTTCATTAAGATATCCCCTGGTGGACGGACAGGGAAATTTTGGAGATCCGAACGACCCCAAATCATTTGCCGCCATGAGATATACGGAATCCAAGCTCTCGAAATACGCTGATATTCTCCTCCAGGAGCTGGATCAGGGAACCACGGACTGGGTTCCCAATTTTGATGGAACCCTTGAAGAACCCTCCCTTCTTCCGGCCCGGCTCCCCAATCTCCTGTTAAACGGTTCCACCGGGATTGCCGTGGGCATGGCCACCAGCATTCCCCCCCATAATCTGCGTGAAGTGGCCAATGCCTTGATTCATCTGATTGACAATGAAGACTCAAGCGTTGAAAAAATCTGCCGATTCATCAAAGGCCCTGATTTTCCGACCGAGGCGGAGATCATAACCCCGGCTCAGGAAATTCTGGACATGTATCAGTCCGGAATGGGCAGGATTAGAATGAGAGCCAGATACCATGTGGAAAATTCCGAGCTCATTTTCACCGCCCTTCCCCACCATGCTTCGACAGAAAAAATTTATGAGCAGATTGCCGCCCAGATGGAAGACAAAAAGCTTCCCATGATCAGTGATATCCGGGATGAATCCGATCACGAAGAATCCACCCGCCTTGTTATTATTCCAAAGTCCGGCCGCGTCGATCTGAATGCTTTGACCGACCATTTGTTTGCCACCACAGACCTGGAAAAATCATTTCCCGTCAACATGAACATGATCGGAGTTAACGGCAAACCCCAGGTTAAAAATTTATTGGCGGTCCTGACCGAATGGCTTGAATTCAGAGCCGACACGGTTAGAAAAAAATTAAATTTCAGGCTTAATAAAATCAATGAACGCCTTCATATTTTAGACGGTCTTCTGATCGCTTTTCTAAATATCGACGAAGTGATCCGAATCATCCGAACGTCGGATCATCCGAAAAAAGACCTGATCAAGGCCTTCTCCCTTTCCGAGGCCCAGGCCCAGTCCATTCTTGACATACGGCTCCGTCAACTTGCCCGGCTTGAAGAAATCAGGCTGAAAGCCGAGAAAAAAGATCTTGAATCCCAAAAAGAATCCCTTGAAATTATCCTCAGCAATGAAACCCTTTTCAAAAACTATATTAAAGAAGAAATCCGGTCCGATGCCAAAGAATATGGAGATAAAAGAAGATCCCCCTTGAAGGAAAGAAAGGAAGCGGAAAAATTTTCAATGATGGATGTCATGGATATAGAGCCTGTGTCTGTAATTCTTTCCAAAAAAGGATGGATCAGATCCGCAAAAGGTCATGATATCAATCCCATGTCGGTTAAATTTCTTTCCGGGGATTCGCTTCTGGAATGTCTGCGGACAAAGAATGATAAACCTGTCGTTTTTTTAGATAATATGGGCAGGGCCTATATGCTTTATCCCCATTCACTCCCGTCTGCAAGGGGCAATGGAGAACCTTTGACCGGACATCTGTCCATCCAGCCCAATGCCCATATCCAATATATGCTGTCTGCTGAAAACAATCAGTATTTTCTGATAGGATCAAACCATGGATATGGTTTTATTATAAAATTTGAGGATCTGCTCACCCATTTTAAAAATGGTAAGGCAGTTGTGAGTTTAAAAAACGACCATGAATTATTAGCTCCCGATGGCATTCATGACCTCGAAAAAGACAATATCCTTGCACTCACAAACAAAGGCCGGCTTTTGATTTTTTCCCTCGACCAATTGCCTTATCTGAAAAAAGGACAGGGCAATAAGATCATTTCCATACCGGCAAAGGAAAGGATTTCATCAACTCCGGAATTGCTCAAATTCCTTAAAGTATTACCGGAACATGCCAATATTATCATACATTCCGGAAAGCATTCCCTAAAATTAAGCCCGGGGAATCAGAAAGATTATTCCGGCATGAGGGGGCAACGCGGAAAAAAGCTGCCCCGGATTTATATGAATGTGGACCGGGTGGAACTTATTTCAATTGAAAATATAGACGGATAGGGATGAAAAAATTTTATCATACATATTTTATTCCACTGATCCTTATTCTTCTTTTATTTCTTTTTACGGTTTTTTCCATTCTGATCCACAACAGGGACCTTGGATCTGACTCAACCGCTCTTGAAAGAATTAAACGGACCGGGTTTCTCAGGCTGATAACGGACAATTCAATTCATACCTATTATTATTACAACGGCCGACCCGCGGGATTTGAATATGAACTTGCCGTTGCATTTGCTGATTTTCTCCATGTTGACCTGGATGTTGTGGCCCCGGGCTGGAATAATATGTTCGCCACCCTGGAACAGGGAAAAGGGGATTTTATTGCCTCGGGCCTTGTCATTACCCGGGAAGGGATTGAAAAAGTCAATTTTTCAATCCCTTATATGACCATCCAGCAGCATGTGATCCATCATCAACAGGATACCGGCCCCGAAAAGATTGAAGACCTCGCCTCTCTCACCTTGCATGTCAACCGGGGAACACCCTATCATCATCGTCTCAATGAAATCAAGGCATCAGGTATCCCTTTGAATTATATTCTGTATCATAATATGCCTGCAGAAGAGCTGATCCGCATGGTTCGCGATAAAGAAATCAAATATACCATAGCAGCAAATACCGTTGCCTTGATGAGCCAAAGATACTACCCTGATATCCGGATCGGAATCCCCATCCGGGAAAAGGAATCCCTTGCCTGGGCTGTCAGTAAAAATGATCCGGAGATGCTGGAACAGGTGAATAAATTCTTTTTACATGCCGTTCAAACCGGACTCATCCAAAGGCTTACCGATAAATATTTTTCCAATATTCAAAATTCAGATCCTTTTGACCTTAAAAAATTTCATCAGCGAATTGAGACACGGCTGCCGGAATATAAACCTTTAATCCATAAAGAAGCGGAGAAATACGGGCTTGACTGGAAACTGATGGCTGCCATCGTTTATCAGGAATCACAATTTGATCCGGAAGCCGTCAGTTTAAACAATGTCAAGGGACTGATGCAGGTAACATCAATTGCAGCCGAAGAAATGGGACTTTCCAATATGGTTACTCCTACTGAAAGCATAAAAGCCGGTATCCGATATTTTGATAAAATGACCAAAAAGTTTGAACACATTGATGATGATCACGAAAAGATTCCTTTTGCACTGGCCAGTTATAATGTCGGTTACGGCCATGTGTCCGATGCCGTTAGAATTGCAGAAGAAATGGGGCTTGATCCCGGTAAATGGCAAAATTTAAAAAAGACACTGCCCTTATTATCAAAACCAGGCTATTATACCAAGGTCAGATATGGGTACGCTCGGGGGTGGGAGTCGGTTCAGTATGTAGAGCGTATTCTCACTTATTATGACATCCTGAAACAAAAAGAAATGGATTAAGATGCGATTACCCTTAAAAATATCTTGAAAGGAAAATAAAAAATTTGACTTGATACATCCAATTTACTACTTAAAAATTAAATATTATTTATTAAGCAGGTAATATAAACACATTAAATTAAGACTTAAGAGCGGGATTAATGACAACGAAAATACTGATCAATGCTTTAGATTCTGATGAAAACCGGATAGTTGCGCTGGTGGATAACAAGCTGGAACAATTTCACATTGAGACAACTGCCAAAGAGGTAACCCAGGGAAATATCTACAAAGGGATTGTAACACGGGTCGAACCCAGCCTTCAGGCGGTTTTTGTCGATTATGGCGCTGCAAAAAATGGTTTTCTTCAAAAAAATGAAATTCATAAAGATTATTTCCAGGATGTGGAAAAAGGTGAAAAAGCCTTGTTTAACCTTATACGGAAAGGTCAGGAACTGATTGTTCAGGTCACAAAGGACCCCATTAATCAAAAAGGAGCCATGCTGACCACCTTTATTTCCCTACCCGGCCGGTTATCGGTTCTGATGCCGGGAACTGATACCAAAGGGGTGTCCCGAAAAATCACGGATGAAGCTGAAAGAAAAAGGCTCCTTGGCATCATTAAAAAGATGGAAATCCCCACAGGGTTTGGAATGATCGTCCGGACCGCCGGAAAAAACACCACCAAAACCATGCTTATGGCAGATTTAAAATACCTGATGCGGGTCTGGAAAAATATTGATAAGGAAGCGGTTAATAATACCGCCCCTTCCCTTCTTTACAGGGAACAGACCCTTGCAGTAAGATCCCTGCGGGATTATTTCACGTCCGATGTCAATGAAATCCTGGTGGACAGCCCTGAGATTTATAAAGAAGTCCTTGATTTTATGGATGTCATTGCCCCGAAACAAAAAAGAATCGTCAAGCTTTTCACCGGTGAAAAACCCATCTTTACCAAATACCAGCTTGAAGATCAGATAGCCTCCATTTACAGGAAAGATGTTGCGCTTAAATCCGGGGGATTTATTGTTATAGAACAAACCGAAGCCCTTGTCTCCATTGATGTAAATTCAGGAAAATCCACAAAAAAAAAGAATATTGAAGAAACCGCCTTTCACACGAATTTTGAAGCCTGTGAGGAAGTGGCAAGGCAATTGCGTCTCAGGGATTTAGGGGGCTTAATCATCATTGATTTCATAGACATGAAAGATTCCCGCCATAAAGCGGAAATTACCAAGACCCTGAAAAAACATCTGAAATCCGATAAAGCCAAAACAAAGGTCGGGGGTATTACTTCCTTTGGTCTGCTTGAAATGTCCCGGCAGCGCATTCGGCATTCCATTACATTCGGAAGCTATGAACCCTGCCGCCATTGTAACGGCAGAGGTCAAATCCCGTCGGTGGAAACCCAGGGTCTTGCCTTTTTGAGGCAACTCAACCTGAAAACATTAAAACCGGAAATCAGGGACGTCACAGGGCAGGTCCCCGTTGAGGTAGCCGGTTATCTGTTAAACCGGAAAAGACACGAACTGTCTGAAATAGAAGAAAAAAGGAAGGTGTTCATTACCATTGAAGGGGACCAGACCATGGTATCGGGAGAAAACAGAATCGTCATCATCCCCCAAAAACCTAATGAAGACCTTTCTTGACATAAATCTTTCGATTGTGTATCTGAAGCAATTTCAATCACCCTAAGAAAGGAGATCCTATGCTCCTGAAAAGAAATGAAACGAAAAAGAAAAGATGGACACTTGCGTTTGTTTTGTTCGGAATCATCATACTGGGATTCCTGATTTTTGGGACGCCTTTGAAAATGGATCACCCGTCTGAAAAAAAGAAGGCCGAAACCAATGAAAAACAGGGTGACATCCAAAAGGAAATTCCGTCTGCCGGGGACGGGGCTGTTCAGGGTGAAATTATTGTTCTGCCGGCCATAGATTACCAAAACCTTGAAAAGGACAAAGAACTAAAAGATCTCATGGAATCACGCAAGGACAGTCTTGGTATTAAAAAAAGCCTTGATATGATTGTCCATTCCGATGAGGATATGAAAATCGGTGACATTAAAATATCCATGAGAGATATCCTGGAAAAAGCCTTTTTAAACGAAGGGGCTGTTTTTGAAGAAAAAATTGATGCTTCGGGGGCCGTTATCCCTCCCCGGATCAAGGCGTACGGCATATATGTAGTCCAGCCTGGAGACAATATCTGGAACATTCATTTTAATATTTTAAAGGACTATTATGAATCCCAGGGAATCATTGTCTCCCCCAGGGCAGATGAACCCATGAGCATGGGTCAGAGTTCCGGCGTCGGAAAAATTTTAAAATTTTCCGAAACCATGGTGATCATCTATAATCTTCTTGAAAAAAAAGTGGATACGGATATCAATCTCCTGAGTCCCTTGAGCAAAATCATTGTTTACAATATGGATGAGGTTTTTTCCCTTCTCCGTGATATTAATTTTGATACAATAGACAGAATTCAGTTTGATGGGAAAACCATATGGATTCCCACTAAAAAATCATAAACTTTGTTTTAATACCTAGTTGAGGAGGATTTATTGTGATGAGTATCGCATATGCAATGGGAGAATCGGGCGGCCAGGCAGGTCAGGCAGGCGGACTTGCAGGTTTTTTGCCGATCATTATTTTATTTGCCATTTTTTATTTTCTTTTGATCAGACCCCAGCAAAAAAAAGCCAAAGAGCACAGGGAGATGATTGCCAATTTACAAAAGGGTGCCAGGATTCTGACTTCAGGCGGTATTTATGGAACCATCCAGTCCCTTGATGAAACCACCATTGGCCTTGAAATTGCCGAGAAGGTAAAAATCAAAGTATCCAGGGCCAGCGTTGCTGCTGTGGTTTCAGAAAATGATACCATTCAGAAGGATGACAAAAAGAAAAAATAAAATCCATTAGGAGTTAAGAGATTGAAACCGTTTACTTTAAAAATTGTATTAAGTATCGGGGTCACCCTGGCAGCTCTTGTCTGGATGATGCCGACGTTCTATAATATCTGGCCCCATAAAAAAATCAACCTGGGATTGGATCTCCAGGGAGGGATGCATCTTGTTCTTGAGGTCCAGAGCATCAAAGCCGTGGAAACCGAGGTGGAAAGAACCATCCAGGAAATCAAAAGGCAGCTCCGGGAAGATGGGGTCAAGCATTCAGGAATCTCACGCCAAAATGACAATTCCATCCTGACAAAATTTGAAGGAGAAAAAGACAAATCCGGATTTGAAAACCTTCTTTCCAAATATTATAAAAACATAGAGATTGATTCATCCCGGACCGAAAATAATACCTTCACCTATATCTTAAAATTGCCGGCCAATGAAATTGATGAGATCAAAAAAATGGCCTCCCGCCAGGCTTTGGAAACCATCCGAAACCGGATTGATGAATTCGGGGTAAGCGAGCCGGATATCAGAATTCAAGGTGAAAACAGAATTCTTTTGCAGTTGCCGGGCATCAAGGACCCGGAAAGGGCCAAGGGGCTCATCGGCAAAACCGCCCAACTGACCTTCCAACTTGTGGATGATGATGCCGATATGGCCGCTGCCGTGAATGGTTCTGTTCCTGCCGGGGATGAAATTTTGTATCAGGAAAAACAGGATACGGCATCCGGATCAACAACAAAAATTCCCTTTTTAATACAAAAAAGGGTCCTACTGGACGGCAGCCTCCTTACTAATGCACGGGTGGAATTCGACCAGTACCAGCAGCCCCAGGTCGGCATTGAATTTGACAGACAGGGGGCCAAACTGTTTGACCGCATTACGGGTGAAAATATCCATAAACGGCTGGCCATCATCCTTGACAAAACCGTTTACTCCGCCCCGGTTATTCAGGATCGGATTGCCGGCGGAAAAGCCGTCATCACCGGTAATTTTACGCTGAATGAAGCCAAAGATCTGGCCATTGCCTTGCGGGCCGGTTCTTTGCCGGCACCGGTCACCATTATTGAGGAACGAACGGTCGGACCTACCCTGGGAGCAGATTCCATCCGGATGGGTCTTCTTTCGACACTGGTCGGCGGGCTCTCTATTATACTATTCATGGCCGTCTATTACAAGAAGGCCGGTCTAATTGCCGATCTTGCCCTCATAGTCAATATTCTCCTGATCGGCGGAGGGCTTGCCGCCTTTCAGGCGACACTGACCCTGCCCGGCATTGCCGGTATTATTCTCACCATTGGTATGGCAGTGGATGCCAATGTTTTGATTTATGAACGGATCAAAGAGGAGGTAAAAACCGGGAAAACAGCCATGGCTGCAGTTAATGCCGGTTTTGAGCGAGCCGCCATCACCATTATCGATTCCAATCTGACTACTCTTATCGCCGCTGTTGTGCTTTATCAGTTTGGTACCGGTCCGATAAAGGGTTTTGCCGTCACTTTGACCATCGGTCTTCTCGCCAGCCTTTTCACGGCGCTGGTCCTTTCAAGGACCTTGTTTGATCTTGCTCTTAAAAACAATCCAAAATTGAAATTAAGCATATAAAGGAATTACAAAATGCAGTTGATTAAGCCTGATATTAACATAGACTTCATGGGTAAACAAAAAATTGCCTTTATCCTGTCGGCCATTTTGCTCATCATCAGCATTGGTTCTTTGATTGTTCATCGGGGGCCGAATTACGGCATTGATTTCGCCGGTGGAACCTTGATTCAGATTAAATTTTCAGAGCCTGCGCCTATCGAAAAAATTCGAAACGCCCTTGTGAATATAGGCATACCAGAAGCCTCCGTCCAAAATGTCGGGCATGAGCAAGATAATGAGTATTTAATCCGCACGGCAGCATCGGGAATGACCAACTCAGGCTTTTCTCAGGCTTTAGCAAAGGCAATTCAGGCTTCTACCGGAGCTTTACCTGAAATCCGCAGAATGGAAGTGGTCGGGCCCCAGGTGGGAGACGATCTTAAAAACAAAGCGCTTTTGGCGCTTTTTTATTCAATCTTGTTCATGATGATTTATATATCTGCCCGATTTGAAAATAAGCTTCTTCTCTCTGCCGTCACGGCCGGGGCCATCATGACGGTTGTGTATTTTCTTTCCGTTTTCAATGCCGGGATAGGTATTTTGATACTTGCCGCCTTGTTAGTATCCCTGATAGTTTTCTGGGTTTTCAAACTGAAATATGCCATTGGCGCTATTGCTTCCCTGATTCACGATGTTATTGTAGTCATTGGTGTTTTTTCCATTCTGGATCTTGAATTTTCCTTGCAGGTAAATGCAGCTTTATTAACTATCATTGGATTTTCGGTAAACGACACCATTGTCATCTTTGACAGGGCAAGGGAAAACATAAAAAAAGCAGACCCATCGGAATCATTATCAAACATATTTAACAAAAGTATTAATGAGACCCTATCAAGGACTATAATCACAAATGGAACTTTATTGATTGTGGTTCTTGCATTGTTTTTTCTGGGTGGGGAAATCATCCATAATTTTGCATTTGCCATGCTGATCGGTATTATTTCAGGGACCTATTCCACGGTTTATATTGCAAGCCCCATTGTTCTTGCGGTTGAAAAAAAATAAGTTCAGGACTCAATTTCAAAAAACCCGGGGAAATTGGGGATTTAAATGAATCCCCATTTTAAATATGCAAAGTTTTTTCGACAAATATTTACCCTGGTTCATTTTAAGGGAGATTCCTTTTTTGGGGAATTCCCTGTATAAGAAGCTGATTGATCGCTTTCAGTCCCCGGAAACCGTATTGACCGCCTCTAAAGCCGAGCTTGAATCAATCGGGAAAATATCAACAAAAACCTTATATGGCCTGCTCCATCACAAACTGTTTATGGATCAGGCCAAAATTGAACTGGAGCAAATTTTTAAAAACCATATCCATATCGTCACCCTGAATGATGCTTCTTACCCTGCCCTTCTAAAACAGATTCAGGACCCTCCCCCGCTTATGACCTATTATGGTACCTTGGACAATGAATCTCCCTGCGTGTCCATTGTCGGGTCCAGGACAGCGACATCCTATGGTCTCAGCACGGCGGAAAATCTTTCCTTTAAGCTTGCTTCCAAGGGTTTTCAGATTGTCAGCGGACTTGCCAGGGGAATAGACGCCATGGCCCATAAAGGCGCCTTACGGGCCAAAGGAAAAACCATTGCAGTGCTCGGGTCCGGTCTGAAAAAAATTTATCCCAAAGAAAATGAATCCTTGTTCCATGAAATTGCCGAAACCGGAACAATTTTTTCAGAATTCAAGGTGAACGCCGACCCCATACCCGGTCATTTCCCTGTTCGGAACCGCATCATCGCAGGTCTTTCCTGCGGCAGCGTTGTTGTGGAAGCTGCCAAAAGAAGCGGTTCCTTGATTACGGCAAGACTTGCTTCCGAATACAACCGGGAAGTATTTGCCGTTCCGGGGAGCATCAAATCAAGGAAAAGCGAAGGAACCCATTCTCTTTTAAAACAAGGGGCAAAACTTGTTGAAACGGAAATGGACATCATTGATGAGCTTCATCATTTTATTCATGAAAAAAAAGAAACGTCACCCCAAGTGCCGTTAGAAAGTCCGGAATCCTTATCCTATCCCGGCCGTTTCCAGGATCGACCCCGGATTTTAAATTTTCTTGAACCTTATCCTGTCCATATTGATATCATCATTGAAAAAAGCGGAATGACGAGTTCAGAGGTTGCATCCCAGTTGCTTGACCTTGAACTGGAAGGCCTGGTTAACCGTCACCAGGGCAACTGCTATTCTATTTCGGAGGATTACCATTGAAAAAACCCCTGATCATTGTCGAGTCTCCAACTAAAATTAAAACCTTGAAAAAATATCTGGGCAATGAGTTTAATATTGCAGCCAGTGCGGGTCATATAAGGGATCTTCCCGTCAAAACCCTGGGCGTAGATATTGAAAATAATTTTAAAGCCAGTTATGTAAACATCAAAGATAAATCCAAAATCATTGCCAACCTTAAAAAGCTTGCCGAAGAGGCAGAAGATATTTATCTTGCGCCTGACCCTGACCGGGAGGGAGAAGCCATTGCCTTTCATATCATGGACATCCTGAAGTCCAAAACCAGAACCTTTCATCGAGTGCTGATCCATGAATTAACAAAAAGGGGCATTGAAGAAGCCCTTCAGAATACACAAAAGCCCGATGCCCATAAATATGACGCCCAACAGGCCAGAAGAAAGCTGGACCGCCTGGTAGGGTATCAGATTTCTCCTCTTCTCTGGCAAAAGGTGCAAAGGGGGCTGAGTGCTGGCAGGGTCCAATCAGTTGCAGTCAAAATCATCTGTGACAGGGAAAGGGAAATCCGGAAATTTATCCCGGAAGAATACTGGACCATTACGGCAAGCTTACTGGCCCGGACACCACCGGAATTTAAAGCCGAACTCATCAAAATCAGCGGCAAAAAGGCAAAAATTTCCAATGAAGCCCAAGCACAGGAGGCTTTTAAGGATCTTGAAAAGGCAGATTTTCTTGTCAGCGAAATAAAAGCTAAAACTGTTAAAAAAAATCCCCTTCCCCCTTTTATTACAAGCAAACTACAGCAGGATGCCATCAACCGCCTTAAATTTTCTGCAAAAAAAACCATGGTGGTGGCCCAGCAGCTCTATGAAGGTATCGAAATCGGTACTAGCGGTCCCGAAGGCCTGATTACCTATATGCGAACCGATTCCATCAGAATATCGGCGGATGCGGCCCTGGATGCCCAGACCTATCTTTCACAAACCCTGGGACCCGAATATGCACTAGATTCTCCCCGGTTCTTTAAAAACAAGAACAAAGCCCAGGATGCCCATGAGGCCATCCGGCCCACCTCGGTATTTAATACTCCTGAAAAGCTTAAAAATTTTTTGACCCCGGATCAATTCAGACTCTATGACCTGATATGGAAGCGGTTTGTGGCCTCCCAGGCGGCCCAGGCCATCATCGACCAAAAAACCATCCTGATCCAGGCAACGGAAAAATATCTTTTTTCAGTCAGTGGGTCGACCATCAAATTTCCCGGATTCATGATGCTGTATTCACAAGTGGAAGACGTAAAAGAATCGGACATCCAGACGCTTCCGGAAGTGGAAGCCGGATCAGCCTTAAAGGTATTGCAGATCCTCCCAAAACAGCATTTCACAAAGCCCTTGCCGAGATTTACAGAGGCATCACTGGTAAAAGAGCTGGAAAAAAACGGGATCGGCCGGCCCAGTACCTATGCATCCATTCTCACGGTGATCCGGGACAAAGGGTATGTGGAACTGATTAACAAATTTTTCGTCCCCAGCGAGCTTGGATTCATTGTCAATGACCTGCTCGTGTTATCTTTTCCCGGGGTTTTGAATATTTCCTTTACAGCCCTGATGGAAAACAACCTGGATGATGTTGAAAGCGGCAAAATGGAAGAGGTCCAGTTGTTAAAGGATTTTTATGCCTCCTTTAAGAAAAATCTGGATATGGCCGGTGAGCAGATGGTCAGCGTCAAAGGGGTTGGAATCGATACCCCTCTGACCTGTCCGGTCTGCGATAAACAATTAAATATCAAAATCGGTCGGAACGGCCATTTTCTGGCCTGTACCGGATATCCCGACTGCTCGTTTACCAGTAATTATCTGAGGGATGAAAAAGGCAATATTTCCATCCAGGAAAAAATACTGGACCATACAAAGGTAAAAGACTGCATCAAATGCGGAAAACCCATGGTTCAAAAAGAAGGCCGATTTGGTCCTTTCCTGGCATGTACCGGATATCCCGACTGCAAACACACGGAATCCATCAATGGCGAACAGAGCCCTGTTGATATTGGGGTTAAATGCCCTGAAAAAGGGTGTCCAGGACATATTGTTGAAAAAAAGTCCAAGCGGGGGAAAATTTTTTATGGATGCTCAACCTATCCGGATTGTAAATTTGCTTCCTGGGATAAACCCGTGAATAAAGCCTGCCCTGATTGTGGCGCCCCATATCTGATTGAAAAAGAAAGCAAGCGAGAAGGAAAATTCCTGAAATGTCCGAACCGGGACTGCACCTTTAAGGAACATCCATAAAAGGAATTATTTTCTTTTTCCGGCCCATTGCTGAATGGCCTGAAAAACAAGATCCCTTTTTATGGGCTTGGTGAGAAACCCATCCATTCCCGCTTCATTACATTTAACCTTGAAATCATCCAGGACATTGGCTGTCAGCGCAAGGATGGGAATCTTTGGGAGATTCATATTTTTTTCTTCAAAGGAACGGATCAGCCGTGTTGCCTGAAACCCGTCCATGGTCGGCATATTGATATCCATGAAAATCAGATCATAGGCATCGGGTTTAGTGGTGTATTTATAAACCGCTTCCTTCCCGTCTGCAGCGATATCAATCATATAACCGGCTTTGGTCAGCATCAGATCCGTCATTTTCTGATTAACGGGATTATCTTCAACCAGCAGGATGGATGCCGTATATTTTTTATTTTCAGACAGCCGGTGACTCGTCATAATCCCGGTAGAAAGATCAGAATCAAGGATCTTTTCTCCTTCCATTCCCAGGATATAAGCAAGCATTTGAAATAATTTTTTTTTCGATACCGGCGTCGGCAGATATCCTTTAAACCCGGCTTTGCTGAAACTATCGGCAATTCCCGGGACAGGTATGGAGCAGGCGATAAAATCAAATGGATAGCTGCGGGGGTCAAGGTCGGCAATCTTGCGGTTGAAATCATCAACTGAAACTTTTATGATTTTACCGAAATCAATGACGGCAATATCAAATCCTTTTCCCATATCTTTTTTCAACTCGGGCATAAGGTCCGGAAAAGTGATATGGGTGACGTCCATACCAGCAAGCCCCAGCTCATGGCATAATATGCGATGAGTTTCATCTGAAGTCGTCGAAATCAATACCTTTTTCCCCTTCAACCGGGCAGTTTTGATCCGCTTTGCTTTTATATTTTCTGCAATTCTATAACAGGCTGAGAAATAAAAAGTCGAGCCTTTATTGATTTTGCTTTCGGCCCAGACATCCCCTCCTATCTTTTGGGCAATATTTCGGCTGATGGCAAGCCCAAGGCCTGTTCCGCCATAACGGTGGGTGATATCATTTTCAGATTGAATAAAGGGCCTGAATATTTTTTCCAATTCATTGGTTGAAACACCAATTCCCGTATCAATGACACTGACGATCAATTTGATGCCATCATCATCCATCTGTTCGGAATCCAGACAGATTTTAATGTATCCGTTGGTTGTGAATTTAATGGCATTGCCTAGAAGATTGAGCAATACCTGACGAAACCTGTGAGGATCTCCCATGACTTGGCCCGGGACATTATCACCAACCCGGCAGAGCAGTTCAACCTTTGATTCGTCAACCTTGGTTCGGACCGCATCAATAATGTCAAAACACAGCACCTCGGGATCAAATCCAATCTGTTCAAAACTCAGTTTCCCGGCCTCAATTTTAGAAAAATCAAGGATATCATCGACAACGGATAAAAGCGTTTCACATGAAAATCTTGCATTTTTTAAAAAAGATTTTTGTTCCTCATTCAAAGGTGTATCTAAAAGCATATCCGTGTAGCCGACAATCCCGTTTAAGGGTGTCCGTATTTCATGACTCATACTGGCAAGGAAAAAAGTTTTGGCCTTGGATGCCTCCTTTGCTTCTCTTGCAAGAATATTGGCTCTTTCTATGGCCACGCACAATTCCTGGTTCATTTTTCTGAGATTTATGATATTTTTTTTCTCTCTTGCAATCCTGTTGATTCTTGCCAGAGCGGAATTCATGCTGAAGGGCTTTGTCATATAGTCCGCCGCTCCGGCATCCATAATATCGACGTAGGAATAATCCGATGCATATCCGGTCATAATGATAAAATCCATTTCAGGATGAATGGATTTAACTTTTTTGAGAAGCTCAATACCATCCATTCCCGGCATGGATATATCTGAAATAACAAGATCAAAAGGCTCAGCCTGAATTCGGGTCATTGCCGCTTCCCCGGTTTCAGCCTCCCGGCAATAAAACCCGGCCTTTGTAAGCGCCTTGATCAAAATCATCCGAACGCTTATTTCATCATCCACGATAAGGATTCTCCTGATGGGGTTATCCTTACCGTTCAGGAGAATATCAGGCATTGACCCTTTCGACATATTGGCGGGTTCGGGTGTCAATCTTTATCACCTGTCCTTTTTCAACAAAAGGGGGAACCTGGACTTCAAAGCCTGTTTCAAGGATGGCAGGTTTTGTACTGCCGGTTGCCGTATCTCCCTTTGCCCAGGGTTCCGATTCCACAATTTTCAGATTGATAAAATTAGGCAGAGTCACTCCGATGGGAACGCCATTGAACAAAAGAATCGTGCAAACCGTATTATCCTTCAAAAGGTCTGTGATATCTCCCAATTGCTCTTTGGTCAGAAAATGTTGCTCATAATTGGACGAATTCATAAAACAATAGGTGTCTTTGTCTTTGTAAAGATATTCCATATCCTGCTCTTCAAGATCAGCTTTTTTAAATTTCTCCCCGGACCGATAGGTTCGTTCGAACTGGGAACCGGTGATCATATTTTTTAATTTGCATTTATAAAGAGCCTGGCCTTTCCCCGGTTTTTTAAATTCAAAGTCAACAATAACATGAGGTTCTCCATCTATTTCAAATTTCAAACCCTTTTTCAAATCACTTGATAAATACATGCAACACTCCTCGTTTAACGGATAAAAACTATCGACTATGATATCATTCCTCTCTTTAACCATATTCATCATCAAATGGCAACTATGGGGTAAAAACAACTTGCTTTTTTATCAGGTTTATAGGAAATATTGTGGTTCAGAAAAAATATCAAACAGGAATAATTTCATGATTATTATTATTGATTTCGGCTCTCAGTTCAACCAGCTTATTGCAAGAAGGGTCCGTGAACATAACGTCTATTGCCAGGTGGAACCTTCAGACATCGATGTTTCAAAAATAAGAGCCCTTCATCCCCAAGGAATCATCCTCTCCGGCGGTCCTTCCAGCATATATGAAGACAACAGCCCGAGTATCGACAAATCTCTTTTTGATCTGGGTGTTCCCATTTTGGGAATCTGCTATGGCATGCACTATATGGTCCATTCCCTGGGGGGGAAAATTAAAAAAGCGGAAAAAAGGGAATATGGTTTTGCCAATTTGGATATCATAGATGCCGAGCCTTTGTTCAAAGATATGGGAACCGGGTTTCAATGCTGGATGAGTCATGGTGATTCCGCCATGGAACTGCCTGAAAATTTTGTCATTACCGCCTCCACTGAAAACACGCCCATTGCCGCCATAGCCCATCATGAAAAAAAATTCTACGGTCTTCAGTTTCATCCTGAAGTTGAGCACTCCATCAATGGCTCCGCTATGATCGGTCATTTTTTATTTAACGTCTGTCATAGCGGTAAAAGCTGGACTATGAAATCATTTTGTGATGGCGCCGTTTCCCAGATTAAAGACGCCGTGGGGGATAAAAAAGTGATTATGGGACTATCCGGAGGGGTTGATTCTTCTGTTGCCGCATCCCTTATTCATAAAGCCATCGGAAAGCATCTTTTTTGTATCTTTGTTGATAACGGCCTTTTGAGAAAAAATGAAAAAGAAACCCTTGAAAAAAGCCTGATCCAAAATCTTGATCTTAATATTCGATTTGTCGATGCCAAAGAAAAATTCTTATCCGGATTACAAGGTGTGACCGACCCTGAAAAAAAACGAAAAATCATCGGCAGCCTTTTTATTGAGGTATTTGAAGCAGAAGCGGCTAAGATCGAGGGCGCAGAATTTCTCGGCCAGGGAACCCTTTATCCGGATATCATCGAATCCAAATCCGCCTTTGGCGGCCCCACTTCCATTATCAAATCCCATCATAATGTGGGCGGGCTCCCTGAAAAAATGAAACTCAAACTCATAGAGCCCTTGCAGCTTCTTTTCAAGGATGAGGTCCGAAAATTAGGGACTGAACTGGGCCTCCACGATGACCTGATCTGGCGGCAACCCTTCCCGGGTCCCGGGCTTGCCATACGGATTATGGGTGAAATCACGGCCTTCCGTCTTGAAATATTGAGGGAGGCCGATGCCATATTGCTTGACGAAATACGGAAAGCCGGACTTTACAGAAAATTATGGCAGTCCTTTGCTGTTCTTCTACCGGTGAAAAGCGTCGGTGTCATGGGAGATAAACGGACCTTTGCCAATTGCATTGCTATCCGGGCCGTCACCAGCAATGATGCAATGACGGCGGACTGGGCAAAATTACCCCATGATCTTCTGGGCAAAATATCCAATAGAATCATCAATGAAGTGGAAAATATTAACAGAGTTGTTTTTGATATCACATCCAAACCTCCCGGCACAATTGAATGGGAATAAAGAATTAATAGAAAGAAAGTGAACTCAATGAATTTAAAAGATTTCAGACCCGACTTACCCGATTTTAATGAGGATGAAGATCCGCCCGAAAAAAAATACGACATGGGAACCGATGCCCCTGCTTATGATCCGGACATCAATCAAATCAAAATTGAAAAACTATCCAAAAAAATCACCCTTATTTCTATTCTTCTTCCCTGTCTTTTGGGTATTATTATTTTCTTTGCTTATCTGGATATGAGGGGAAAAGTAGCGGATGCAAATTTGAACAAACAGACCGAGGTTGAAAAAATTTCCCAACAATTTCAGGAACAGCTCAGTGCCCTTGATGTGAAAGCTGAAAAAAACCGGTTTGATCTGGAAGCCATGGACAAAAAAACCGTGGGCATCGAGGGTCAGATTGCAAAATTAACCACCTCAAAAGCCGACAGCGCAGGTATCAATGAACAATTGGCAAAACTGGATACTCGTGTTGCCAATAATTCAAACCAAAATAAGCTGACCCTTCAAAGCATTGAGAGGGTTAATAATGAACTCCTTTCTTCTCAGACCAAGATTCAAACCGAGTTGAATCAAAATATCAAACAGATGAGAGAAGAGCTTTCAAGTTTTAAAAAAGGATTTGACTCAAAACTTGCCGCACTCGGAAATTATGATCAACAACTTGGGGAACTCCAGAAAGATGTGAGTCTGATGGATAAAAAGCTAAAAAAAATGGAGCAGGAGAGCCTCTCTCAAGCCAGGCTGGATGAAAAAATCAAATTCTTAAGGGAAGAGCTGAACTCTCATATCACAAAACTTGACAAACAGGTTCAAAATCTTGATCTAAAATTAACCACAAGACTCCAGAAAGACTTGGACAACTCAAATACTACCCCGTCGCAGGTCTCCCCCAAAATACCGGCATCGGAACCGCTAAAGCCGAAACCTCAGGTTAATATTGATTCGTCTAATCCTGCAGCTATCAAACAAAAATCATTAACAGATTAATATATTGACATGACATACCTTGACAGTTCCTTCAGAAAGCAATAGCAGCCGGATTCATACAGAACGTCAGCTATTAAATCACACCATCGATTTTTCAGCTACCTATCTGGCGGTCCAGTATCTTTTTTCCCACATTAAAAAATCATTGGATACGATCAGAGTTCAAACCCTTGAAGCGCTTTTCTCCGTTCTTCAATCACAGCGTCACGATTCTCAAAGACAGGCTTTTTTTCTGTATAAGGAAGCGGCTGATGCTCTGATTCATATATCAACGGATATCAGCCACCCTTTATTGCATTCAGTTCTTTCCCGCCTCCAGAGCCTTCTGATTTCAACCAAGGGGAAAAAGCATCGCGCCGTCTCTGAAGCACTAGGTTCTTTGCCTTTGAATATTGCCGGGCCGCATATGGATGAAAGAGATCACATGGATTTTTGTTTACTGTCTTTTGATTCATGCCTTGCCACCCAGGGAATTATGGATATCAAGGCTTTCCGATGG
Source organism: uncultured Desulfobacula sp. (assembly GCA_964484555.1). Taxonomy (GTDB): domain Bacteria; phylum Desulfobacterota; class Desulfobacteria; order Desulfobacterales; family Desulfobacteraceae; genus Desulfobacula. The sequence goes on from CAZAHK010000014.1 coordinate 28,275, forward strand.
CAGGGAAGGACACTGATATACCCGTTACACAGCGGGGAAATAGCCTGTATCAAATTTGCCAGAACAAAAGAAAATGCAATTGAATTGATGCAGGAAGCAAACTGGCTTTCTTTTTTGAATACCCATCCCTCCTGCAGCGAATCAAATTTTCTTGCTCCTGTTCCGGTTCGTATTCACCATCGCTGTCTTTTCAAATTGGATCAGGTGCCTGATTTTATTCTGAAAAACATGGAAATTCACCCGGATTACCTTGCAATTATGTTTATTGCGGAAAAAGACTATTTTAAATATGCAAACGAGCCTTGGCATTTTCAGGATCAAAGAAAAGAGATAAAAGAAATGTATGGACGGAATGCATGGCTCCTCGGTAGACTGACCTCAATGGGGATCATCCATACGGCCATCATCCCTTTGTTTCACAACCGGGCACAGCAAATCCGGCGTCAGGATCAGGGCCTTTACATCTGGGAGCAGGGGGGGAGGCTCGATAGATGGCTCGAATCATGCCGCTATCCCAATTTTGCCAAATCCGGATTAAGAGATTTTGAGCACCTGATACTCCTCAAGAACTCGAAAGAACTGCGGCATTTTATCGGAGAACACATTCTTGGATTTATTCTTGTCATAGGAAGTTTTTTCAGAAATAAAGCCCCTGAACAAAAAGGTTTTGATGAAAAAGGGAATCCCCTGGATTTAAGGACTCTTTTTGATCGAAATCTGTTTATTGAAATGATCACTGAGGTAGTCCAAAATTATTACCATGGGGTAACAGGCCTTTTGCCGAAAAACCTGCCTATATTTTTAAACGAAAGTCTAATTGATAAACTTATAGAAAATATGGGAAAGGATCATCATATGGAAGAAATCCTTCGCATTCAGGATCAGACGAACATGAGTGATACTGAATTTGAAACCTTCTTAATATCCCGAGGATATGAAGGATCGGTTGTGAAAACCATTCACAAAGGAGCAAAGGATATCATCCTGAATACCGGTCCCCATCTGGGCGGATTTAACCAGCCCATATCGGTTCCGGAATTGATTGAATTTCTCTTCTGTCTATCATCTCTGTGCATCTCGGACAGATTTATCATGGAAAATGGGTTGAAAGCATGCCGGAATTAAGGTATAAGTTACACATTCTTTGGGGACATCATATAAAGGAATCAAAATGTCTAAACAATACCCGGAATGCCCTCTCTATAATCATGCCACCTGCAAAGAATTACACAATCACAAATTATGTGCCATAATAAGAGAAGACAAACTCTGTTTTAAAAAACAACAGAAACCAAAAAAAGAAAATTCTACTGATACCTCGTCTGCTGCCTGACTAAAAATTTTAACCATTCATATGTGTGAATTATCTTATTTCGGAAAATTCCATGCCGATAAAACCGACTCCGGCTTTCTTTGGATATTTACCTTTGAAAAAAAAAAGCTTATATGGGATAGTTCATATATTAATCCTCATATTGAGACAGGGGTACGATTGATAGAATTTCTAACGGATCTCATTCAAAAAGCCGGTACTATCTGTAAAACCGAACAAAGCCGGCTATTGCCGTCTGACGTCAGTTTTAAAAACAGAAAAGACCTGGTCACAACAATTGATAAAAGAGTTGAGGATTTTATTATTGAAAACATCAGACTGAAATATCCAGCCCATGATATTCTAGGTGAAGAAACCGGAAGAAGCGGGTTTTCTTCCGATTATGTATGGATTATTGACCCCATTGACGGAACGACTTCCTTCCTGCACCAGCAGCCGTTTTACTCCATCAGCATTGCTGTGCGGCATGAGGGTCGAACCATTTGCGCCGCTGTATTTGCCCCCCGCCTGGATGAATTGTTCTATGCAGATCAAGACGGCAGTGCTTTTCTAAACGGCGCTCCAATTCATGTCTCCACCACCGACACCCTTATCAACAGCGTTATGGCCACAGGGTTTGCCTGTTTGAGAGCGGATGCCAAACACAATAACCTTCCCTATTTTACCAAAATCGTCCCCCAGTTAAGAGATATCCGACGGTTCGGATCCGCTGCCGTTGATCTTTGTTATGTGGCCTGCGGAAAATTAGACGGGTTCTGGGAAATGAACCTTAACCCATATGATATTGCAGCCGGCGCATTTATCGTTGAAAAAGCCGGGGGAAAGGTTTGTGATTTTAACGGAGAACACTATTTCCCGGAAAAAGGCATCGTTTCCGCAAATCCAAACCTGATAGAGCAATTACTTGAAAATTTCAAATAGATTCATAGTTTATTCGAATAAAGCAGTTGAACTCAGAATAGAGAAGTATTAAAAATGACCATCCAATGGTTTCCCGGCCATATGCTGGAAACAGAAAATCTGTTGACAAAGGAAATTTCCAGGGTTGATGCCATCCTGGAAATTTTAGACGCAAGGCTGCCCATGGCAAGTGCAAACCCTTTTGTGGATAAGCTCTGTAAAGATAAATTCAGACTCAAGGTCTTAAATAAAGCCGATTTGGCCGACCCGGAAATAACACCTTTATGGCTTGAGTATTTTAAAAATAACCGGATACCTGCTTTATCGACTTGTGGGACCCATCCTTCCCAGGTGCTTTACGCTTTAAATGACTGCGTTGAAAAGACCATCAGAAATAAAGCCAGAAAACTGAAAATCATGGTTTTGGGCATCCCGAACACCGGGAAATCCACTATTTTAAATACCCTTTCCGGAAAAAAAATTGCCAAAACCGGAAATTCACCCGCCATTACCAAACATCAACAGAGAACCAGTCTGCCCAATAATATTGATATCTATGACACACCCGGGATATTATCACCGGTTATCGAACCCAAGGAAAAAGCATATCTTCTGGCGGTCAGCGGCGCCATATCCGATACGGCTTTTGAATATGGCGATATTGCATTTTTTGCCGCAGCTATGCTGATCAAACGATATCCGTACCGCTTGAAGGAAAGATACCCTTTTCTGGAAACCATTCCAGATGATCCGGCGGCACTTATTGAATATATCGGAATGAAACGGGGCTGTTTGAAAAAAGGTGGCCTTGTTGATTTTCAAAAAGCCTCTGAAACATTGATCCGAGAGCTCAGAGCTGGTAAAATAGGAAAAATTAGTTTTGAAACCCCAAGGGAATATGAAAATGATATTCAAGCGCTATAAACCCAATCGATTTGATATTTCAATTCTTATTAAATCTCTTTTGTCCATCGTCGTAATTGCGTGCCTGTCTTCATCCCTGTGGGCAGCACCCCCGGATATCATCACCCCCAGGCCTGAATATTCTTCACAATGCATCGATATCATACACTCTCTGGAAAAAAATCATTATTCTGAAAAAACCTTAGACAACGAGATGTCCTCCATTCTTCTGAACCGCTATATCAAACAGCTTGACCCCATGAGGCAATTATTCACCCTTTCCGATATCAACCGGTTTAATCAGTATCAATTTCGTTTTGATAATGAATTGAAAAAAGGCAATCTGGATATGGGATTTGAAATTTTTAATCTATATCTGGCCAGATCCGCGGAAAAACTGGAATATATCTTATCTTTGATTAAAACCTGGAACAAGGATCTTGATTTTACTCAGGATGATTCCATTGTTATTGATGATAATCTTTTGCAGTGGCACCTGGATAAGCAATCCCTTTACCCCTTGTGGAAGAGTGATCTGAAAAACCATATTATTTCACTCATTCTGGACGATCAGGATGAGACGTCCATCGCCGATACCCTTGAAAAAACCTATTCAAACCGTCTTAAGCATCTTTTGCAAACCAATAACAGTGATGTTTTCCAGATTTTCATGAATAGTGTCACTAGCAGTTTTGATCCCCATACTCAGTATTTTCCACCCAATGCTTCAGAAGATTTCGACATTCATATGAGCCTGTCTCTCGAGGGTATTGGTGCAGTTCTTCAAAATGAGTATGAATTTACCAAGGTTGTCCGATTAATACCCAAAGGACCTGCCGACAAATCCAACCTGCTCATGCCGGGAGATAAAATCATAGGCGTGGGGCAAGGAGAAAACGGAGAAATAAAGGATGCCATTGGTCAGCGGATAGACACCGTGGTAAAAATGATCCGCGGACCAAAAGACACTTTTGTTCGTTTAAAAATCATTCCTTCGGAAAAAACCGATACCACCAAAACCATTCAGATCAAAAGGGAAAAGGTTAAATTAGAGGAACAGGCTGCCCGAAAAGACATCATTACTCTATCCCACCCGAACCGGCCTCTAAAAATCGGGATTATCGAAATTCCAACTTTTTATCTTGATTTTAACGCATACAACAAAGGAGATCCGGAATATAAAAGCACGACCAAAGATGTCCAGAAACTTCTTTTAGAATTGAAACAAGAAAATATTGACGGTTTGATCGTTGATTTAAGGGACAATGGCGGCGGTTCCCTTAAAGAGGCCAATGACCTCACCGGACTCTTTTTAAAATCAGGTCCTACCGTCCAGATCAAAACAAAAAACAGAATTTCACGGCTCTATGACGAAGACCCTTCCATTGAATACTCAGGACCACTGATTGTCTTGATTAATCGAATGAGCGCATCTGCTTCGGAAATTTTTGCAGGCGCCATCAAAGACTATCACAGGGGCATCATTGTCGGGGCAAGGAGCTTTGGTAAAGGCACAGTCCAGGAACTGCAACCGCTTGGTGAGGGCAAGCTTAAAATCACCAGTGCAAAATTTTATCGGGTGTCCGGAGAAAGTACACAGAATCTAGGGGTTGTGCCGGATCTGCAATACCCCCAGCTATACAAGATTGAAGATACGGGAGAAAGCTCTCTGGATGGTGCTCTCCCCTGGGATAAGACCATGAAAACAAATTACAGCGCATATCAGTCTCTTGATGAAATTTATAAAAAACTCTCAGAAGGTTATGAAGAAAGGGCATTCAAAGATCCAGGCTTGAATTATCTTAAAAAAAGAATTGAAATCAGTGCTGAATTGAATTCAAAAGCAGCGCTGTCATTAAACCTCGAATCCCGAAAATTACGAAAAAAACAATATGAGCAGGATGAACTTGTTATCAAAAATGAATATTTCAAGGCCATTGGGAAAGATCCCATTGAAAAGCCCAGCCAGGAAAATTCGGGCATTGAAGACGCTAAAACCATCCTGATGAACCAGACCCATCTTGTGATGGCGGATTTTATAAAATTTTCAAAGGGCCTTGGGTTTTCATGGTAAATTTAAACAGATAATTAACCTATGATTCCATATTTTTTAAACGAGGCATTAACTGATATCTTTTTTTAAAACAAAAAGAAGAAAAATCCTTTTTTCTTTCTTCTTGTCAGCACTTTTTTTTATTGTTTCTTTTTCTTATGTGTTTCATTTTGCCATCAATACCCCTTATGTGAGAAATCAAATTGTTTCAGTGATCCATGATAGAAGCGGTATCCATGTGAATCCGACAAGGATTTCGGTAAGGCTCTTTCCAAAACCGGAAATTATTCTGAAGAATCTCGATTTCGTTTTTGATGAAAAAATCATTCTTAACATCAGCCAATTAAAGTTTGATATGGATCTTCAGAGCCTTTTGCGCGGCAGAATGATCCTTGGGCAAATTCTTATCCAGAACCCGACTGTAAATTTTCCCCCCAAGAATTCACAGCAGCCTGGGCCCCATTTTGAATTCAAATCCATTGAATTCAAATCCATTGAATTCAAATCCATTGAATTCAAAAACACATTTAATAAAATATTTCAATTTTTAACTGAGGATCAAGAAAAATTAGAAATAAAGATCACAAATCTTGTTTCACCCTATTTTAACCGTATAGATGGGTCTCTTGTCCTGGTAAAAACCAAAAAAGACCTCGCAATCCATGCCATCGTCAAAAAGCTTGGGTTGCATGCTTCTGATCTATCTCAAATCTCTTTGAGTCAATATCTTGACCTGGATTCCATTCTCTTTGATCAATTGGAATTAACGGCTTCTATCCATTCTGACGGTGAGATCAAGGCTGATTTGAATGGTCAAGGCATTATGCTCAAGAATGGAAACAAAGACCTTCTTTTTGATACCGATCGCGTCCATGCTGTTTTAAATTTATCCGACACGGGCTATCAACTGGATATCGATCCTTTTAAAATTAATTATCCGGAAGGTGTGGTGGGAGTCCATTTTTTTTCCGATCCATCTCAAAAGAAATCGGAAATTCAGTTTATCGGAAACAATATTCATATTGACCAGGCAAAAAAGATGTCTTTGGCGATTTTTAAAAACAACGGCTTGGTAAACCATCTATTTGATATCTTACAGGATGGGGTTTCCCCGGACATCCGTGTGTCCTTTAAAGCGGATGACCCGACTCTTCTTTTTAATGCAGATAATTTGGAATTAAAGGGAAGAATCGAGAACGGGGTGGTCAAAATCCCGGGGACTGATTTGATTGTTTCCAATATCCAGGGAAGCGCCGGGATTCAAACGGGTATTTTAGATATCAATGCCGTCCATGCCATGGTAGGGTCCTCTGTCCTCAAACAGGGACTATTGACCGTTCATCTCTTAGGGTTCAACCATGTTCCCTTTAATGGAGAATTTTCTCTGGATGCTGATCTTTCCATGGTTCCAAAAACCTTAGAATCGCTTTTACCCGGAACCCTTCTGGCGGAAGAATTGGCAAAGACTCACAATATCACCGGCCGGTCCAATGTCAGGTTAAATCTTTCAATTCCCAATGAGACAAGAGATCTTGATGTGAAGATTGAGTCCGACGATTTCTCAGTAAAGGGGAATTATGATCGAATACCAGGCCCTGTTTTTCTTGAAAAAATAAATTTCCAATATAATTCAGGAACGGTCCGTCTGAAGCATATTCAAGGAACAATCGCCGACGTTATTGTTAAAGACCTGGATACCACCCTTCATTTTAAAGAGACCCCTACCATTTCCATTCACTCCGGTTCAGGCCGGATTTTCCTTGATTCTGCAATTCCCTTTCTAATGGCCAACAAAAAAATAGAAACCTTCCTGTCACCCTTTAAGAAAGGGACTGGTAAGATTGATGTGACCACCATCCAACTGTCCGGTCCTCTTCTGATGCCCGGAGAATGGGTCTACGACATAACCGGGAACGGGTCACAACTCTCTTTGACAACACAATTGAATCAAAGGGAAATTGAAGATCTTTCCTATCAATATCATTTTTCAGACAAGGGTTTCTCTTTGGAATCAATTTCTGCAAGAATTGAAAATCTTTCATGGCTGGAAGCTTTTGTGGAAAAAAAATATTTTGAAAGTTTTCGGACCCCATTGAATATGAGAAATGGTCAATTGCAAACCCACAAAAAAAAAACATGGGTGAACACGGATCTTTCTTTTCCAGATGGACAAAAGCTTCAAATTGAAGCTGATGGAAACAGTTTTGCCTCTCTGACCTTAAAAAGCATAAAGCTTCTGGACCCAGGATTTTCGAATGCGCGGATTGATCTGTCTTCTGATACAAATAAGATCATTTTCGACTTCGATGGAATTCTGAACACGCAAACAATCCATAAAATACTGGTTCCTGAAAGCGATCTGGAAAAAAAAATGAATACGTTTACGGAAGGTGAATCTGTATTAATCCATACGGATAAAGATTCGACTATTCATATCATCACAAAAAAGATGAACCTGACCTCCTTTTTATCATCTCAAAAACCTTTCTCAACAAAAAATAACCTGTTTTCAAATAAAACCATCAAATTAAAAACTGAAAATCTCACGATAAAAAACTGGACTATAAAAGATATTGACGCTGAAGTCTCTCTTCGACAGGATGATGCTTATATCCGGTTGAATAAGGCTTTTTTGTGCGAAATAGAAACAAAGGGGTATATTAATCTTAAAGGCGACCGGGTTGATGCCAAAATTCCATTCAACGCTGATAACAAAGATAATATTCAAACCCTTCTGACCTGCCTTTTTAATAAAAATGAGTTTATGGACGGCCGTTATTCTTTTAAAGGGGAAATCATATCCGATAGCGGCAAACAGAATCTTTTAAATACGCTGAACGGCTCATTTCTTTTTCAGGCTGAAGAAGGACGGGTCCATAAATTGACACTCCTTTCAAGGATACTTTCAGTACTGAATGTTTCCAAGTTTTTTAAAGGCAATATCCCCGACATCACCCAAAAAGGGTTTGCTTATAAAACAATTTCCATTGATGCAGATATAAAGGACAGCAATATCCATATCACAAAAGCAATCATTGACGGTAATGATATGACCCTCGTTTTTATCGGCCGGATCGATCTGATACATGATGATATGGATTTAACCTGTTTGGTGGCCCCTTTCAAAACCATTGATTTGATAATTGAAAAGATTCCGATAGTCAGTACGCTTCTGGGTGGGAATCTTGTATCTGTTCCGGTTAAAGCCAGCGGTAAAATTTCTGATCCTTCGGTGGTTCCGCTGCACCCGTCAGCAGTGGGAGAGGGACTCATCAATATGATGGCCAATATTTTAAAAACACCTGTACGATTATTGGATAAGCTATCTGATGATGAAAAAGATGATTCTGCGTTCAGAAAAAAATAATCAAAATCCCTTGAATTCAGCTCTTGGGTATTTGGCTCATCAACCCCGGTCAATCCGGCAAATGAATGAGTTTCTGGTAAAAAAAGGGTACGACGAAGATATGATCAACAAAACCATCGAAAAGCTCCTCGAACAGAAATACCTTGACGATGAAATTTTTACCAGAACCTTTGTTGAAAACAGAATCAATCATAAACCCAAATCAAAGTTTGCCCTTGCCTGTGAGCTCAATAAAAAAGGAATTAAATCCGCTATCATTGAGGATGTTTTAAAGACCTATGATGATCAAGCCATGGCTTTAAAAGCAATCGAACCAAAGGTTAAATTATGGCTCCGGCTTGATTTTGAAAAATTTCAAAAAAAAGCCTTGAATTTTCTTCAATATAGAGGATTTACCTATGAAATTGCGATATCCATATTAAACAAATTGACTCCATTAGAAGAACACCTCGGGTTAAAGGATAAAAATGAAAATTAAATTTTTTTCTGTGGGCGGAACCATTGATAAGGTCTATTTTGATTCGCTCAGCAGATATGAGATCGGTGATCCAAATATCAAAGATATCCTGCAAAATGCCAGGGTTAATTTTGATTATGAAATAGAATCCCTATTAAAAAAAGATTCTCTTGATATGACCGAGCAGGATAGAATGATTGTTTTTAAGGCTGTGCAGAATGAATTAAATGATAAAATTATTATTACGCATGGTACGGACACAATGATTGAAACCGCAACAGCCCTCAGCCCCATTAAAGGTAAGACAATTGTGCTGACAGGGGCCATGGAGCCGGCCAAATTCAAGTCCAGCGATGCTGTTTTCAACTTGGGGTCAGCCGTTGCTGCAGTTCAGATATTACCATTTGGTGTATATCTTGCCATTAGCGGTAAAATTTTTACCCCTGATAACGTTCAAAAAAACAGGGACCGAAAACAGTTTGAGGAAAAAATGTAATCTTTTGGGGTAAGATCTCAGGAAGTCAGGGGTAAGAAAATCAGCCGGTCAAGCATAATCCCCAGTTCTTTTCAAAGCCAATATTTCCCAATGTTATGGAAATTGCTCGCGTTGACGGCAAGCCCAAGGTTATTTCCCAGACATATATTGGCTCTCCTGAACGCGTCGCTAATCTTATCAGCGGCCAGGTGGTGCCGCCCATTCAAGTTTTGAAAGCCGAAGAATTCTGGGCACTATGGCTGGCCCAGCAAGGAGAAATGGGACCAAATAGATGAACCGTCTCTTAAAACCATTACCTTGAAATTTTTTCAAAAGCTATGGGATGTGGAATCACCATCTGCCGATTGCCTCTTGTTTGACACCACCAATTATTACACCTTCATGGCAAGCCACACTGAATCGGAGATAGCCTGTCGAGGTAAAAACAAAGTTGGCCGGCATAGCCTCCGGCAGATAGGTCTCGGACTTTTGGTATCCCGGCAGTCAAGACTTCTCCTGCATTATTCGGTATATCCAGGCAATCTGCATGATAGCCGGCAGTTTGAAGCTGTTATGGATGATATGAAACGCTTTCATTCTATCCTGAGCTTCCAAAAAGGATCAAGATTGCCGAGCCGCCTTGAAACCCCGAGTAAGACCCAGGCCGAATTCCCGCCAGCATTCGGCGCCCAGGTTGATGAGAGTGGGGTCTTACAGCTTGTCATGAGGTAAACCCATACAAGTCAAGGCCTTTGGCGCTTTATACCCCGTTATCCCCGAAACTCCTGTCAAAAGGCATGCCCCGTCTATCAAAGTGTATTCACTGCACCCGCAAGATCCGGCCAGATTTCCAAAATATTTTTGTCGATGAGTCGCGGATGCCC
>CAZAHK010000015.1:0-38171 GCA_964484555.1 uncultured Desulfobacula sp.
TTTTTATCGATGAATACCAGGATTTGAATTTCGGGCAGTATGAGCTGGTAAAGCTTTTATCAAAGGATAACCCTATCGTGGTCATCGGTGATCCGGATCAGTCCATCTACGGATTCAGGGGGTCGGACAATATATATTTCAAACGGTTTGAGCTTGATTTTCCAGGGTGTGAAAAAATAATCCTGACCCAAAATTACAGGTCGGCCCAGACCATCCTGGATGCATCCTTCCAGGTCATTTGCAAATCATCTGAAAAGGATGAGAAAATCCGGATTTTTTCCGATATCGGGACCACAAAGAAGCTTATCATCAAGGAAACGGCGTCGGAACAGGCGGAAGCCGCAGCCATCGGGAAAATGATTGAAAGCCTTGTGGGAGGGACTTCTTTTTTTTCCATGGATTCAAGAAAGGCGGAATTTGACAATCCTAAAGAATATTCATTTTCCGATTTTGCCGTCCTTTTCCGCACCCGCAAACAAAGCGAGGCCTTCGTCTCTGCGTTTGAAACGGCGGGGATCCCCTTCCAGACTGCCGATAAGGATAATATGCTGAAGATGGAAGGGATTTCTCAATTGGTCTCTCTTTGCCGGAGCATGACCCAAAAAGGGGATAACATCGGGGAAATCCCTTTGCAGGCAAGGCTAAGGCCTCAAGGCATGCAATCCCTGAAAAAGGAGATCCGATTTCTTGACAATGAAGCAGGATTAAGGCTTTTGAGTGAAAAAACGGGCCTCAATGAGATCATGGAAAAAAATGACCTAACAAGACAGGCCTTTGAAAGGCTTGTGCTTCTGGCAGGGCCCCACCCTGATCTGAAAAGTTTTCTGGACTCCCTTACCCTTGACCAGGATGCTGATATCCTGGAATACGATGTGGAAAAGGTATCTCTTTTGACCCTCCATGCGGCCAAGGGGCTTGAGTTTCCGGTGGTGTTTGTGGCAGGATGCGAACAGGGGCTGATTCCCTTTGCCCGGGACGGGGAACACATTGACAATATGGAGGAGGAGCGGCGCCTTTTCTATGTGGCCATGACTCGGGCCATGGACATTCTTTGTTTGACTTATGCCAAAAAAAGACGCATATATGGCAGGAGCGTTGGGCGGCAACGCTCTTTATTTATTGAGGATATTGAAAAAAAATTGACCCGGCTGGAAAAAAATGCCATCCGGATGCCGGAAGCAAAGAAACCTGAACAACTGGAATTGTTCTGAAATTAGATAACCCGTGAACATGAGACATCAGGATACAAATGGAACACCGGATTGTAAAAACAATTGAGCTTGAAAACGGTCATACCCTTCTACTATCGGATCTGTCCCGAAAAATAAGCGAAGTTGCCTATGTTGTGGTGATGAAGGCAAGCATGGAGATTAAAATTGAAAAAGAGCTGTTTTTAGCCGCCCCCTTGTCGGATTTCAACTTTCAGGATATTCTGAGGGTTATGGGAGATAAAACGGCCTATGAATACAAGATGGAGCGTAATTTCATCCTGAACCGTGACAAAGATGCGGTGTTTACCCATATGGTTGAAACCTATCTGAAAAGTTCGCGTCAATATGTAGCAAAACCCGGTTTCCCGGGAAAATTTGTCTTAAAGGAATATAAGAACAGGATAAAATAAAAAGAAAATGAAACCCTTTTTCCATTTTCTGGTGGTTTTTTTGTGCCTTGCCTTTGTTCAGACAGCTTCGGCCGATATCTATATGTATGTGGATAAAGGAGGAGTGGTTCATTTTACCAATGTCCCCACATCAGACAAGTACAAATTGTTTGTAAAGGAATTGCCTGCAAGGGTGAGAAGGAATTTTAACACCGCCGAATATGATCATATTATCAGGAAAGCGGAAGAGACATATGATGTGGATTTTTCCCTGATTAAGGCCGTCATCCAGGCGGAGTCCAATTTTGATCCGGAAGCGGTTTCAAAAAAGGGGGCAAAAGGACTGATGCAGATCATGCCGGGCAATTTTCAGTCCCTTGCCGTGCAGGATCCCTTTAATCCGGCCCAGAATATCATGGGCGGAGTGAAATATCTCCAGGAGCTGCTGAAGCGATACGAGAATAAACTGCCCCTGGTTCTTGCCGCATACAATGCCGGTCCCGAGGCAGTGGATCAATACCGTGAGATCCCTCCTTTTGAAGAAACCCAAAACTATGTCAGAAAAGTCATGAGACTCTATAAGCAGTTTAAAGATTCCTGATAAGGCCTAGAATTTTTTCTCGATGTCTCTTATAAAACTGATCAGCTTGTCTCTCATATCCGGTCTTTCCAGGGCAAAGGCAAGGTTGGCCATCTGGAATCCGACCTTGTCCCCGCAGTCAAACCGTTTGCCTTTAAACCGGTATCCGAATATGGGCTGTTCATTTAAAAGGGCTTTCATGGCATCCGTAAGCTGGATTTCTCCATTGGCGCCCTTTTTGCCTTTTTCCAGGTGGTAAAAAATCCTGGGGGTCAGTATATACCGGCCCACAATGGCCAGATTGGAAGGGGCGTTTTCCGGCTTTGGTTTTTCGATCATATCATCAATTTTAACAATATCCTCTTCGACCTGGGTTGCTTTCAGAATACCGTATTTATCAGTCTGGTCCTTTTCAATTTCCATGATGGCGGCCATGGAAGCCCTGAGACGGTCGAATTTTTTGACCATTTCGGCAAGGACGGGTTTGTCGGTCTGGATCAGGTCATCGGCCAGAAGGACGGCAAAGGGTTCATCTCCCACAATATCCCTGGCGCACCAGATGGCATGGCCAAGCCCCAAGGGCTGATTCTGGCGGGTATAGACAATGGTTCCGGTTTGGGGCACCAGTTCCTGGATCTGTTTTAAAAGGTCATCCTTGCCTTTTTCCATCAAGGTGTGTTCGATTTCAAAAGACCGGTCAAAATGATCTTCCAGGGCTTTTTTTCCCCGGCCGGTAACAAAAATAATCTGCTCAATACCTGCTTTAAAAGCTTCTTCCACTGCATACTGGATAATGGGTTTATCCACCACCGGGAGCATTTCTTTGGCCATGGCCTTGGTGGCGGGAATAAATCGTGTTCCAAGCCCGGCGACCGGAAACACCGCTTTTCTAATTTTCATGGGGACCTCTCAAAATGAGTTACAGAAACATGAATCAATCTCAGGCGCGCAACCTGTTTTTATGTGTTTTATTTTGAAAATGGGCATCTGTCAATTGATTTTGGTTCGGATGCTGCTTCGTTCCGGCTGCTGAAAAATGGTTAAAAGTGTAATCATTTGACATTATTGTACCTTTTTCGTATAGTCCACATTTTTGAGCAATTATTTAACAATTGATGAGGAAGATGGAATGACCGATACCGCCCCAAAAAAATCAGAAATACCACCGGAGCAGCTTAGCCTGAAAAGCAGGTTCCGGTTCAACTGTCACAAGGGTGTAAAATGTTTTACAGACTGCTGTCGGGGAATTGATATCCTGTTGACCCCCTATGATATTCTGACCATGAGAAAAAAGCTGGATATGAGTTCGGAAGAATTTCTCGCCATATTTACAACACCGCAGATCCTTGAGAAAGCAGGACTACCTGTGGTGACCTTAAAGCTTTTAGACGATGAAAAAAAATCCTGCCCCTTTGTTGAGGACAAGGAGGGCTGTGCCATTTATGAGGATCGCCCGACGACCTGCCGGTATTATCCATTGGGCGTTGGGTCACTGAGCTATTCCGGGGAAAAAGGGGAAAAGGATGAATTCTTTTTTACCGTTAAAGAGTCCCACTGCCTTGGATTTGAGGAAGATAAACAATGGACTGTGGACGAGTGGCGGAAGGATCAGGGGGTTGATCTTCGGGATCGGATCAATGACGGGTGGATGGAACTCATTGTCCGGAAAAAATCTTTACCGCCGAGCATGAAGCTTTCTGAGGAAAGCCGGAAGATGTTTTTCCTTGCTTGCTATAATATTGATAAATTCAGGGATTTTGTTTTTAACAGCACCTTTCTTAAAAGATATGATTTTCCGGAACAAGACATTGAAAGTATTAAAAATGATGATATCAAGTTGTTACAGTTTGGATTTGAATGGCTGAAAGCCACTTTTTTTTATGCAGGACAGGAAAAATTTAAAGCAAAAGAAAAAAAATAGAAATTTAAGACGATGATAGTCAGAGGCCATGCCGGTTTCGGCATGGCCTCTTATTATTCTGATATCAATAGGCATACCACAGCGTTTTCTGGAATTCGGAATCATAGAGCCGTTTTTCAAGATCCACATTGAAAAAAGACCCGATGGGTTCAAATATTTCCGGGTGATCGGCGAAAATACCTCTGACTGCATTGAGAAGGATTGTAAATCCTGTTTGCGTCATTTTTCCCAGAGGTTTCCTGCAGGGTCCCGAGGGCATGCCCAACAACTGCATCAGGGTTTTGACGGGAACCGGATTTCTTGATCTGCAGGTGACTGGCCCAAATTCACAGGTTTCCTGGGTCGTGACCACAACCAGGTCCAGCAAGGGTTTCAAGGCGGCCTGAACTTTCATGGCACCGGCCGTATCGCCTTGGTTCAGGAGGCTGACGAGTTGAGCCATGGCCCTCGGTGCAATATTGGACATGACGGATATGGAGCCGCAGGCCCTGATCTCAGGATGGGTCATCATGTCATAGACCAGAGAGTCATCTCCTGAAAAAATCATGAAGCCGTCACCGCAATATTTCCGGGTGAGCTTCATATTGTCAAGATTTCCCGTAGCTTCTTTAACGCAGGTCACATTGGGACAGGTTTTTGCCAGGATGGCCAGATCCTGGGGAAGCATCTGGGCACCGGTCCTTCCCGGAATAATATAGGGGATAATGTTCAGACCCGGGTATGTTTCTGCAATCACCTCATAATATTCCCTTCGGATTTCAAGGGAGCTGGGACCGTTGTAATAGGGGTCCACCATGAGAACGGCATCCACATTTTCATCGGCGGCATGACCCACGGCTTCCAGGGCTTCTGAGGTATTATTGCTGCCTGTACCTGCTATTCTCAGGCATTTATTCCTGGCAAGGTCTGCGACCTGTGCAATGACAGAGAGGTGCTCTTTCCATTTGAACGTAGGGCTTTCACCCGTGGTGCCGGTGGCGAGTATGCCGGTGATTCCGTTTTCAATCTGAAAATGGATAAGTTGCTCCAAACCTTCTTGATCGAGCTCTCCGGCCTGATTAAAAGGGGTGATTAATGCGGTATAGCATCCTGGTTCCATAGCCCTGCCTTGTCAATAACCGGTAAATAAAAAATTGTTCTACGGGTGATTCTTCACACCTGCTATCACAAGTCTTGCTTTGGTTCAAGCCTAATTTACAAGCCCTGAATAGTTTAATGGGGCTTGACACAAAATTGTATCAGAAATAATATATCTGATTTTAACCTAAACATTCATTTTTTAGAAATCATACATTAAGGATGTTCATAATGACTGATTCAAAACAGGCAAAACACCTGCCCAAAACTGCGGATGAGCAAATTAACCGTTTGAAAAGCCAGTTAACGGGCAATGAAGAATGTGGAACAACCCATTATAACCTTGCTGTGGCCCTCATGGGAAAACAGGAATATGCCGAGGCCGAACGAGTGCTTCACGATGCCATTGACTGCAGTCCGACCCTGGCGGAGGCCTATGTTCTCCTGGGGGGTATCTGCCTTCAACGGAATGATCTTGAAGGCTGCTACCGGTATAATCAAAGGGCCACAAAAGCAAGGGCTGGCTTTGCCGAAGGCTATGGGAATATGGCCTTTGTTCTTTTGCAGATGGTGGACGGCAAGAACTCAAAAGAAGATGAAGAAAAAGTGGATAAAGCCGTTAACAATTTGAAAAAAGCCATTATCCATAATAAAAATTTTGTTCAGGCCTATACCACCCTTGGAACCGCCTATTTCATGAAGGGCCTTGTCCGGGAGGGGATCGAGGCCAATCTTGAAGCGATTAAGATAGCCCCTGATTTTCCCGTGGCCCACAATAATCTGGCTGCGGCTTATCTTGAAGTGGGCGAGGTTGATAAAGCTGTTGCCCATTGTGACAAAGCCGAGGCCCTTGGTTATGATGTTCCGGAAAAATTGAAAAAAGAGCTTCTGTCCCATAGAAAGCCTTGATGGAAAAATCCCGGTTTCATTTTTATATATCAGGTGAAGAAAAAGAGGTTTTACCCGGATCGGCATTATGGGAATTGCCGTTATCCGGAAAAGAACCCGGCAGGGATGATGCTGTAGCATCCGGGTCGGCCCGCCAAGATAGAGAGATAACAATAGGAGAGTATTTTTCAGCCGCCTGCCGGTTCTTATCCTGGAACGGGTTTTCAATCCTTATGTCAGGGCTTGAAGCGGTTCTTCAGAACCCTGTTTCATGTGAGCATATCCATCAGATTTCAGTCTTTCTTGAAAAACACGGCGCCTTTTATCATCCTCTGAAAATCAGGATTGATCTGCCGGATACCCAAACCTGCTTTTTTGTCCTGAACGGTGCGGTTGGAAATCCTGGTTTGTCGTTGATAGAGAAAGAAGTTTCGCTTATTTCAAAATTAAATAAAAGCTTTCCCAAACAGTATCTCCCCCTTGTCTTTGGCTGGGATATCCTGAAAACTCCAAAGGGAAGAATCGGATTCTTTTTAGGAGAATGGTTTGAGGGGTATAAAGAATTCCATGTGACGGCCGGAAACGGTCAACGGCAAATCGTGATCTGGGAATCCGACGGGAGCTGCCGCTATCTGCCGGAGAAATCCCTTTTGCCGGTTTATCGGGAAGCCGCCCGGATACTGACCTATTATTATAATATCGAAACCTTTGAGCAGATCTATCCATGGCACCATGCTGCCGGTGATTTTATTGTGAGAGAGGCCGACGGGCAATTTCAGGTCAGGTTGATTACGTTGCGAGGATATTCTGTTCTAACGGAATTCGGGGCTAATGAAACAGAGAAAAAAAATCATATTTTGCCTTCATTGCTGGTGTTCTTTTTTAATCTCAGTTTAAGAATGCGCCTGGATCGCCTGGATGGCACAGGTCGGGCGGTGATGATGGGGCATGAGGTCATAAAGGCGGCTGTTGACGGCTTTTTAGATGCCCTGGATGAAAAATCGAAAGCCTATGAGTATGGGGATTTGAAACTGATTTTCATCTCGTTTTTCAATGGATTCAGCCTGGATCAGATGATGAGTATCTGTATCACTATCCTGTCGTCCGGTGATATAGGTCCAACGGAAAGTGGATTGATAAAGAAAAATCTTGAATCCCATTGCAGGATTTTGCAGAAGATTATTAAAACCGTGTAAAAAAAACCTTTTTTATTGACATGCTGAAACAGAAATTTTATATCTGCAATGTTATTTTTTGGGTAATATTTATAAGGCAGACGGGTTATAAAATTAACTCTCTGGAATAACAAGGAAAAAGATTATTAGATGAAAAGTTTGGATAACCTTTTCATTAGTGAATGTAAATTAACAATTAACGGAGGTAAGTAAATGGCAAAACATGAGACTCCTTTACTGGACCAGCTGGAATCCGGCCCATGGCCTAGCTTTGTCTCTGACCTGAAAGCCCAGGCTGAAAAAAGAGCAAAGAATGTCGAAGGTGTTGAATTTCAGATTCCCCAGGATTGTGTCGCCGATCTTCTGGGCGTTCTGGAGCTGTCTTACAAGCATGGCAGAACCCACTGGAAACATGGCGGTATCGTAGGCGTATTCGGTTATGGCGGCGGTGTTATCGGCAGATACTGTGATCAGCCCAAATTGTTCCCGGGTGTCGAGCATTTCCATACCATGCGGGTGAACCAACCGGCTGGTAAATACTATACAACGGAATACTTAAGAACGCTGACCAAACTTTGGGATCTGAGAGGTTCCGGCTTAACCAATATGCATGGCGCCACCGGTGATATCATTCTTCTGGGAACAACCACCCCCCAGCTTGAGGAAGTGTTCTGGACATTGACCCATGATATGGGTCAGGATCTGGGCGGATCAGGTTCCAACCTGAGAACGCCAGCCGATTGCCTTGGCCAGTCCAGATGTGAATATGCCTGCTATGACACCAACGCCTTGGTATATTTTTTGACCAATCAATACCAGGATGAACTTCACAGACCGGCCTTCCCCTATAAATTCAAATTCAAACTGGATGGCTGCCCCAATTGCTGCGTCGCCTCCATCGCCCGTTCCGACATGTCCTTTATCGGTACCTGGAGAGACAAAATCCGGATCGATCAGGATGCAGTGAACAAATATGTTGAAAATGACCCGAAATATCCTGCCAATGCCGGTGCATTCCGCGGCAGCAGAGACTGGGGCAAATTCGACCTTGAAAAAGAAGTTCTGGGCCTGTGCCCGACAAAATGTATGATGTTCAAGAATAAAAAACTGTTTATTGACGATGCCAACTGTACCCGCTGCATGCATTGCATCAATGTTATGCCCAGAGCCCTTAAGATAGGCAAAGACACCGGTCTTTCCATTCTTGTCGGCGCAAAGGCTCCGATTCTGGATGGCGCCCAGATGGGTTCCCTGCTGGTTCCCTTTGTGGAAGTCAATCCCGACAATGATTATGAGGCAATTACATCCGTCATTGAAAATGTGTGGGATTGGTGGATGGAAGAGGGCAAAAACCGTGAACGTCTGGGTGAGCTGATCATGCGTCAGGGATTCCAGAAAATTCTCGAAGTAACCGGCATTGAGGCAAAGCCCCAGCATGTATCCTACCCGAGAACCAACCCCTATATCTTCTGGAAAGAAGATGAGGTTGAAGGCGGCTGGGAGCGTGATGTTGACGAATACAGAAAACACCATCTTAGATAGAAAGGGAGAATAATAATGGCATTTATTTCTACTGGTTATGATCCAGCAAAACCGATGGAAAACAGGATTACCGACATCGGTCCGAAAGACTATAACGACTTTTATCCTCCTGTGATCACAAAGAACAAAGGGAAATGGTCCCACCATGAAATTCTTGAACCGGGTGTTCTGGTTCATGTGGCGGACTCAGGAGATGAACTCTATACAGTAAGAGTCGGTGGCGCCCGTTTGATGTCCACCAGCCATATCAATGAAATCTGTGATATTGCGGATAAATATTGTAACGGACACCTTCGTTTTACCACCCGTAACAATATTGAATTCCTGCTGGATTCAAAGGATAAGCTTGAGCCCCTTAAGAATGATCTGAAATCCAGAAAATTTGCCGGTGGTTCCTTTAAATTCCCCATCGGCGGAACAGGCGCCGGGGTTACCAATATCGTTCACACCCAGGGATGGATTCACTGCCATACCCCTGCCACCGACGCCTCCGGTACGGTAAAGGCTTCCATGGACGTATTGTTCAAGGATTTCCAGGATATGAGGCTTCCGGCACAGCTCAGGGTTTCCATGGCCTGTTGCCTGAATATGTGCGGTGCGGTTCATTGCTCCGATATCGCCATCCTCGGATATCACAGAAAACCGCCCATGCTGGATCATGAATACCTTGATAAGGTCTGCGAAATTCCCTTGGCTATTTCCGCCTGCCCCACGGCCGCCATCAAACCGGCAAAGGTAAAACTGGCCAACGGCCAGGAAGTCAAATCCGTTGAAGTTAAAAATGAAAGATGCATGTATTGCGGTAACTGCTATACCATGTGTCCGTCCATGCCTTTGGCGGATACGGAAGGCGACGGTATTGTCCTCATGGCCGGCGGTAAGGTTTCCAACAGGATTTCCGCCCCCAAATTCTCTAAGGTTGTTGTGGCCTTCCTGCCCAACGAAATGCCGAGATGGCCGTCCATGACGGCAGCCATCACAAGAATGGTCGAGGCCTATGCCAAAGGCGCAAACAAATATGAACGTATGGGTGACTGGGCTGAGAGAATTGGTTGGGAAAAATTCTTTGAGGCATGTGAAATTGAGTTTACGCATCATTTGATTGATGACTTCCGCCAGCAGGCCTATATGAGCTGGCGCCAGACAACTCAGTTCAAATTCTAAAAAGAATTGTTGAACCGTAATTTTATATAAAATTGTTGAGGCCGGAGTGATTTATTCACTCCGGCTGAAGCATTTCAATTCAAAGGAGAATGACCATGAGTGATCTTCTTGCCAATAAAGAAGCGGCCACCGCTGCTGTAGTCGATTGGATGACCAAAAAAGCCGGAACCAAGACCAAATTCTATTTTAACGATTTCTCTAAAATTTTTCCGGATGACAAACCACGGGAAATCAAAAAAGTTGTCAATAAACTGGTTGAAGAGGGCGTACTTGAATACTGGTCCTCCGGATCTACAACCATGTATGGACTCAAAGGCTCCGGCATCCAGCACTCGTCTGAAGGCGAAGAATAAGATTCAAACGCCTCTGATTTAAAGGGTTCATGCAAAAAAATGGTAAAAATGTGCCGGGAGTTATTATTGCCGGCCTAAGGGGTGGGTCCGGGAAAACGGTCATATCTCTTGGAATTACCGCAGCATGGAGAGAAAAAGGATTTAAGATCGCCCCCTTTAAGAAGGGGCCGGATTATATTGACGCCGGCTGGCTTTCAAAGGCAGCCGGTCGTCCCTGCTATAATTTAGACACATTTTTGTGTCCCCCCGCGACTGTAAAACAATCCTATATAGAACATTCCAAAAATTGTGATATTTGTGTGGTTGAAGGCAACAGGGGGCTTTATGACGGCATAGATACCGATGGCTCCACTTCCACGGCCGAGCTGGCAAAACTTCTGGGTCTTCCCGTTTTACTTGTTTTAGACTGCACCAAAGCGACACGGACGATGGCTGCCTTGGTTCTCGGATGTATGAGGTTTGATCCGGATATCCGGATTATCGGAGTCATCCTGAATCGCGTGGCAGGAAAGCGTCATGAGCAAAAAGTGCGGGTCAATATCGAAAAATTTTGTCAGATTCCCGTCTTTGGTGCTGTTCCAAAGTTGGATGCGGAAGATTTTCCGGAACGGCATATGGGTCTTATTACATCGGAAGAACATAGCTTTTCCGACAAGGCGATTCAAGCCGCCCTGCAAATTGTAAATGACAATATCGACCTGAAGGGATTGTATGATGTTTTAATCCCGGGGAAAGCCCCCTTTGATTTACATACGGTGGAAACTCAGGGTCCCTTTGAAAAGCGAGATTCCGGGATCGAGAGGGTTACCGTCGGTGTTATCAGGGATTCCGCCTTTCAATTTTATTATCCGGACAATATCGAGGCCTTGCGTAAACTCGGCGCAAAGATTGTATTTATCAGTCCCCTGAAAGAAGCATCCATCCCGGATGTGGACGCCATTTATATGGGAGGGGGATTTCCTGAAACCCATGCACCGGAACTGGCACGGAATAACGGATTCAGAAATAACCTGAAACGTTTATCCGAAAAGGGGCTGCCCATTTATGCCGAATGTGGCGGGCTGATATTTTTAGGACAAAGCATCCGGCTGGAAGATCAGACATACCCCATGTCCGGTGTTTTCCCGATTCAGTTCGGACTGTGCAAAACCCCGCAGGGTCATGGTTATACCAAAGTGGAAGTGGTTCATGAAAACCCGTTCTTCAAACCTGGAGAGATATTAAAAGGCCATGAATTTAGATATTCAAGCGTCCTCACTATCGATTATGCGGATCACGAAATGGCGTTCAGAATGCAGAGGGGTAAAGGTATTATTGACAAAAAAGATGGGTTTTTCAAGCAGAACACATTTGGAACCTATACCCATCTGCATGCTCTAGGAGCTGTTTCCTGGGCCCCATCTCTGATTGGAAAAGCGATGGCGTATAAAATTTCCAAATCCTTATACAGCTTGATTCTCAAAAGTTAAAAGGAGCTTTCCGAAAAAATCGAAAAACTCCTTTTTTACTAAGAGTAGTACTAAAAAACCTTAGGATTTTTTCTCTGGAACATGACAATTGTTGCATGAAGCCGGAGCATTGCCCTTCATGCCTTTGGGGTCGCCTGCCTTGATATTGGCCTGTTTATGGCATTCAATGCAATTGCCGTGCATGGCGTTTTCAAGCGCCATAATATCCTTGGGGTTCTTTTTATCTTTTTCCATGATATTGTGGCATTCCGAACATTTCTGAACAGCATCACCCGCCTTAAGCGTCAGGGGTTTCCCATCCTTATCATGATGGCATTCGCCGCAGGCAATTTTGTAGTCTTCTGCATGTTTTTTGTGAGTAAATTCTACAAATGAAAATTTAGGTGGGGTTTTTGTCCGTTTGGTGTAGGCATTGTATTCCATTTTTATTGTGTCGGAAACTGTTGTGCCAGCATTAAGTCCCGTCACAATAAAAATTACAGCAATGCTTGCAGCCAAAAACCATGTCAGCAATTTTTTCTTCATGATCAATTCTGCTCCTTTTTTAATTACAATTTATTTTGCCTTTTTCCGGTAGTATTAACTAAAACCACCGGGGATTTCCATCTTTATACGTCTCGTTTTTACACCCAGAACCGGGAAGAAGTCAATATAAAAACACACACAAGCATGTGAAGATCAGCTTTCATTAGCATTATCAGTCTCCCCGGAATCTTCTTTTAAATCTGATTTTTCATTTGGATCCGGCTCTGGTTTTTTGCCGAATATCCGGGCGCCGATGATTCCGATTTCATATAAAACCATTAAAGGACCGGCCATCAGCAGTTGGCTGATGACATCAGGCCCTGGGGTAAGAACTGCAGCTACAATGAAAATAATCAGAATGGCGTATTTTCTGTTTTTTTGTAAAAAGGAAACGCTCACAAGGCCCATCCTGGCCATGAAAGAGAGAACCAAAGGCAACTCGAAAATGAATCCAAAGGCCAGGAGCAAGGTTGACGAAAAAGAGAGATATTCCTTCATTGAAAGCATGGCATGGATGGAATCCGTTGAGAATTCGAGGAAGAATTGGAATCCATAGGGAAAGGCAATGAAATATCCAAACGAAGACCCAAGGATAAAGAAAATGATGGAAAGCAAGACTATGGGCAAAAAATATTTTTTTTCTTCTCTGTAAAGCCCGGGAGAAACAAACATCCAGAATTCATAGAAAAGGACCGGGGTAGATACAACGATACCGGTAATTAAGGACACTTTAAGATAGGTAAAAAAGGCTTCGGGGAGGCCGGTAAAAATCATCTGCGTATTTTTATCATCCCCAATGGCTTTGATAAGAGGTGCCGTCAGAATTTCAAACAGCTTTTCCTTAAAAAAATAGGCGCTGCAAAAACCGATTCCAATGGCAATGGCGGAACGAACCAAGCGGTCTCTAAGTTCACTCAGGTGTTCAGTAAAGGGGCTTTTTTCTTCAGTGCTCATAGGACAGACTTCAACTTTTCAGATTATCCGTAATGTCGGCGTTGACCTTTCTGGAGGGTTTTTCTGTGGATGCCGAATCTTCTTTCGCTTCAGGAGTGCCGGAATCGGTTTGGCCATCAACGGATGATGTAGATTCCTCTTTTGTATTGGCTTCTTTCAGGATGTCTTTCAGATCCGTTTTCGGCAAGTTGATATCTTTGATATCTTTGACGGTCGTTTCCACATCAATGCTGCGTTTGAACTCCTGCGCAGCTTTCTTGAATTCACCCATGGCTCGTCCCAAGGTTTTGGCAAGGTCAGGCAGTTTTTGGGGGCCGATGACAATAAGGGCGATGGCCAGGATCAACAAGATTTCAGGCATTCCAAGACCAAACATAGTGTTTTAGCTCCTTTGAAGAAATTTGCCGGTCATATCAAGCTATGTCATTTACACTGAATAATCCTTACGTGTCAAGAAAGGATATCTAAAATCGAGGTTTTGATCTAGGTTTAAAAGGCTTTCTTCCGGCCGGCTTCGGCTTTGGAAGAAATTTCTTACGGGGTTCCGGCAAATCCTTTTCCAAGGCTTCGGAAGGATATTCGCAGGCAATCTTATAGCCCAGGACTTTTTCTATTTCCGGGATGAAAAAAGAACTGGATTCATCGGCAAAGCTGATGGATATGCCGGAGGCCCCGGCTCGACCCGTGCGACCGATCCGGTGAATATAATGGTCCGGCTCATTGGGGAGATCATAGTTGATGACATGGCTTATGTTTTCGATATGTAACCCACGGGCGGCAACATCGGTGGCCACAAGAAGATTGATCCTGCCGGATTTGAAATTTTCCAAGACTTTGAACCGTTTATCCTGGGGAATATCACCGGAAAGGACGCTGCATTTTTGATTGTAGCGTTCGAATTTGGATGCCAGATATTTGGCCGTATCCTTTCGGTTCACGAATAAAATCACCCGGGTGAGGTTTTCACTGGTAATCAGATTATAAACATGTTTGAATTTGTCGGATTCCGTTGTGATATAGACAATCTGGTGAACGCTGTCCGCCGCCGTCTGTTCCGGGTCGATCTCGATCTGGACGGCATTGTCGGTGGTCCAGGTCTGGGCCAACCTTAACACTTCCGGGGTCAGGGTGGCTGAGAAAAACAGGGTCTGCCGTTTGCTTTTATGGGGGGTGGTGAGGATGATTCTCCGGACGTCCGGGATGAACCCCATGTCCAGCATCCGGTCCGCCTCATCAATGATGATAATCTCAACCTTGGACGTGTGAATCAGTTTTTTATCCATGAAATCCATGAGCCGGCCCGGCGTTGCAACGATTACATCAATAGGAGAGGATCTAAGGGCCGATTGCTGCTCCTGATATCCGGTCCCTCCATAGACGCCCAATATTTTAAAGCGGGTATATTTGGCAAGGGCTTTAAAATCTTTTTCAATCTGGTGGACCAGTTCCCGGGTGGGGGCAAGGATGAGTGCTCTCGGTGTTCCGTTATTATTTTTTTGAGGTGTTTTAAAGAAGGCCGCCAGGATTGTAATGATAAAGCTCGCACTTTTGCCGGTCCCGGTCTGTGCTTTTGCCGTGGCATCTTTCCCTTCAAGGGTATGGGGCAGCAGTTTGGACTGAACCGGGGTGCAATAATTGAACTTCAGATCTGCAATGGCATGCAGAATGCTTGAATGAAGGCTCAGGTCGTGAAATCGGGTTTCCCCTTCCAGGGGTTCCACCGGGAAATCCAGAATGGTCCATTTTTTTTTCTGAGGCCTTGAAGGACGATTTTGGACAGGTTCTGCCGGAAGAGGAGGCTTAGATTTCGGGATATCAGCAGGGGGAGCTGAAGGGGGGGGCGTAGATTTTTTTGTAAAAAGGGCTTTTAAAAATAATAGAAATTTTTTCAATCGGTTCTTTCTTCTTTTCTGTTAAAAATGAACAGCCTGTCTGTGTTTAATGGTAATTAACAGACAGGCCCGGATTTGTGAAGCTAAAAATGATAAATTATAATATTAACCTCCGGCCACCAGGGGCAGAAGTTCTATTTTTGAATTGTCCTTGATCCTGGTTTCTGAAAATTTAGGACTGGACACAAGTTTGCCGTTCAAGCGAACCACAGAACAAAATTCGACATTTTCAAGACGCTGCAAAAGCGTGGCCAGGGTCATATGCTCAGACCAGGATATTTTTTGTCCGTCCACTTCAATCAATAGTTATTCAACTCCGTTTTTCTTCAGGATATCCATGACTTCTGGAAAATCAATACGCAACCGCTTGACGGTTTCCACGGTAGGGATACCGTTATTCGTCCATCCCCTGCGTTCATAAACCGCATCCTTGAGTTTTTCATATTGGCCCTCTCTTTTTTTCCGCAACGTTAATAGTTTTTCTTGAGTGTTCATTGAACTGATATCAAAGCCGTATTTATTTTTTAGCTGTTCGTCATATCTTTCCTTCCGGGATTCATACTCTTCAAGTGTTACAGGGCCCACGGCCCGGTAAGGCAGGGTATCATGTTCTCTTGTGCCGAAACCCATCTTCAGGTTGAAAATTCTCTGAAAATTATAGACTGCCTCGCTCATGGTGATGATGTCCTCGGGTGCTGTTTTTCGACCGGTAACGGAGCTGAAGAAGTCGGCATACCAGCCGACATGTTTCATCACTTTTGCCGGTTCCGCCGTTTTTTTATTATCTTCGGGAACGATATCGTTCCAGGGAAGCTTGCATAGGCCGCAGAGGCCGAACCATGTTCTGAACATGGGGAACCAGTGAAGGGCCTCGGCTTTGTTTTCAAAAGTTGGCATGAAATTGTGAACCATATCCAGGAAGATCAGCCAGGCTTCATCATGCTGGGGACCCTTCAGGGCGAGACCGTAGCCGCCTTGCTGGGCAAGGGATTCCTTGGTGATGTATTCGGAGAATTCCAGACCTTTGGATTCCATGCCGATGTCCTGCATAAAGGCCATGTCGGCACCGAAGTCCCTGGCAAAGATTTTTTTCATATTCCGGATACCCTTGCCGACAATGGCTCCAAAGCCTTCTCCTTTGGCCATCTGATGGATGATGGCCAGGGCATTGAACCTGCTGCCGAAGCTTAAATCCATGCCTCCGGTATGATCTTTGGTGATTAGTCCGGTTTCAAAGCATTCCATGACAAAGCCAAGGGAAGTGCCGACGGAAATGGTGTCAATGCCATAGGCATCGCAATAGAAATTGATTTCAAGAATGGTATGGGCATCGAAAATGCCCAGGTTTGATCCGCAACCGGCAATGGTTTCATATTCCGGCCCGTCGACAAAGACTTTTTTCCCCTGGTAGGGACCCGTAAACGGGGAAAAATCTTTGACACCGTGGGCGCAGGCCACGGCACAACCTTTCCAGCAGCCGTCAAATCCCTTGTCAAAAATGTGTTCATAGATTTCTTCGCCGATGACCTTGCTTTCAGGGTGGGAACCGAATTTGAAATTATGGACCGGCAGACAGTCATGATCATTCATAATGGGGACCAGGTGGGTGGTCCCCACCAGGGCCATGCGGTTCTGCCTTGGATCCAGGTCATGGATTTCTTTTGCATGGCTTTTGGTGACAATTTTGAGGGCCTCGAGGTCGGCAGGATTGTTTGATTTCATAGAAACGGCGCCATGTCTGGCAACAACGGCCTTGACCCGTTTGTCGGCAAAAACGGTTCCGATGCCTCCGCGGCCGGCCTGTTTATATCGGACTCTTTTTCTTCCGGCATCCCACCAGGAAAAATTCAGGCATCCGAAAAAGGTATGCTCGGCGCCGGGGCCTGCCGTTACCACAGACACATTGACCGGTTTTTCCGGATCAAAATGCCGGGTCAGTTGATCTGATAATTCATAGGAATCCTTGGGAAGGTTTTCGGCCTCAAAGATTTTAATTTTATTTTCAATTCCGTCGATGAGGATGACCATGTCAGCGATTGCTTTGCCATCTATCTGAAGGACATCAAAACCGGAAAATTTTTTATAGGGCCCGAAATATCCCCCGACGTTGGAGTCAATGGGCGCACCGGTCAAAGGGGAAATGGAGGTGACAATGCTCTTTCCACCGCCGGGATAACCCGGTGTTCCGCCAAGGGGGCCGGATGAGATACAGACGGCATTTTCAGGGTCATTCCATTTGGTCGTTCCGGAAACCGAATTCCACAAAAGCCAGAGATCATATCCTTTTCCACCGATGAATGTCTGTTTGATTTTTTCATCAATGGGGTTGATCATAATGTCGTTTGAACTCAGATTGATGCGAAGGGATTTGTCCGTATACCCTTTTTGTATGTTTGCTTTTTCATAAGAGACGGATTTAATCTCTTTTAGTTGAAACTGGCTCATAGTATAACTCCTTGGCTATATAATCCTTTTATAAATTTGCAATACAACGTTTTCAGACCCATTTTAAATCATATATACCATATCCTCCGGAGTTGGGATAGAAGCGACCTGACGGTTGGAATAGGCATAAATGGTTAAACCATTGATAAATCATCCGGCCTCAAATGTCAACCGCCGGCCATGGAAATTTAATCAGGCTAAATATTCAAAAAAACTTGACTTTTTGTAGTATTCATAGTTAACCAGTGGATTGTGAAAACAAGAGAATCACGGGAAAAAGGTAAATTTAATGTTCATTTTAGCCAATTTTTTTGATGCCGTAGCCGGAGTCATGGGCTGGGCTCTCGATATTTATATGTGGATTGTGGTTGCCGGGGCTGTCCTGTCCTGGGTGAGCCCTGACCCCTATAATCCTATTGTCAGGTTCATCAACAATGCCACAGAACCTGTTTTTTATCAAATCCGAAAGAGACTTCCCGTAAATTTTGGGGGACTTGACATCTCTCCCATCATTGTAATTTTAGCGATTTATTTCCTTCAGCGATTTGTTGTGAACAGTCTTCACGGGCTGGCGCGGGCAATGGCATAATAAAAAGCGAGGTATTTTGTATGGGAATAACACCTTTGGTTGTTAAACAGAAAGAATTCACGACAAGATTCAGGGGCTTTGATGTTCAGGAAGTAGACCGTTTTCTTGAAGATGTGGCAAGAGAATTGGATCAACTGAATCATTCCATTCAAACCCTCCATGAAGAAAATCACCGGCTGAATCTGGAAAATCAAGGCTATCGGAAAAGAGAAAATTCCATGAAGAATGCCATGATCCAGTCCCAGAAAGTCCTGGATCAGATGAAGGAAAATGCAAAAAAATCTTCCGAGATCATTATTGCCAATGCGGAAGTTGAGGCTGAAAAAATATTGAACAGGGCCCATAAACGGCTCTCTCAACTTCATAGCGACATTATTGAGCTGAAGCGTCAACGGATTCAGCTTGAAATGCAGATCAGTGCAGTCCTTGAATCTCATTCAAAAATGCTTGAAATGACCAAGGAAGAAAATAAGGCTGCTGACGAAACAGATTCCACTTTGAAATTTTTAAAGCAAGCATAAATTAACAAGAATACTTAACTAAAAAGGGCATTGGCAATGGCTGAAATTGATGCTTTTTTTAAACTGATGCATGAGCAGGGGGCCTCGGACCTCCACCTGTCCTCCGGGCAACAGCCTGCATTAAGGCTTCATGGCGATATCCAGCGGATTAAATATGATACCCTCACAAGTGATAAACTGCGGGGACTTCTCTATGAGATCACCTCCCAGGAGAAGATCAAGACCTTTGAGGAAACCGGTGATGTGGATTTCGGATATGAGATTCCGGGGCTAGCGCGATACAGGGCCAATTATTTTATGCAGAAGAGCGGAATTTCCGCTGTTTTTCGTGAGATTCCCTCTGAAGTACTGACGGTAGACCAGCTCGGCCTTCCGCCGGTTATTTCAAAACTGGCGGAACTGCCCCGGGGGCTCGTTCTTGTGACGGGACCCACCGGGTCCGGAAAATCAACCACCCTTGCCGCCATCATTGATCAAGCTAATAAGGTCAGAAAAGACCATATCATAACGGTGGAGGACCCCATCGAGTTTGTCCACAGAAGCCAGAACTGTATTGTCAACCACAGGGAAGTCGGCTTACATACAAAAACATTTTCATCTGCACTCAGGGGAGCATTGCGTGAAGACCCGGACATTATTCTCGTGGGTGAGTTAAGGGATCTTGAAACCATTTCTCTTGCCATTGAAGCTGCCTCAACCGGCCACCTGGTTTTCGGAACCCTTCATACCTCCAGCGCCTCCAAAACCGTGGACAGAATCATCGAGGTTTTCCCATCCACGGAGCAGGCCCAGATACGCTCCACTCTGGCAGACGGGTTACGGGCGATTATCGCCCAGACCCTGTTCAAAAGAATTGATAAAAAAGGCAGATGTGCAGCCCTTGAAATTCTCGTGGCAACACCGGCGGTAAGGAATCTGATACGGGAAGCCAAAACCCACCAGGTCCCGTCCATGATTCAGACAGGAAAGCAATATGGGATGCAGTTGCTGGATGATGCCATCATGAATTTATACAAGAAAGGATGGATCAGCGCCGATGCTGCATACAGCAAAGCCAATAACAAATCTTTGTTCAGGTCCTTTTTGAAAAATCCGCCGGCTGATTTTACCGAAGCTTAGCCTGTCTTTTTCGATACCATAAAAAGGAAAGCCGTATGAAAAAACAACAGATTGATCACATTCTGTCAAAAATGCTGGATTCCCATGATAATGTTTCCGATTTGAATTTTACCCCTGGAAAACCCCTGCAGGTAGAAAGCTCAGGACAACTGGCGGCCGTCAACATTGAGCCTGATTTTAATGTGTTAACCCCTTTTCAGACGGAAATCATAGCCCTGAATTTGATTAATAATAACCGCAAATTGATGGAAACACTGATCCGGGAGGGGTCCTGCGATTTATCCTACCAGCTTGGAAATAAGGCCCGGTTCCGTGTGAATATTTTTTCAAGATCCGCCCGGTATTCCATTGTGCTCAGGAAGCTTGAAACTCAGATTCCCACCATTGAGGAACTGGTGCTGCCCAAAGCCTTTCACAGGATGTCGGAAGAAAAGAACGGCATCATTTTTGTGACCGGAGCCACAGGTTCGGGTAAAACCACATCCCTGGCGGCATTGCTGGATAAGATCAATGAAACAAAATCGGTTCATGTTATCACCCTGGAAGATCCCATTGAATATCAGCATCCCCAGAAAAAATCCACATTCAATCAGAGAGAGCTGGGTGCGGATTTTGATACCTTTGCCAACGGTTTGAGAGCTGCTTTGCGTCAGGCCCCCAAAGTGATTCTGGTGGGTGAGATGCGGGACAGGGAAACCGTTGAAATAGGACTTACGGCTGCGGAAACAGGCCATCTGGTTTTGTCCACCCTGCATACCGTGGATGCCGGGCAGACCATCAACCGTGTACTGGGTATGTTTTCCACGGAAGAAGAAAAGCAGATCCGGATCCGTCTGGCTGATACCCTCCGATGGGTTTGTTCCCAGCGATTGCTGCCGAAAATAGGCGGCGGCCGAGTTGCTGCCTTTGAGATCATGGGAACCAATCTGAGGGTAAAAGATTCCATCCTCCATGGAGAATCCGAAGGAAAAACCTTCAATGAAATTATTACGGCGGGAAAGCCCCAGGAAATGGTCTCTTTTGATGAATATATTATCTCTTTGTATGAAGAAGGCAAGATCGATGAGAATACAGCCATTTCCTATGCATCACGAAAGGATATTGTCGGCCGAGGACTCGATTCGATCAAAAGTTCACGGGGCGAGACCACTTCCAAGATTGATTCTTTGGAGATTGATCTTGGATATAAAGGAAAATAAGTGTTATGAACATCACCTGCCATAACTGTAATACAAAACTGAATATTCCGGATCACAAGCTGCCCAAAGACAAGGAATCGACCGTTGTCTGTCCCAAATGCAGGGAAAAGATCCAAATCCCGGCAGCACCGAAATCCCATCCGCCTGAGGAAGAGAAAAAGAACTCCTTTTATCAGCGGCGTTTTGAAGACCCGCTGAATACCCTAGTCTGTGTTGACCGGTCGGAATTGAAGCCAAAGATAAATTCGGTGCTGGATCTGATGGGATTGAATGCCGAAGCCGCTGTTGATATGCGGGGGGCATTCAATAGAATGGAATACAATGCCTATCAGCTTCTGATCCTGGAGGATGATTTTGACCCGGAGAATAAGGGAGCAACGGGAATTATCGAGAGGATGAGTGCCATTGATATGTCTTTGAGGCGAAAAATCTGTATTGTTTTAATCAGCCGGAAATTCAACACCAATGATAATATGGCGGCCTTGCATTCCAGTGTCAACAATATCATTCATCAGGATGACATCCATCACATGGAGGCATTTTTATCCAAAGCCTTGGCAGAGCATAAAAATTTATATTCCATTTACAATGAATCCCTGAAGCTGGTTGGAAAAGCATAGAGCAAGGGATTGAGACAGGATTTGCATGGCCCCTCACTGGTATGAACCGCTGAGTTTTTCCGAGTGGTTCAAAAGGATATTTTCATTTCTCAATATTGCCCTGTTTCTGCTGACGGCAATATTTTTCATTTCCGAATTCAGATTTGACTGGTTTGAAAAACTGGTAGGGTCCTATCTGGTTTCTACCAATGAGGTTCGCCCTGAAATAGGGGCGGTCTGGGAAATTGGAAAGCAAACCACCAATGCCCATGAATACCTGAAAACCATTGTCAATAAAAAAGAGGATATCCGGCAGACGGCGAATGCGGCAGGTTCTTTTTCGGAGCTTTTGTCCAGCCTGCTGCCGGGAGAATGGGTGACACTTGAAAGACAACAGTTTAAAACCCTGTATCTCAGCCTTGAGAAATCATCATCCCTGAAGATCATTGATCCGGCAAGCCTGGTATGGCTCCTCAACGGCAGCGACCTTGATAGGATATTTTGTGAAGGGGTTAAGGGCGGGATAAAAATCTTTTTCATTGATTCTGAAAACAGGGTCATCAAGGAGATTGAGCTCCAAAAAGAAGATATTATCGAAATCGAAAATGAGGATAAGCCCTTGGCCGGAATTCTGACGGACATGGCCGGATTTCAGGACCGTATTTATCCGGCCCGGATTTTCTTTGACGCCCTTTTAAAATTGCCGGCGGAAATTATCCCGGATCTGATCGTAAACCCTGAAGCCCTGCTTGAGCAGGCAGGAAAGCTCATCCGGGTCGGAATATTTAATGAGGCGGTAAACGGGTATATCAAACTTGGATTTGAATTTGAAGGACCTGGGGGAGAGCAGGTCGTGTTTTTAAAAGGCCGTGAGTGGGCAGTCTGGCAGTTGAGTTTGAACCTGAAGGGAGAGGCAAAATGAGTCTTTTCTTAAGGGTTAGCGCCATTTTCCGGTTCTGCTTTTTTATGGGGCTGATTCTCGTCTCTCTTGGAAGCCTCTCAGGGATGTTTCTGGTTTTCTATATGGCAAAAGATCTGCCAAAACTGCCCTCTCCCTTAAGCAAAATTATAGAAACACCCCAGACCCAGATCTATGCATCAACCGGCCAGGTTTTGATCCGTCTGGGGGAAAGGCAGGCGGTTTCCCTGGACATGGTGTCCAAAAATTTTATCAACGCCATCCTGGCAACAGAAGATCATCTTTTTTTCGAACACCGGGGCATAAATAAACTCAGAACCTTAAAAGCCCTTTATGTAACCCTGACATCACCCTCCGGAAAAGTGGAAGGGGCTTCGACCATTACCCAGCAACTGGCCAAAAATTTATTCTTCAGTTTTAAAAAAACCTATGCCCGAAAATTCAAGGAACTTCTCGTGTCCCTGCAGATAGAAGCTTCCAGCACAAAGGAAGAAATCTTGCAAACCTATATCAACCAGATCCATTTCGGGGCCGGGGCCCAAGGCGTGGAAAAAGCAGCCCAGATTTTTTTTGGAAAAACAGCACTTGATTTAACCCTGCCCGAGGCTGCACTGCTTGCAGGGCTCCCGAAATCCCCGACCCATTATAATCCTTTCCGGCATTATGATCTTGCGCTCAAGCGGCGGGATATTGTCTTAAACAGAATGGTTCAGGCCGGGTTTATTTCTGATGCTGAAGCCCGGCAGGCCATGCTGGCAAAGCCTGAACTTTATAATGAACAATCAGATTCCAGAACCGGCAGTTATTTTCTGGATGCCCTGATCAGTGAACTGATTTCAAAATATGGGGAAGATGTGGTATATCATGGCGGAATAAAGATCTATGCAACCCTTGATACAAGACTTCAATCTTATGCGCAGCAATCCTTGAAGAAAGGACTTGAAAACCTTGATGCCATGATGGGGATAACCGATGGTGTTGCTGATCGTCCCCAGGGCGCTATTGTCGCCATTGATACGGGGTCCGGAGCCGTCAAAGCCATGATCGGCGGAAGAGATTATTACGAAAGCGAATTCAACCGGGCCGTAAAAAGCAGAAGACAGCCAGGCAGCGGTTTTAAACCCTTTCTGTATTATACGGCTTTGAAAGACCTGGGATTTCATCCGGCAACCGTAATGACGGACAAACCTGTTCTTATCCCGGTCAAAGGGGCTGCAGACTGGGAACCCCGGAATTTCAGCAAAACCTTTACCGGCCGGATGATTTTGAAAAAAGCATTGACCGAGTCCGTTAATACCATTGCAGCTCAGATGGTGGAAAAAGTCGGTCCCGTTGCCGTGGTCCGGACGGCTAAAACATGCGGCATTGAAAGTCCTTTGCAAGAGGTTTATTCCGTAGCCCTGGGAACCTCGAATGTAACTCCTTTTGAAATGGCGTCTGCCTTTTCGGTCTTTGCAACCCTAGGCGTGAAACATGAGCCCTTTTTATTCTGGCGGGTTGAAGATGCCTACGGCCGGATTATTTTTGAACACATTGTCCAGGAAAAAAGAGTTCTGGACCCTTCCATCACCTATCAGTTGGTGGATATGATGAAATCCGTCATTGATACCGGTTCCGGAAAGTCCATCCGACAACTGGGTTTTAAGCGGGCGGCGGCAGGGAAGACGGGAACGACGGACAATTTCAATGATGCCTGGTTCACAGGGTTTACACCAACCCTGTGTGCTTCTGTCTGGACCGGATTTGATAAGGAAAGAAAGCTTTTGGACCGCAATAATATCGGCATCACTGGTGGAAGAGGGGCTGCACCCATATGGGCTGATTTTATGATGAATGCCGTGAACTCAGACCCTGAGAGAGACTTCCCGATTCCCGATAATGTTCATTTTGAAGCAGTGGATGCGGTCACCGGGTGCCCGCCGGAAGGACAAGGGGGCGGCCGTGAACAGATGAGTGTTCCTTTAAAGACGGAACAGCAATTATGCCGGGATGAACCATAATGATCCGGATTTTAAGAAATATCGGTGTTCGGCTCTGGATTACCGCTCTTTTTTTTATCCCGCTGGGGTTTTATCTGATATCCGGAATTACAAAAATTTTTCCGGATAT
This sequence comes from uncultured Desulfobacula sp., assembly GCA_964484555.1. Taxonomy (GTDB): domain Bacteria; phylum Desulfobacterota; class Desulfobacteria; order Desulfobacterales; family Desulfobacteraceae; genus Desulfobacula. The sequence goes on from CAZAHK010000015.1 coordinate 24,641, forward strand.
CAATCCGATTGGACTCTTATGGATCATGATGGCCAGCTTTATCCTGTTGCTCGGATTTTTGTTGGATATGGCCGGGAAAAAGGCCGTGGCCAATCTTATTAAAGAAGCCCAGGCCTGGGAGAGGGCCGGATTAAACACCAAAGCTGAAAAACAATATGCCAGGGCCTTAAGACTCTATGATACCTTTCTTTTGGGACTGTTTTCCGCAAGACAAATAACCCGGAAAATATCCGGCGCCATCGCAAGGTTCAAACTGAATACATCGGCTGGAAATGAGAATTTTAATCTGGCCACGGCCATGTATTTAAAAATGAATCCAGCCGATGAAACCATAGCGGAACGCTGGCTCAGGCAGGTGCAGACAGCCCGGAAACTCAGTGATCTCGATCAGGAGGTTCTAACCCTGCTTGCCGAAACCTATTATACCCATAAACCCTTGTCTGAAAGGATGTCGGATATTTTTCAGAAATCCGGAAAAGGGGGCTATGCTGGAAAAAAAGTGTATCCGCTTGAGCAAAAACCCCCTTCCTTTGCAAAGGCTTATCCAAGGGCAGGTTCTGCACTTGCTGATCCCGGCGAGACCCTTGAAAAGCAAAAGCCCTATTCCCAGCCGATAATAAAACCAGTCAGGAAAGCCAAGGTAAAACAGAAGATTGAGATTGGAAAATATATTCGGGCGGTTTTAGACAGAGCAATCTGTTTAATTCAATTTTTAGCCGGCAGTGCCGGATCTGTTTCTGGTTTTCTGATTTTATCGGTTCATCGGGTGTATGGATTTATCAGAGACCATGAAAAGGCTCAATCCTATCTTAAAATAGGGTTTCTGGGATTTGTTTCGATTTGCCTCACGGCTTTCATCATTAATACTGTATCCCATATGGTTAAGCCGAATCCTCCGCCTGCTGAAAAAATAGTGGAAAAAATAGATATCCCTGTGGTCAAGCCTTTTACCATACAGGTTTCGGCATATCTGAAAAAGGAATTTGCCGATATTTATGTGAACAACCTGAAGAAAAAGGATATTGAGGCAACCGTGAAAAAGGTGGGTGGCGGGGGGAAAACCTGGTTTGTGGTCCGGGTTTCTGAATTTGCGGATAAAAAAAGCGCCGACAGCTATGGTCAGCACTTAAAACAGCAGAAAATCATTGATGATTTTTTTGTCACCAATAAATGAACACGGGTCTGAAGAGTTGCCGACGGAGACCCTGAAATTTTAAAAATCAGAAATTAATTACCTTGTCGGCCAATTGCATGGAGGTAACAACATCCAGCATATTGGTGGTTTCCCCCACCTTTTTTTCTTCCAGTAAATTAAAATGCGTGAGGCAGGCCCCGCAGACCAGGATACTGACCTCGGAGGATTCCAATTCCATGAGTTCATTCAGAATTGCCGAGCCCTTTACGGCGAATTTTACGCCGTCATTGACAAAAACGATTCTCCAGAGATCGGTTCCCATCTCTTTCAGGGTCTTTATAAAATTGATCATGAGCTTTTGCCCCAGATCGTCATCCCCTTTTCCCATATTCCGGGAGGAGATCATGACCAGAATTTTTTGCTGGTCGGATTTTTCCTTGATGTTTATGGATTCCGGCCAGCCTTCAAGCTTTTTTGCGTTTTCCGGGTCCCTCTGGCCTGAAACCGTTGAAAAACCTCCATCAGAGTCAACAGAGACGTTGAATCCCTGGAAATTCAGAAACCGGCTGACATTTTCAACGGCTGCATCATTGTCGACAATGACCTCTATTTCAACGGCAGCCTCTGCTTCCAGGTATTTTTTTGTTTTCAGTACCGGTTCCGGGCATTGAAGCCCCCGGCAGTCAATTGTGTTTTTTAGCATCATAGGCTCCTTATTTTTAATGATGGAATTGTATGAAGTCTCCTCGGCTTCGTCAAATCGCAATATTCAATAGAAATCAAATTCATTATTGAAAATCCGGATATCGGGTGGCTGGGATAATCTGCATATTCAAAGCCGGTGGTTAAAATGATTTGACAGCCAAGGTCATATATGGAAATATTTTTGTTATAGGAGCCACCATCATCGATTCAAAAGGAGAAGTCCATGATCATTATTTCAAATGTCGGTTATCCCCCTGAAAGCACCAAGGAAATTGCAAGACGCTACCTCAAGGCACCTGTTTTGCCGGAGTTTCTGACCAAAAGAGGTCCCTATGTTTCTTCCAGCATGACGGGCGGTATGAATTCCATCACATTTTATGAGCTGGACAACAGCCGGCTGGCGGAAGGGCTAAAGGCCATCGGGGAAAGTCTGGCCATATATTTTGGCGTACCCGGGTATAGCTATGACCTGAAACCCTATTTTGAACTTGAAGAAGGCCTGGCTATTCTCGGTCTTTAATTTTTTTTTTGACGATTGAATGGCCCAGGCGCAGATGTGCTCAAAATCCTTGAATTTCCATTTGACAGGGAATTCAAGACATTGCCGGGGTTTAACCGCATTAATGCGGCAGCCGTCATCGGTCAGAAACAGGCAATCTCCGTTTCCTTTTTCCTTTAAAGACAGGCCTATTCTATCCCTTGTGAGAATGGTGCAGGTTTCAATGAATTGACGGACATCCATTGAAAGAAAGGCGGCAATGATGTCGGCCTCATTTTTTTCAAGACGGACATATCCTTCCTGACGGCAGCAGGCACCACATTTAAGGCATTTAAACCCTATCAGATCCGGAATCATATCTCTAAGCTTGAACACCGGTTTCATCGGAAGGGGTATTGAACTGATCAGAGAAAAGTTCAGAGCTTTCCTCAAGTATCGAGCGGACAAGGGCCTGTGATGTCTGCCTTTTTCTGGAAAGCCTGACCCGGCCCTTTTCAATCACAACCTCTGCCGGCATGGGGCGAAGGTTGTAAACCCCGCCCATGGCATAGCCATAAGCCCCAGCATCGTTGATGGAGAGAAGGTCGCCTTCCCTGATTCTGCTGATCCTTCTGCTTTTGGCAAACAGGTCCCCTGTTTCGCATATATTTCCACAGATATCATATTCCATTTTTTCATCCTTTGGGTTGCTGACATTTTCAATACGGTGATAGGCGTCATAAAACATGGGGCGGATCAACTGGGGGAACCCTGAATCCGTTCCACAGATGGTTTTTTTGCGATTGGTTTTAATGGTATTGACCTCAACCAGCAGGCAACCTGCCGTGGCCGTAAGAAATTTTCCAGGCTCAAAATAAAGGGCGAGCTTTTTTCCGTATCTATCGCAGAAGTCTGAAAATAAAGCGATAATATCCCGCCCCATGTGTTTATAATCTATTTCCGTTTCATCCGGGCCATAGGGTACCTTAAATCCGCCGCCGAAATCAAGGAATTCAAGGTCGGGAAAATTATGTTTTACGGCAACGGACATGATGTTTTTCATTGAATTTATGATGGAGTCCGGTTTGGTCAGGCCTGATCCGGTGTGCTCATGGAGCCCTATAATTTTAAGCCCATATTTTTTGACAATTCTGAGGACCTTGTCTATGTCTTCGAGCAGAATGCCGAATTTTGTCAGATCCCCGCCGGTTTTGATTTTGTCGTGTTCCCCATCCACAACATCCGGGTTGAAACGGAGGCACAGCCGTGTCCCCGGATATCGAACCGCATATTTTTCAAGACGGGACAAAGACCCGATATTCATGAGGACTCCTGTTTTCATGACCTCATCGACTTCGGAATCTTTCATATTATTGGCTGTATATATGATCCGGGAAATATCAAACCCACAGGCCGCGGCCATATATAAATCTCCCGGACTGACGGCGTCGATGAAGGCGCCGAGGGAATGCAGGGTTTTTAAAACACTGGGATTGTAATTGGCTTTCATGGCATAACAGATGGTCAGTCCCGGCCATGGAAATGCCTCCTGGAAATAGAGATACCTTTCTTTGATCCGGTCCAGGTCGTAAATATAGGTTGGGGTTCCATAGGTCCCTGCAATTTGGGTCAGTATCCGGGGGGTTAAGTTCATGATGATCTCCGATAAAATTTTAATATTTAGAATAATTGTCCAAAATTTAAACAGAGTCAAGAATAAAATTCTAAATTTTAATAAATTTTAAAAATTATTATCTGAATAGTTAAGACTTATAAGAATAAATTAATGTTGGGTCTTGACAGGGTTTCCGGGTTGGATTCAAAAATTGATTCAAGGTTGTTCCGAATATCAACCAGGGTTTGGGCACGGACAAGTTTTTTTAACAATTGGTGTCCGAATTTAAAATTGGCACAGAAATAGGGGGCATATTTTTTAAATAGCCTTACAGAAAAATGCTCATCAAAGTGATCTGGAAGAAGGTGTGAAAACCTCAGGGCCGTTTGATGGAAAATATCATTTCCAGGTATAAACCGGTTTGTCCACTGGCTGAAGAGCCAGGGCCTTGCCACCGCCATTCTGCCGATGGACAGTCCCTGGCAGGAGGTCTGCCGGATCATCTGGATTCCGTCTTTTTCCTCAAAAAGGTTTCCGTTGCCGAATACCGGTATAGAGACGGCTTCCTGAACAAGCCGGATCATATCCCATTGGGGCGGGCGGGTCCTTCTGTCCGGGGCAATCCTCGGATGGAAGGTCAAGGCATCAGCCCCGGCCTCTTCAAACCGTCTGGCCATATTAACGGCAGATAGAGAATCGTTTTCCCAACCGGTCCTGAATTTAACACATACAGGAATGGATACAGCTTCTCTAACGGCTTTTACAATTTTTGATGAAAGCTCGGGATTTTTTAACAGGGCGGCACCATATCCTTTTTTGCAGATCGCGGCGACAGAGCAGCCGAAATTCAGATCCACGCCGAAAAATCCTTCTTTTTCGATGCGTACGGCAGCAGCGGCCATGCTTTCGGGGTCCGACCCGAAGATCTGGCACACAAGATAGCCGAGTTCTTCTTTCTGCCATTTAAAAACCGGGGAGGTGCGGGGGTTTTCATGGGGAATGGCTTTGGCGTTGCACATCCCTGTAAAAAGAAGGCCAAAGCCCCCGAATTCCGAAACAAGCCTTCTGAATGCAATATGCCCAAGCCCTGCCATGGGTGCAAGCACCATTCTGTTCCGAATCACCCGGTCCTTGATGACCAGGTCCTTAACAAGATATTGGGCGAGCGTTCCGTCCATTATGCAGTGAATTTGATGAGGGGCGTTATTAACATGCCGATACCTAACCGAGAAATCAATCCATTGTCAAGATGGTTTTCTTTTTTGTATTCGACCTTTCAAGCCGTGAGCATGGGTTTTCCATTTTCTTGACATAAGCCGGCAGCTATAATATCTTACACTGTTATTTTAAGGAACAAAGGATATGAACAATACACACGAACATGAAAAAAAGCAGTTCAAAAGATTGTTCCAGCAGCAGGGAATTGACCGGTTTGATTCCAGGCTTCTGGTTCTGGAAGCGTTCCTAAAGCTTGAGCATCATGTTACCATCACCGATCTTATGGCCCAGCTTGAAGAAGATAAGGTTCATCTTGAAAAAGAATTTGTACTCAGCAGCATGGAGCTTTTATATCGGTTCGGGTTTGCCGTAAAAATAGAATTTGAAGATAAAGAGACCCATTATGAGCACAGACATCTTGGGTTGCATCATGACCATATGGTCTGCACAAAATGCGGAATGATCCTGGAATTCAGGGACGAAGCCATCGAAAAGCAGCAGCTCAAAGTAGCAGAAGCTTATGGATTCCATATGCTCCAGCATAAAATGGAGATCTACGGCATTTGTTCCAAATGCCTGGAGGACCGCAGTCCCCTTGTTCCGCTGCATAAGGCTAAAAAAGGCGAAAAACTCATTGTTAAAGAGCTTGAAGCCGGGAAACAGATGCAGCTTCGAATTTCTTCAATGGGCTTGAAAATAGGAGATCTGATTGAAATCGTCTCTTCTGGTTTCGGCGGTCAGGTGGTGATTGCAACCGGTGAAAACCGGATGGTCCTCGGCAAAGGCATGGCCGAGAAGATCATGGTTCAGCTTTTCGATCCGGCTACGGAACTGACCCGCGAAGGCGAAGGGAAGTCAAGCCCGCTGTTTCAGGACACCCGCTTGCTCAGTCAGATGAAATCCGGTCAGGAAGGGATTGTCCGGAAGGTCTCGGGAGAAGGAATCCTGAGGCGGAGACTGCTTGAAATGGGAATCAACCGGGGCACTGCCGTTTATGTGGAAAAATACGCCCCCCTAAAAGATCCCATTGAGATCGTTGTCAAGGGATACCATATGTCACTCAGGGTTGAAGAGGCTTCGAATATCCTTGTTGAAAATATAGGATTTAGAAACAGAAAAGATGAATAAGAATTTAACCCTTGCCCTTGCCGGAAATCCCAATTGCGGTAAAACCACCATATTCAACAATCTGACCGGCGCCCGACAGAAAGTGGGCAACTGGCCCGGCGTTACGGTTGAGAAAAAAGAGGGGAAACTTAGGTTCAAGACTCATGATCTGACCATTGTTGATCTTCCGGGAACTTACAGCCTGACCCCGTTTTCAATTGAAGAGATTACAGCAAGAGATTTTGTCATCAACGAACGCCCGGATATTGTGGTTGTTATTATTGATGCCTCCAACCTGGAACGTAGCCTGTTTCTGGCAATTCAGATTCTTGAACTGGGAAGGCCCGCCATATTTGTGTTGAATATGGCGGATGTGGCCGATGCAAAAGGAATTCAGATTAATGCGGCAAAGCTGTCCGAACTTCTGGGATTGCCTGTTGTGTTTACCATCGGAAATAAAAATAAGGGAACAGACCATTTGATAGAGACGGCAATTGATGAAATTTTAAGATTTGATCAAGGCAAAGAGAGCCGTCCCATCCGATACAGCCAGGAGGTGGAAGCCTGCATTGCAAAGGTCCAGGCCGATCTGGTCGAATCCGGCGTCAATATGGAAGGGTCTTCCCGGTGGAACGTCATAAAAATCCTTGAAGATGACAAGGTGATTAAGTCCAGGCTTCAGGAAATATCAGCCTCATCTGCAAAACAGATACTAGAGTCCGCCCAAGAGAGCCGGAAAAGAATTCAAAGCCTGTTTGAGGATGATTTTGAGATTGTATTGACCGATGACCGGTATGGGGTGATTGCCGGGATTGTCAAAGAGACGGTGACCAATCTTGCGGGTAAGCGGATTGATATATCGAGGAATATTGATCTTGTCTTGACGGACCGGTTTTTTGGGATTCCGGTGTTTATCTTTTTTATCTGGGCCATGTTTCAACTGACCTTTTCCCTCGGGGCCTACCCCATGGGTTGGATTGAAAGCGCAGTGTCACTGCTGTCTGCGGGTCTTGAGAAGACCCTGCCTTCCTCCCTGATGAAAGACCTTCTGGTGAACGGTGTCATGGCCGGGATTGGAAGTGTCATTGTCTTTCTTCCCAATATCCTTATCCTGTTTTTTTGTATCGCCTTGTTTGAGGATACAGGATATATGGCCAGGGCGGCTTTTTTAATGGACAGGGTGATGCACACGGCTGGCCTCCATGGAAAATCCTTTATCCCCATGCTGATGGGCTTCGGCTGCAATGTTCCGGCTATTATGGCCACCCGGACCCTTGAGAGTAAAAATGATCGAATCCTGACCATTTTAATGACCCCATTCATGTCCTGTTCGGCCAGGCTTCCCGTATACATCGTATTGGCCGGCAGTTTTTTTGCCGACAGGGCCGGTACGGTGATATTCGGTCTATATTTCATGGGGATTCTTATTGCCATCCTGTCCGGAAGACTATTCCGAAAGATTTTGTTTAAAGGGGAAGAGGCCCCCTTCATTATGGAACTGCCGCCCTATCGAATCCCCATGGTTAAGAGCCTTATGATCCATATGTGGGATAGGGGCAAAATGTTTTTGAAAAAAATGGGCGGGGTCATTCTTGTAGGGTCCATTATTATTTGGGGGCTTTCAAATTTTCCAAAACAGGTATCCTATTCAGAAGATTATGATGGAAAGATCCATTTGGTGAAGATTGAATATGCCCAAAAAATTTTATCGGCCACCACCCGGGAGATGGAAGCATTGGATCACCAATTGGCTTTGACCTTGACAGAGATTAAGCATCAACAGGAGCAGGAAAGAATCGCCGGTTCATATATCGGCAGACTCGGAAAAGTATTGGAACCGGTTTTTTCACCGCTGGGAATTGGCTGGCAGGCGAGCGTTGCCCTTGTTACCGGTTTTGTGGCCAAAGAGGTTGTTGTCAGCACCATGGGTGTGTTATATGGTGTCGGCAGTGAAGGAGGGGAAGCCCTTGAAAAAGCCTTGAAAAAGTCAGGCATGACACCTCTTTCCGCGCTTTCCATAATGGTTTTTGTGTTATTATATGTGCCTTGTTTTGCAACGGTGATGACGATTTATAGAGAGGCTTCTGCCGGTTGGGCAGGGTTTAATCTGATTTATACGACAATGGTTGCGTGGGGCATGTCATTTCTGGTATATCGAACGGGAGTGCTGTTGGGCTTCGATTAAGTTAGGTATCCGGGAGGCTTTTTTATGAAATATTTCAATAGGGTTGCAGTTAAGGGAATAATGGCGTTTGTTGTTTTTTCATTATCCTTTATGCCGGTGGATGCTCTTGCAGAGGAGAGGCTTTCTGTTATCTCCGGCATTGCAAATATGCGGTCAGGTCCTGGGACGGAAGATACTGTTTTGTGGCAGGTCGAGCAATACCATCCTGTCATCGTGATTGAAAAAAAAGGGAACTGGTATAAGGTCAAAGATTATGAAAATGATATGGCCTGGCTTCATAATTCTCTTCTGGGGAAGGTCGATAGTGTGATTGCGGTTAAAGACAAATCCAATGTGAGGGCAAAACCCGATACAAAGAGCAGCATCCTGTTTACCGTGGACAAAGGAGTTCCCTTCAAGGTGTTAGAAAGAAAAGGCCCCTGGATTAAAATTCAACATGCCGATGGCGATGTCGGTTGGATTCATAATTCACTTATATGGTAAATCAAATATTCAATATTTTATAGAAGGTGGAAAAAGACTATGGCAGACAAAATTTCAAGGGATCGGAAAAAGGAATTGGAACAATTGGATCCTTTCCAGGAAAATTTATTAAAGGTGATGGCCTTCATAAAAGAATTTAAGAAGCAATTAATTCTGATAGGAGGCGCCGTTGTTCTGGTGGCCCTTATTTTTTCAGGGATCATGTATAGTTTCCAAAAGGCTGAGAATAAGGCCGATATCTTGGTGACCGAGGCATTAGAAAAATATGCGAAGGCAAATGATCCTGAAAAAGGATACCTGGAAACCGAGGCGGATTTTAAGACTATTTTTACCGAATATGCCAATACCAATGCCGGCAAACTTGCTAAGATTCAATTTGCCAAAATCTGTTATGAGGCTTCAAAATTTGATCAAAGCTATCAATACTATACAGAAGCCCTGCAAGTGTTTGAAAACGACGAATTGATCAAAAATTTTATTCTTGCTTCTCTGGGACATGTGTGTATCGCCAGAAAAGAATTTGATGAGGCAAAAGGCTATTTTCTCGAGATCGAAAAAGGTAAAACGGATTTATTAAAAGATGAAGCAAGATTTTCACTGGCAATGCTGGACGAAGCTTCCGGAAATATGGTCGAAAGTAAAAAAATGTATGAAAAAATCATGACCGAGCATGGGAACTCCATGTATACGACCATTGCCAAGGGTAAGGTTCAGGAAATGAATTGATCCAAAACTTAAAAAGGCTGCTTTGCGAGAGCAGCCTTTTTAAGAAAAGGAAAAAAAGATGAAATAACTAACGTTTTGTTAGTTATGAATATATAAAGCAAAATCCCTGCCAAACCCCCACATCTTTTGAAAAATAATTTTGTCTGAACATTAATAATTTGAAATAATTGATTTTTTCATGGTTTGAAACCTGAAATTCGAGTTTCAATTATGAGTAAGTCCAGAGTTGCCATCGAAAACAGATTCAATATTTTAAACTTTTTTTATCTGAAAATCATGCATGAACCCGTTCCGCTATTGTAACTGCGGCCTTGATGGAGGGATAAAAGAATAGTTTAATATTTTGAACCCTGAATAAATCGATTTATTCTTTATCCAGATTGAATTTTTTAAGTTTCTGATTCAACCCGCTTTTTCCTATCCCCAGAAGGTCGGCGGCCTTTGTCTGGATGTTATCGGAAAGCTTCATGGCTTTTTGTATCATCCTTTTTTCGACAACAGCCAGGGTTTCCGCCAGCCCAACCCCTTCCGGAATGCCTTCAAGGTCGAGAATTGAAGGTGGATTCTGCCTCAACTGGGCGGGAAGGTCGGCCGGGGTTATCGTATCCCCGTTACAAAAGATGACAGAGCGTTCTATAACGTTTTCAAGCTCTCGAACATTGCCCTTCCATCTATAGTCGCATAAAATCCTGACCGCTTCCGGAGAAATTCCGGATACTTTACCGATTGACTGAGATCCATGAGTGTATTTGTCGATAAAATGCCTGATTAATAAAGGGATATCATCGGATCGGTCCTTCAGGGGGGGGAGCTTTACTTTAACAACATTAAGCCTGTAAAATAAATCCTCCCTGAATTTGCCCTTTTTGACCTCATCTTCAAGATTTTTATTAGTAGCTGAAATCAGGCGGAAGTCAACCGGAATGGAGTCTGTTCCGCCCACCCGTTCAATGGTTTTTTCCTGGAGGACCCTTAACAGTTTAACCTGAAGGGATATGGGCAATTCACCGATTTCATCCAGAAAGAGGGTCCCTTTGTCTGAGATTTCAAACCGGCCTTTTTTCATGGTATTTGCTCCGGTGAAGGCCCCTTTCTCATGACCGAACAATTCGTTCTCAAGCAGGGTTTCGGCAAAGGCGGCACAGTTTACGGCAACCATGGGGTTTCCTTTTCTCAGGCTGTTATAATGGATGGATTTGGCCACCAGCTCTTTGCCCGTACCGCTTTCCCCTTCGATCAGCACACTGGCATTGGAGGGGGCTACCTTTTTGATGGTTTCATAGATCTCCTGCATGGGTTTACTTTTTCCGATGATATTATCAAAGCTGAACCTGGACGTGATGGCTTCCCGAAGAATGTTGTTTTCCTGAACAATCCGATACACCGAGATGGCCTTGGCAATGTGAGCGATGAGGGCCTGATTTTCAAAGGGTTTCAGGATAAATGTATAGGCTCCCTTGTGCATGGCTTCCACCGCTTTCTCCACACTGCCGTGAGCCGTCATGATGATGACCGGGATATCCGGATTGATTTCCTTTATTTTTTCAAGTAGTTGAATTCCGCTGATTCCCGGCATTTTTACATCGGTTAAAACAAGATCGATGATTTCATTGTTTAAAATATCCAGGGCCTCCATTCCACTGGAGGCGGTTACTGATGAATACCCTTCTTCATATAAGAGTTCACTGATGACCATGGGATAATTTTTTTCATCGTCAACGATCAATATCTTTTCCATAGGGTTATCTCCTAAACCGGCAGCCTGATTTCAACATTTGCACCCTTAGTCGGTTCATTGGTGATGGTAATCATACCATTGTGCGCTTCAATAATATTCTTTACAAGGCCCAGCCCTAGACCTGTACCAGTGTCCTTAGTCGTAAAGAATGGTGTCCATATTTTTTTTAGGACCTCTTCCGGAACTCCTTCCCCGGTGTCAATAAAATTAATGACAATATGCCCGGGAATGGATTTTACTTTTATGGTAATGAGGCCGTTTTGTTTTAAAGACTGAAATGCATTGATCAGAATATTTAAAAATGCCTGATAAAGCATGGCGCTGTCCGCTGATATTTCAGGCAAAGAATCGGATATGTCTTTGATAATTTTAAAATTATGGTCTTCTATCTGGGGGTTGAGATAGGCAATATTTTTCTCAATAATACTTTCTATTCTACAGGGACGGAAATCCGGTGTTTGGGGTCGGGCAAAATTCAGAAAATCCGTAATAATATTATCAAGCCGTGCTGATTCTTCGATAATGATATCCGGTATGGTGGATTGGGCATCCACTTTCTCCATTTTTTTTTTTAATAATTGAGCACTGCTCTTAATAATTCCAAGGGGGTTTCGAATTTCATGGGATACTCCCGCGGTCATTTCACCAATGGCAGATAAATGTTCTGCCTGGCGTAATTTTTCTTCAAGTTTGAGCCGTTCGTCCGCTCTTTTCTCAATAATCTTTTCCCCATGTTTGACTACAAAACGAAGTACGATGAACAGGAGCCCCATGACAATGAAACAGGAACCAATAATAAGTCCCTGGAGTTTAACTATTTTTTTATAATCGCCGGAAACATCCCGCACAATTTCAACAACCCCCAGCACAGGTCCGGCCAGGCTTGCCGGTGATTTCAATTTTTCAGCCCTTAAAGGAGAAAAAGTGATGATTTTTGTTTCCTCGGGAAACCAGAACATCAGTTCAAGGAAACTGCCCTGCTGGATCAACCTTGATGTGGCTTCTCGTTTCATTGCTTTTTCATAATGAAATCCACCTGCATTCTGTTGTCCTATCTTGGATGTATCAAAACTGTAAGATATAATATTGTTCTCGTCATAAATGGTGACCATTTCAACATTGAAACTGTGCAGGGTAGACCGGACAACCTTGTCCATTAAAAGAAACTGTTCCTTTTCACGCAGCCTGATCTCACCATATTGTACTAATACGGGAAGCATGAACCTGGAAATGATCTGGTGATTCAGGTTCTCAACAAGAAGGGAGGCATATTCTTCGCTCTTTTCTAGCAATATATTTCGAACCCAATGTGCATTCAGGGCTGAAATGACGATGGTGGCCGTGAACATGATCATCAGAGAAGAGAATGTAAAAAATTTGACCAGCCGGAAAGGCTTGATGCCATGTGACCTATTCGTTTTTTGCGACATTATTTCATCTTTTCTTTTTTTGAGATAACAGCCGTACCAATTTTTTGCTGGTAAAGGGCCAAATAATTCTGATAATGCTTGACATGACAGCAATATCATACCAAAGTATAGTGATATTGGAGTGAGATATCAATATAAAAAAGTTTGCTGTCTATGCCTGAAGTGTTATTGGTTTTTTTATTGTTGTGAAGGCGCATGATGTTTCGTAAAAAAGATCATCTTATAGGTCTGGATATCGGTTCTTCCTTCATTAAAGTGGCTGAACTGAGAACAACCGGTCAGGGATATGTTCTGAACAAATTCGGCATGGCCAGAATAGCACCGGGGTCCATTGTCGAAGGCAGGATTGCGAATATGCAAGGCCTTGCATATGATATTAAATCCCTTTTCAAATCCCAGAAAATTCATGAGAAAAATGTTGCCATTTCAACCGGGGGCCATTCCGTTGTCATAAAGACTATCAATACAACCAACCGGCCGGGCAAAGAACTTCACAATACCATATATGCCGAGGCTGAACAATATATCCCCTATGATATCGATGACGTTAATATTGATTATCAGATTATCGGAGAAAGCGAGTTTTCATCTGAACAGATCAATGTGCTACTGGTTGCCGTGAAAAAAGACCTGGTCGCTGAATATATTGAACTGACCCGTTTGGCCGGGTTGAATCCCAGAATTATTGACGTGGATACCTTTGCCCTTCAG
>CAZAHK010000016.1:0-36574 GCA_964484555.1 uncultured Desulfobacula sp.
CTGAATCAAGACTACTTTCATAGTGTTACTTTTTGCAAAAAAATGACCCGAACCCTGCCTGTTTTTTTAAATTAAATTGACAGACTTCGAAAATTTTCAAATTATACTGTCGGATTTTCACCCCAAAACTTTTTGTCTAATAAATTATCGCCTTAAATAACAATATGTTAGGAGTGGCGGTGGGCCGCCACTAGGTTTTGGTGCGCCACCCGCTTTACCGGTTTTGGGGTGTGTAATCCATCAGGCATTTGAGTGTTTGACATTCAGACGCCGGTATTTTATTGTTCAGGCCATGGGTTTCAGGAATGACCAACCAGGGGAAAGAAAATGAAAATTCTTGTCATTGATGACGAAAAACCGACCCTTTCCATGTTCAGGCTTTTTTTGACCGCCTATGGGTATGAGGTTTATACGGCAGAAGACGGTGAAAAAGGATTGGCCCTGTTCCATGAGATCAGGCCCGGAATTGTGTTTACCGATTTGAAAATGCCGGGCCTGGACGGACTTGAGGTGCTGCGAAGGATAAGGAAGTCCGATATTCCTTCGGAAGTCATTATCATCACCGGCCACGGGGATATGGAAAACGCAGTGGAGGCCCTTGATCTGGACGCCTCGGATTTTATCAACAAGCCCGTTGAACGGCATGCCCTGAGTTCGGCCCTGGCCCGGGCTGAAAAAAGAAGGCAGCGGCAGAGGGATAACGCCTTTGCTTTGTCGGAAACACAAAGGGACGGGAATCTCATCTTTTCTTTAAAAGGGAAATTGAGTGAGTCGGCCCGGCCCCTGTTTTCGGCCCTGCTGTCTGCCGTGAATCCGAACCCTGAAAAAGAGAGGGTCCTGTTCTTTCAGGAGGATTTTTCCATTGATAAATCCGGTATCGCCCTTTTGATGGACGTGATACAGGAGCTGAGGCAAAAAAAGACGCCCGTTGTCATGGAAAATCTGTCCTATAATTATCTCAGGATTTTTCAGATGGCCGGGATGGATAAATTCGCCGTCCTGAAAGAAGCATTGACGGATGATTAGACCCTAAAAAAGGATAGTCATGACAGGTCCCTACGGCCCTCCCCATATTGCGGACGCCATCAGACGGCCAAGGCTTTTCAGCCTCCTGGATCAGTATGCTCACCGGCAGAATTTTTTTATCACCGGCCAGGCGGCCCAGGGCAAATCCACCCTGGTGGCTTCATACCTGAAAGAGTCGGGAAAAAAAATCCTCTGGTATCATCTTTGCCCGGATGACAATGACGACACCAAGCTTTTTGACAGGCTTGGCTCCGGGATCAGATATCTTTCCGGCGCAGAACCCGGGGACGCCGGGGAATTTTTGCCGGTAACGACCCTGGGTGCCGAAAAGGGGTTGTTGCGATATATTGAAGGCCTGACCCTGACCTTCAAAGATCTGCCCTTTCCCCTGATTGTGGTTCTGGATGATGCCGAATGCCTGGACGAATCATCGGCCGGGTTTGAGATGATCAACGCCCTTTTGAATACCCGGTTTTATCGCCATAAATTTTTTATCCTGTCCCGGACGATCCTGCCCTTTCGCCTTCCCCGGCTCAAAACCGAACATCACGGGTTTTTCCTGAAAAATGAAGACCTCTCCTTTACCCTGGATGAAACCGAGGCCTTTTTCCAGGGGAAATACGGGGGAAAGACCCTGGATATCGAAAGGATTCATAAGATAACCGACGGCTGGGCCGGGGGGCTTACCCTGGTTTCGGAATCCCTGCGCCGGTCCGGAGGAGTTTCAAATCTCCCGGAACGGGTATCCTCGGAAGCCTTTGATTATTTTTCCCGGGAGATTTACAAGACCCTGTCCGAGCCCATCCGGGAGTTTTTGAGAATTACTGCGGTTCCGGATATCATTGATCTGGATATGGTGGCCCATATTTCAGAACCCGTAGATGGTCCGGCCGTTTTAACGGGACTTGAAAAAAGGAATCTCTTTATCCAGAGGATGGAGATCCCCGGTCTGGGTTCCCGGTTCAAATATCACAACCTGTTCCGGGATTTTCTGCTCCAGGATTTAAGGCGGACCCTGCCTCCGGAAGAAGTGAATGCCCTTTATCATAAGGCCGGCCGGATCTCCTGGGAAAAAAAAGACCCTGAAGCGGCCCTGAATTATTTCATGAAAGCCGGGGCCTTTCCGGATATGATCCGTATTCTCAGGATCAAGGGAGCGGATTATATGATCCAGGGAAAGATGTCGGGCCTTGAACGATGGATTTCCTGCCTTCCGGATCAGTTGGTCGGGGATGACCCCTGGCTGATCTTTTTTTTGACCATGACCCGCCGGATCAGGGGCGGGAAAAAAAATATCCGGGATTTTCAACGGGCACTGACCCTGTTTGAAGATAAGGGGGATATCCGGGGGATCCTTCTGGCTCTGGGGTATCTGATTGAGGCTGCGGTCTTTATCCGGGAGCCTTCTTCAGTCATTCTCAAATGGATCCAAAAAGCCGAGGGCTGTCTGGCATCCATGCCGGAAAAGGAGCGGTTTACCTGGGCCCGGGGGCTTTTGTGGCAGCAGATGGGCCTTGGGTATATGGCTGGGGACGGCAATATCCCCAAGGGGGTTTCCGCCTGCAGAAACGCTGTTCTCCTGGGAACCAAGATCAATAATCCCGATCTGGTGCTTCATGCCTCCATCACCATGGCCTTCGGCCATGTTCAGGCCGGTGATTTTGCCAGGGCCCGGCAGTTGCTGATCAAAATCCGGGGCATGACCAGTGAAGGGCGGCATCCCGAGTTCAGGGCCTTAAAAAATATTGTGGACATTGATTTTGCCCTGAAGAGCGGCCGGTTTGATGATGCAGGGTCGCTTCTGGTGAAATCCGAGCAGGATATTGAAAAATTCGGATTGATATTTCTGTATCCGAGCCTGGTGGAAGCCGGTGCCTTGTACCGGGTGTATACGGGCCGGTTTGATGAGGCTTTCCAGATGGCGGATCATCTGAATGATTTTTCCATCCTGGAGGGAAATGATTTTTACAAGGGTATTGCCCACCGGGTAAAGGCCTTGAGTTTTTTTAAGCAGGGGCAAAGCAAGGCGGCAGCCCGGCAGATCGACCAGGCTTTAAAGGCCCTGGATCAGTTGAGAAAAGGGGATATCCATCATTTTCTGACCCAGCAGTTGGCCGGGGCCATTTATTTTGAAGCCGGGGATTCGCTGAAGGCTGAAAGCTTTTTAAAGCCTTCACTGGAATATTTTGAGCGCATCTCATCGGATCTGAATTGTGCGGAAAACCATCTGATCTCCGGGTTGATCTCCTGGGAGCAAAAGGACAGGCCCAGGGCCCTGGGCTCCATCCGGCGGGGCCTGGAAATCGCCTGCCGGGAAGGATACGCGTTTTTTCCCCTGGTCAGCGGGAGACTCCTGGTCAGGGCTGTAGTGATAGTGATGGCCCTTGAAGGAAATTTTCCAGGGGAATTCCTCATGCCCGGCCTGAATCTTAAGGAGGACCCTTCCCGGGTAATGGATGAGATGGGAAGTATCCTGGCCTGGCTCAGGCCCGGGGAAAGAGACCGGGCCCTCGAAAACCTGAGACCCTTGTATAAACATTTATTGCCTCCCATTCGCATTGAAACCCTGGGCCGGTTTAATATCCTTTGCGGCCACAAGGTACTGGACAACAGGATTTTTGAGGGGGCAAGGCCGCTTCTTCTACTCAAGTCCATTGTGCTTCACGGATCAAGGGATATCCCCAAGGAAATCCTCATGGATGATCTATGGCCCGAGGCAGATACAACAGCAGGGGAGAAAAATTTTAAAATTAATCTTCACCGGCTGAGAAAAGCCATGGAACCCGAAGTGAAAAAGGAATTCGGATATTCTTATATCATCCAGAAAGCGGGCCTGGTGTCCCTGGACCCGGCCCTGGTCACCCTGGATGTGGAAGAATTTCTATCCTTGAGCATGCAGGCGGCGGAAAAGGAAAAAAACAATGAATTGGACAAGGCCCTTGAATTATACGACAGCGCAGCAGAACTCTATAAGGGAGATTATTTTGCCGAAGAACCTTATCTGGAATGGATTCTCAGGAAAAGAGACCTGCTCAGGACAAAATATATAGAGGTCTTGGAAAAAAAAGCAAGGCTCCACGAAGAACTGGATCAGATCCAGAAGGCGGTGGAAACCTGGCAGCACATCCTGGATATGGAACCCTATTCGGAAACGGCATATCAGAACCTCATGATCCTGTATGCGGATTCCGGGCAGAAAAACAAGGCCAGGGAAGTGTTTGAGGAATGTCTCCTGGTTTTTAAAAATGAACTGGGCATTGAACCGGATAAAGAAATATTTAATATTTATGATAAAATCAAGTCCCGTTAAAATACAAGGCCATATTTTTTCAACAGCATATCAGGGATTAAGTTTTTTCATTTCCCGGACCAGCATCCCGAGATCAGGCCGAAGATTGATATCTCCCACATGGACGAATTGAATAAGGCCTTTTTTATCGATGAGGACAATGGCCCGTTCCGCCGTACCGTTGGATCTTAAGACCCCATAGGTTTCGCTCGCGGCCCCATGGGGCCAGAAATCCGATACCACATCAAACCAGAGCCCGCCCATGTCCCTTGTCCAGGCAAAAAGCGTGGGCAAAGGGTCCGTGCTGATGCCGATGAGGAGGGTGTCATATCGGCGAAAAATATCTTCGGCGATATTATACCCCGGCCACTGGTCCGAGCAGACCGGGGTCCAGGCCGCCGGGATAAAGCTCAGCATCACATTCTTTAGGCCGATATAACTGCTTAGGCGAATCTCTTTGCCGGTGATGGACGTCAGGGTAAAATCCGGCGCAGGATCGCCGGTTTTAATTTTCAGCACACTGTCCACGGGTTTCAAGGGGCCCTGATCAAGGATTTTATTTCCAAAGGCAATGGATTCGCAGAAACAAGGCCCTGCAATACCGAATCCCAACATGGCAATCCCAAGGAGGGTTATCAGGAAGGATCTCACGGCGTCACCTTTATTCCTGAGTCTTTTAAAAGGGTTTGAAGAAAGGCTTCCGGAGTTTCAATGGCCTCGGTTCCCGAATAAAAAACTGAAAAGCCGTTGTTTCCATCCAGGGAAAGGCAGAAAAAATGGGGGGTTCTGACCTCACCGATTTTTTTATGGATGGAAAAATCCGTGTCGCTGAAAAGGGGAAATTCGATGCTGTATTTTTCCCTGAAAAAATCCACTTCATAGGCGGAATTGCCGGCGCCGATACCGATGAGTTTTACCGTATCCTGGAGTCCGGGTCTGGATTGAATCAGGCGGAACACGGCATTGATTTTATCGGCTTCACGCTGGCAGACAGGGCAGTACATGGAAAAAATTTCAATAATAACCACCCGGGCCTTGATCTGTCCCAGGGAAAAGGGTTTGTCTGTTGAGAGGCCCAGGTATTGGCGATGACCGGCATTATCCGGCGCCGGCAGAAGGAAATCCAGACGCCCGGCAGGTTCTTCACTCAATCCCGGGGCAGGGGAGAAAATAAAACTCAAGAAAAGGAAAAAAATCAGGGCCGTCCATGGAATCCGGGCCATCCTATTTTGATGAAAGATACACTTCATTTCTGCCTGTTCCTTCATTGGCATACCCTTTTTCCCTTGCCTGCATGTCAAGATGAAGGGTTGCAATCAATTCAAGATTGGGGAAAAATTCCCGGTCCATCCGGCGCAGATCCACTACTTTGATAAATCTGTGGCAATGGTCGCAGACCTTGACCCGGTATTCTTTCTCCTCTTCATTGAAAAAATAGTGCTGCATGTCTTTTTCATTGTTTTTGCAGAAAACACATCCCATTCTGCCGGATTTCCATTCATGGCGGCAAAAGGAGCAGTGCAGGTGCTGTCCGCCGTCCTGGTCAAGGGAGGCCAGGTTCGGAGGGTTGCCGCAGACGGGACAATAGCCTTTTTGAAGTTCGGGCATACCGGCCAGATAGATTTCAAGCTGCTCTCTGCAGGTCCTGATGCTGGGTGCCATGCTCAGATACCCGAAAAGGGAAAGTTCGCTCACCGGCACATCCAGAAGCTGGGAAATATCCTGGAGGGATTTTTCATGGCTGTTGAGAAGGGCTGAAAACAAGGCTTCAAGATCAAAGGCCGCTTGAGACAGGGATCTTTTCAGGAAGCGTGCATTGGCGGACAGCCCCGGTGCCAGCTCTTCAGCAAGCCCGCAGATATCGGAAAAAGTCCGGGTGGCGGCCTTCAGATCAATGAGGAATTCCGACGGGTCAATGAGGGGCAATTCGTTTTTCTGTTTTATTTTCAGAAGATCGGGTTCAATTATGATGGGCGGTAACTGGATATCTTTGAGGCTTTCTTGCTGGACCCTGAACACTTCTCTGTAAAAATCAAGAATTTCCCGGTAGGCAGGTCTGAGATTGGTAATGGTTTGTGCGGTCTGGTTCAATTGTTCTAAGGTCTTCATTTTTATTATCCTTGAAAACCGCCCGGGAACGTAAACTTCCCGGGCGGTGGGGTCAGTATGCTATACCCGCATCATTTTTGCAAAGGGGCCCATCATTTTGCGGAGGGCCACACTGCGACTCAGGCCGCCTCTGCCTGAACTTGCCACGGCATAGTCGGAATAGTATTTGGGATCAAAGGCCACCAGATAGATCACATTGAGCGCGTCGGGATCCAGGAGCATGGCCTTGGGAAATTTGGCCTTAACGGTGCCAAGGCGGCTCTGGGCCATGGCCAGCATTTCTTCCCGGTCCCCGAAATTCATGGCGCCGGTGGGACAGGCTGTCACGCAGGACGGTTTCAGGCCGTTATGCACCCGGTCATTGCACATATCGCATTTGGCCAGGGTGCCGTCTTCGGCTTTCCTGGGGATATTATACGGGCAGGACCCGATGATCTCATCGGCCGCCAGTTTTTGGGTTTCCCTGGTGTATAAAATAGCCCCGGTGGCCGGATCCTGATAGACGGCATCCTCATTGAATGCCGTTGCCAGGCAGGGCGCATCCACGCAGTGCCGGCATTGATCCGGAAAAAACAGCCACTGGAGCTTATTGTCAATAATCTCTTCCCTCATCCGGACAAGCTTGTACGTAAAAAAGGAGAGATCCTGGGGATTCTGGTGACTCCCCATGTTTTTGGTTTTTTCGGCCGGCAGGTCATGCCATTGCTTGCATGCCACCTGGCAGCCCCTGCACGCCGTACAAAGGGTTGTATCGACAAAAATTGATTTGGTCATGGTCTTCTCCTTTAAAGCTTTGCCACATTGACCATAAAGGCCTTGGTTTCTGGAATCCGGGTATTGGGATCACCGGCCGAAGGGGTCAGAAGGTTTGCGCTTTCTTCCGTTCCCGTAGCAGGCCAGCGCCAGCCGTAATGCCAGGGAATCCCCACCTGGTGAACTGTTGCATAGCCGATCTTAAACGGTTTGAACCGTTTGGTCACAATGGCGGTACATTCCAGGGCGCCCCTGGCGCTGGAGACTTTCACCCGTTCACCGTTGGCAATGCCCTTGAGCTTTGCCAGTTCCTCGCTCATTTCCACAAAAACATTGGGCTGGAGTTCCATGAGCCATTCCTGGGGACGGGTCATGAGACCGGTCTGCCAATGCTCGGATACCCGGTAGGTGGTGCCCACAAAGGGGAATCTCGGGTCGCAGGTGGCATGGGTGTCGGCCTTGGTGCCATAGACAACGGCCGTGGGGTTCACCATCTGGGAACTGAATATATTCTTTTCCACCGGGCATTCAATGGGTTCGTAATGCTCGGGGAAGGGTCCGTCCGCCAGGCCGGGTCCGAAGATCTGGCCATGACCGTGGGTGGTCATGATAAACGGATGCCTGCCATCCTCCCGTTTGGTGCCGTCGGGGTTCTGGAGGGGATACCATGGACCGTCCGGGATATCGCCTTCCCATTTGCTGGTGGTATATTTACCGTCTTTTTCCTCTCCGGCAAATTTGACCACCCAGTCTTTTTCATCATAGGGCCGGCCCTTGGGATCCACCGAGGCCCGGTTGTAGATAATCCTCCGGTTGACGGGCCAGGCCCAGGCAAATTCAGGATAGAGGCCGATATTATTGGCCGCATCCTTGTTGCTTCTCCGGGCCGCCATATTTCCTTTTTCCGTATAGGAGGCGCAATAGACCCAGTTGCCCGAAGAGGTGGAACCGTTGGATTGCAAAAAGGCAAAGCCGGGGACCAGGGTACCTTTTTTATAAACGGTTTCACCGACTTTGACATCTTCATGGAAATACCCGTTGATTTCTTTGGCTACTTTATGGGCATCAAATTCTCCATGGGTGTCATAATCCCATTTTAAATTCAGGATGGGGTCCTTAAATACGCCGTCGGATTTATAGGCTTCCTTGAGGCGCCGGCCCAGTTCCAGGATGATATCTCCGTCGGGCCTGCTGTTGCCCAGGGGTTTGGGGCCCCGGTACCGCCACTGCATCCACCGGCCGGAATTGCTGATGGAACCTTCTTTTTCAACGGAAACCGCTGCCGGCAGCATGAATACTTCCGTTCCGATCTTGGAGGGATCCATGCCCGGACCTCTCCAGAAGGAGCCGGTTTCATTGTCAAAGAGGTTGACATTGACCAGCCAGTCCAGGTTCCCCATGGCTTCTCTGGTCTTTGTGGCGTTGGCCCCGGAACAGGCCGGGTTCATGCCCCAGGCGAAAAAGCCCTTGATTTCTTTTTTATACATGGCATCAAAGAGATCAAACCAGGAATAGGATTTTCCGTCTTCGGCCTTGGGCAGCCATGGATATCCGAACTGGTTGTCCTTGGTCGCCTTGTCGCCGAAATAGGATTTCAACAGGCTGACGGAATATTTGGGGTAGTTCTGCCACCAGTTGGCGGATAAGGGATCATTGCTTTTGGGGGTCCATTTGGTGTTATAGGCCTCCAGACTGTCAGCGGAAGAAGTCGGGATTTTCAGGTATCCGGGCAGGATATGCCAGAGCAGGGCCTGGTCCGTAGATCCCTGGACATTGGATTCCCCTCTCAGGGCATTGACCCCGCCGCCGGCAACGCCCATATTCCCGAGCAGAAGCTGGATCATGGACATGGTACGGATAATCTGGACGCCTACGGTGTGCTGGGTCCAGCCCATGGCATACATGATGGTGCCTGCTTTTCCGGCGGCGCCGGTGGCGGCATAGGCTTTATACACGGTTGTCAGGTCTTCTTTGGAAGTCCCGGTGACCGAGGAGACCGTGTCCAGGTCATACCGGCTGTAATGGGTTTTTAAGAGCTGGAAAACCGACTGCTTGTTGGCCAGGGTCCGGTCCACAACAGGAACCCCTTTTTCGTCCATGTCAAAGGTCCAGGTGGATTTGTCATAGCTTCCCATGGAAGGCCCTTCCTCATTCTTTTTATACCCTGAAAAAAGCCCGTCCTTGAACCCGAAATTCTTGTTTACGATGAATCCCGCATTGGTATAGTTTTCCGTATATTCCTTGTTATACAGATTATTGTCCAGGATATATTTGATCATGCCGCCGAGAAAGGCGATATCCGTCCCTGATCTTAAGGGAGCATAGATATCGGCCTTGGATGAGGTCTTTGTGAACCTTGGGTCCACACTGATGACCGTTCCTCCCTTAAGCTGGGCCTGGGTGATATATTTAAAGGAAATGGGATGATTTTCAGCCGCATTGCTGCCCATGATAAGAATGCAATCGCTGTTTTTGAGGTCAATCCAGTGGTTGGTCATTGCACCGCGTCCAAACGACTCTGCCAGAGCCGCTACAGTTGCGCTGTGTCAGATCCTGGCCTGATGTTCGATATAGACAAGCCCCAGGGATCTCATCAAAGCCTGATAAATCCAGCATTCTTCATTATCCATGGCCGCAGATCCGACGGAGGCCATGCGGGTGGTCCGGTTGACGGTCTGGCCCTTGGCATTGGCGGTTTCAAAACCCGCATCCCGTGTCCGTTTGATCCGGTCCGTGATCTGTGAGAGGGCCCAGTCCCAGGAGACCTTCTGCCAATGGTCTGAATGGGGCGCCCGGTACATGGGTTCGGTCAACCGGTTTTCATTTTCCGTGAGCTGTTTGATGGATGATCCCTTGGAGCACAGGGCCCCCTGGTTGATCACATGATCCGGATCTCCTTCGATATTGATGACCCTGCCGTCTCCCCGGTTGCTGGTGTGGACGATGAGCCCGCACCCCACGGCGCAATAGCAGCAGATGCTCGTGGTCTCTTTGGCATACCGGGTTTTCAGCATGCCGGCATGGGCCTTGACCGGTTTAAGGTCAAACCCGAGACCGCTGACGGCAATCCCGGCTGCCGTGGCCCCGGAAATCTTGATAAAGTCCCTTCGATTGAGTTTCATCTGAAAATGCCTCCTTGGCTTAAGAATTAAAACTTACCCTCGATCCCGGGTCGTCCTTTTTTACCGGCCTTTGGCCCCAAAAACAGACGACCCCCTTTTGATTCAATATTGCCATAGCACAAGGGGGTTACAAAAAAGTTACAGGTTGCAAACATCATTTCAGATAAAGAAAGGTGGATTCTTTTTCAAGAGTATAATATGACAAGTAGTAAAAAGGATAATGGTTTTAAAGCCTGAGAGGCCAAAGACATTTGACCAAAGAGATTTAATAAGAGTGGACCCTGAAAATATATCATCATCCCGCCAGTGGATCGTCTTCATTTTTGCAGGAACTTTATTCATCCTGTCGCAATTCTACCGCTCATCCGTCGCTGTCATTGCTCCGAATTTAATCCAGGATTTAGCCCTGGATTCCTGGGAACTGAGTACGGTCTCAGCCTCGTTTTTTTATGCCTTTGCCCTGATGCAGATACCCGTCGGCATTTTTCTTGACAGCGTCGGCCCGAGAATCACCATGGCCCTGCTCACCTTGGTTGCCGTCATTGGGGCATTGGTCTTTTCCCAAGGAGAATCCTATTCTTCTTTGACATTGGGGAGGGCCCTCCTGGGGATCGGGATGGCATGCAATTTTATGGGAGGGTTAAAACTGATCACCACCTGGTTCAGTCCGAAACAGTTTGCGACCCTTTCGGCCCTGATCGTTTCCATTGGCACGGCCGGTAATATCGCCGCTGCAACCCCGCTGGTATTGATGGTTCAGGCAATGGGATGGCGGAATGCATTCATCGCCATGAGTGCAGCCACTTTTTTGATCATGATCCTTTTCTTTTTTTGGGTAAGCGACACCCCTCCGGCTCAAAAAACAAAGGCGGCAAAGAAAACGTCCAAACCCGGGATAAGAGATACCATGAAAACCGCCCGGATGCTTTTTTCACAAAAAGATTTCTGGATCATTTCTTTTTCCACCTTCTGCCGTTACGGCATATATGCTTCGGTTCAGGCATTATGGGCAGGTCCTTATCTGACCAAAGTGGCCGGTCTTTCAAGTGTAACCACCGGCAATATCCTGTTGCTGATGAGCATCGGCTTGATTATCGGGTGCCCCTTAAGCGGACATTTGTCGGATATGGTTTTTAATTCCCGCAAAAAAATCATTATCCCCGGCCTTGTCTGCATGGCCGGTATTCTTTGGTGCCTGGTTTTTCTCCCACCGGAAACAGGCCCCGTGGTCCTTTCCATCCTGTTTTTTGGATTCGGCCTGTTCAGCGGTTCCGGTCAAATCATGTATGCCCATATCAAGGAGCAGGTTCCCCATGAAAATGCAGGCATGGCCATGACGGCCATCAATTTTTTTACCATGGCCGGTGTTGCCGTCTTTTTACAAGGGATGGGGGCTTTGATGAAAATCCTTTATCCTGAAGCCTCTTTGGGCATGCCGGCATTTAAAAGCGCTTTTATGTTTTGTGCCGTCTGCCTGACAATGATCAGCGTCCTCTATGGCCGGACAAAGGAAACCCGGTAAAATGTTATGAAAGCCCTGATGAAGATGCCTTGGATAAAATATTGGAAAAGGGCGGGGAAGATGATGTTATGGATCTGGTCCGTGTCGGCAGCCCTGGTGACGGCAGGCTGCATGATGCCGGGACCGGATTATGCGCCTCCTGAACAAAAACTGCCTGAATCCTGGAAGGACGGGTCCATGGGCGTAACCCACCGAGCACTTGGCAGGGAGGTCCTTGCGGAATGGTGGTCCACCCTCCATGATCCCATACTTTCAGACTTGATGAAAAAGGCGGTGGCCAATAACCCGGATCTGGGCCAGGCCAGGGCCAGGATCCGCGAACAGCGGGCCCGGCGGAATATCAATCGGGCCGGCCTGTTTCCGATTCTGGATGCCTCCGGGTCCCATAGAAAGAGCCGCAGCAGTAAGGAAATGGGCAGCGGAAAAGAGACGGATGCGTATTCGGCGGATGTGGATGCAAGCTGGGAACTGGATATTTTCGGAGGGACCCGGCGGTCCCTTGAGGCGTCAACTGCAGAGCTGGAAGCCGGTGAGGAAGATCTGCGGGATGTCCTTGTTTCCCTCCTGGCCGAGGTGGCTCTGAACTATACGGACGTCCGCGTCCTTCAGGCCCGGATGGATGTGGTTGAAAAAAATATCGTCCTCCAGAACCAGACCCGTGAACTGGCCCAGTCCCTGTATGATTCCGGCTTATCCGGCGGACTGGGGGTGCAGCAGGCAAAATATAATCTGGAAAACACCCGATCCCAGGTTCCGGTCTTAAGAATCTCCCTGGAAGAGGCCAAAAACAGCATTGCCCTGCTTTTGGGAGAGGCTCCCGGCTCGGTTCACGGGGCCTTGAAGGCCCATGGCCCGGTTCCGGCCTGCCCGCCGGAGATTGCCGTGGGCGTGCCTGCGGATGTATTGCGGCAAAGACCCGATATCCGGCGGGCGGAAAGAAAGCTTGCCGCCCAGACCGCAAGAATCGGGGAGGCAACGGCAGACCTCTACCCCAAGCTGAGCCTGACCGGCTCCATCGGGTATGAATCCCTTGACCCGGACCGGTTGTTTCTGGCGGGCTCAAGGAGCTGGGGATTCGGACCGCGAATCACCTGGCCGATTTTCAGGGCCGGGTCCATACGGAGCAATATCGAGGTGCAGTCCGCCCTGCAGGAAGAATTGCTGGGCCGTTATGAATCCGCGGTTCTCAATGCCCTGGGTGAGGTTGAAAATCAACTGACCATGTATATGGAGGAACAGATCCGCAAACAGAATTTAAAGGAGGCCCGACAGGCGGCCATGCTGGCCCTGGATCTGGCCCTGAACCAGTACCGGGCCGGGATGACGGATTTTTCGGATGTTCTGGATGCCCAGAGATCTCTGTTGTCCTTTGAAGATAATCTGATCCAGAGCGAGGGGAATATCGTATCGGGCCTGGTGCGGCTCTATAAAGCCCTTGGGGGAGGCTGGACCTCATTTTCGGTCGGGTCCGGGTCTGAAAAACAGGAATGAAAAAATCATGAATGGTGTAAAGACTGAAAAAAATATGGATATTGCCGGAATTCTGGCAAAGGGGTCCGGTCCGGGACGCGGCAAGCGTTACCTGATGCGGGCGCTCTGGCTTATACTTGCAGCAGCATTGGTCTTTGGTGTGATCCGGTGGGGAACGGGCAAAAGCGAGGATAAGACCGAATATAAGACCGAAACGGCAGGGCAGGGCGATCTTGTGATCACAGTGGCGGCCACGGGCACCCTGCAACCTACTAACCAGGTGGATGTCGGGTCCGAGCTTTCCGGGATCATCCGGACCGTTGAAGTCGATTTTAACGACCAGGTGGAAGCCGGACAGGTTCTGGCAAGGCTGGACACGGTCAAGCTGGAGACCCAGGTTCAGCAGTATAAGGCCGCCCTGGAGTCGGCCCAGGCCAGGGTCCAACAGATCCGGGCCACGGTCCGGGAGACCGGGAATGAACTGGCCCGGATCAAAGAATCCAGGCGATTGAGCAACAACCAGGTCCCGTCCAAACGGGACCTGGACACGGCCGAGGCTGCCCATGAGCGGGCCCTGGCCGACGAAACAGCTTCAATTGCTGCAGTGTCCCAGGCCCGGGCCGCCCTCAAGACCTTTGAGACGGATTTATCCAGAACCCTTATCTATTCCCCCATTAACGGCATCGTCCTGAAGCGGTCCATTGAACCGGGCCAGACCGTTGCCGCCTCCCTCCAGGCTCCGATTTTATTTACCCTGGCCGAAGACCTGGCCCGGATGGAATTATCGGTGGATATTGACGAGGCTGATGTGGGCCGTGTGCAAGCGGGACAGAGGGCGGTCTTTACCGTGGACGGTTATCCGGATATCCGCTTTCCGGCCAGGATCACCCAGGTCCGGTACGGGTCCAAAATCGTCAGCGGCGTGGTCACCTATGAAACCATCCTGAGCGTGGATAACCCGGATTCGTTGCTGAGGCCCGGCATGACGGCCACGGTGAAAATCACGACCAATGAAATTGAAAATGCGGTTTTGGTGCCCAATGCAGCCCTGCGCTATACGCCGCTGGCTAAAGAGAAAGGGTCTTCAGGCGGGAACAGCAGCATCATCGGTAAACTTTTCCCCAGGCCCCAAAGATCCCGGATGCCGCAAAAAGAATTTGTCAGATCCGACAAAAAAAAATCAAAGGTCTGGATCTTGAAAGACGGGGAGCCGGTTGAAATTTTTGTCACCGCCGGAGAGACGGACGGCATTATGACCGTCATCACCGGTTCCGAGGTTACACCGGGAATGGTTCTCATTGTGGATACCCTGGGGAAGGAGTGATGGTTTCATCCCTTGCCCCATCGGAAAACAGCGGCCCGCTCATCGAACTCCAGGCCGTGACCCGGCGCTATGGCAGCGGTACGGCCGAAGTAACGGCCCTTCAAGGAATTGATGTACGAATCCAGGAGGGGGATTTTGTGGCCGTGATGGGTCCCAGCGGGTCGGGCAAATCCACCTGCATGAATGTCCTGGGCTGCCTGGATACCCCCTCATCGGGCATGTACCGGTTTAAGGGTGTGGATGTGGGAGGGCTTTCCCGGGACCAGCGGGCCCTTTTGCGGCGTCACTACCTGGGTTTTGTATTCCAGGGATTCAATCTTTTAAACCGGACTTCGGCCCTGGAAAATGTGGAACTTCCCCTTATTTACCGGGGAACCGGCGCCAGGGAGCGTCGCCAGAGGGCCCGGCAGGCCCTTGACCGGGTAGGCCTTGCCGGATGGGAAACCCATACCCCGGCGGAGCTCTCCGGGGGCCAGCAGCAGCGGGTGGCCATTGCCCGGGCCATTGTGACGGAGCCCTTTGTCCTCTTTGCCGATGAGCCCACCGGCAACCTGGATTCGGCCCGCAGCCGGGAAATCATGGATCTCTTGACGGCCTTTAACGAGAACCGGGGCCTTACGGTGGTCATGGTGACCCATGATGCGGTCATGGCCGCCTATGCCAAACGGATTATCCGGTTCAGGGACGGATGTATTGAAAACGCCGGCTCCGGCAGGGAGGCAGACCATGTTTCTTGAAACCATCCTCATTGCCCTGCGCGAAATCCGGCGCAATGTCATGCGCTCGTCCCTGACCATCCTGGGCATTGTCATCGGGGTGGCGGCGGTGATTACCATGGTAACCGTGGGGGACGGGGCCACCCGGCAGGTGGCCAATGAGATATCCAGTCTGGGGAGCAATCTCATCGACATCTATCCCGGACAAAGCTTCCGGGGTCCGGGGGGAACCCGGTCAGGAGCCCCGAAATTCAAGATTGCCGATGCAGACGCCATTGAAAGGGAAATCTCCGGACTGGCAGGGGTTGCTCCCGTCACCGGCCGGTCGGCCCAGGCCATCCGGGGAAACGATAACTGGGCCACCCTCATTACGGGAAGCACCAATGCCTATCTTACGGTGAGGAACTGGAGCCTTGCCGACGGACGCCTGTTTAATGACGGGGAATTGAGGGCCGGGGCAGCCGTCTGCATCATCGGCGACACGATCCGGAAACAGTTTTTCGGAGGGCAGGACCCCCTGGGAAGCACCATCCGGCTTGAAAAAATTTCCTGCCGGATTATCGGGGTTTTAAAATCCAAGGGCCAGTCCGGGTTTGGGTCGGATCAGGATGATTTTGTGCTCCTGCCGCTGCGGACAGTCCAGCGGCGGCTGGCAGGCAATACCGATGTCAATTCCATCTCCGCGTCCGTCATGGACGGGGTTTCAACTGAAAAGGTGAAAGCGAATATTGAAAGCCTGCTGCGTCAGCGGCGCCTGGCCGGGAAAGATGGGGAAGACGATTTTATGGTCCGGGACATGCAGGAAATCGTTCAAACCCTGACCGGGACCACACGGCTCCTGACCGCCCTCCTGGGGGCTGTGGCTGCGGTGAGTCTTCTGGTCGGGGGGATCGGCATCATGAACATCATGCTGGTCTCGGTGACGGAGCGGACCCGGGAAATCGGTATCCGCCTGGCCATCGGCGCCATGGAAAAACAGGTTCTCATGCAGTTTCTCATTGAGGCCGTGGTGCTTTCCTGCTTTGGCGGCATTATCGGCATCATCCTGGGCATTGCCGCCTCTGCCGCCGGTGCAGGAGCCCTCAAGGTTCCTTTTATCCCGAATATCGGTATCATTGTGGTTTCATTTCTATTCTCCGCAGGCGTGGGCGTGGTCTTCGGGTATTTTCCGGCCCGGAAGGCAGCTCTTCTGGACCCCATTGAAGCGTTGCGTCATGAATAATCCGTTTACGTCCGGATCATGAACTCCAATGGCCCATTCCAAAATAGATCAATGGAATCGAGCTGTTGGATATTTTTTGAAAATCTCATGACGCAGGCATTTCCCATTATGTAATTAACATCAATGGATTTTCCTATGCCCAGATATCAAAGGCCTGTTTTCTGTCTAAAAAATTAGCATATCTTTTATCATTTTTTCATCAGCTTATATTCCTTTTTGTGCTGTTGGCCCTGGCTTCCCGGCTTGCCGCATAAAGCACAACCCTTTGCGAGGCAGTGCGCACAGTTCAGGTGCATGTGGTCACAGCAGCCAAGAGAATATGAACTCATGCCGCAGGAAAGGCAAACCAGAGGGTCCATTCGTTTGTTGACCGGGTTGTAAATCAGGGACAAAGTATTTTTCTGCCGTCCGGACATCAGTTCGGCAATGACCTTGACACAGGGCGTGGAGATGGACAGAGCGGCAACGGGCTTGAAATCGATTTTAATGCTGTATTTGTTCAGCAGGTCTTTTTTTTTGGAAAGAAGCTCTTTCGGGATCATGGCAATTTTTTCTTCACGTTCCTGGATAAGCCTCTCGGACAGCCCGGTTCTTGACAGCCCGGCTTTCATTTCCTTTGACAGTTCCGTGTAGTATTCTTCAAGGCTTAAGACATCTCTTTTAAACCTGCGGTTCATGCTCTGCACAAAAGATGACAGCTCTTCTTCAAGGTGTTTTTGTCCATAGCGGTCGACCAGGTCATAAATCATTTCAATTTCTTTTTGGGTGCAGGTCCAGATGTCTTTTTTCCGGTAATCTTTTTGCACCAGGGACAGGGGTTCGAGCATATCTTCAACCAGGGCACCTGTGTCCAGATTGAAGCATAAACTGAACAGCCCTTCCTTAAGTTCATCACTCCGGACCCGGTACTGGTTTGTCAAAACAAGATATCGGGTTCTTGTTTCTGCTGTTCCCTTAACACTGATCTTGGTTTTATACGGGTCAAACTGTTCTGCGATCAGGCGGTCAAACCCTTGGGTCTTGATGTAATCAAATTTGAGTTCAGCATGCAGAAGTGGCGGCTCTGACTCTGCCATGGCTGTAATCCTTTCCAGAAGGGGGCTCTGGAATTGTACAGTGTAATGGTTTTTTGTTTCAAACGGGCCTGGATCTTTTTTCCCCGATATCACGGTGATCAGTTCTTCCACCGCAAGGGCCCGGGCCAGGTCCATCGGAAGAAGGACCTGTATGAAATCTTCCTCCGGCTCGAGAATGGCGCCTCTGGCTTTGAAAAACCGACAGGCAAATGCTGTGAGGTCCAAGTCATTTTTTTTTGCATCAGAGTTCATAGGTATCTCCAAAAAGCTTACCATCCAGTTCCCGGGTTTTTTCATATCCTGTTTTGGCTCTTTTCATCTGGGTCCCCAGGCTTGAAAAGGAGGATTCCCGTTCCTCCAAAGTTTTTGAATTCAGCCAGATATCACAGACCATATCACTGAATTCCTTTTCTCCAGTGATCCGGCCCAGGATCATATCTATTTCACCGATGACCATTTCAAACATGTTGATCTTGCGGTCAAGGATGTCCAGAATATAGTCTTCAATAGATCCTGAAGCACAGAAATTAAAAATATGGACCTCTTTTTCCTGGCCGATCCTGTGAATACGGCCGATCCGCTGTTCAATCTTCATGGGATTCCAGGGCAGGTCATAATTCACCATCTGAGAACAGAACTGGATATTTCGGCCTTCACCTCCGATTTCCGTTGTGACCAAGACCTGGTTACTGGTTTTAAATGTTTCTATGGCAGCATCCTTCTCAGCATTGGTCATGCTGCCGTGGAACAGGGAAAAAGAGATCTGATTCCATGACAGGAATTCGGATAGATGCTCAACCGTCCCCCGATATTTTACAAAAACAATGAGTTTTTCCGGATTTGCCTTGATCAGCTTCAGCAGAGCCATGTTTTTGGGAGTATCCAGAATGGTGCGGCAAAGATTTTTCACGCCCCGTATTTCCTTTTCATGGTCTAAAAGATAGTCTTCTTTTTCAAGCATGGTTGTGAGTGTCTGTTCTACTGCGGTCGGAGAAGATCCGGCCTGGGCCAGCAGATTTTTAATGATGAGTCTTGCTTTGCCCTGCTTTTGTTCATTCAGAGACAAGATCAGAGCGTGAAGTCTGTCATAGAATTCTTTTTCTGACCGGGTGGGTTCGATGCGGATGGTCCGGGCAAACCGAGGTGGAATATGGATTCCGGCTAATGCCCGGGTGTTCCGGACCATGACCTGGGCCAGCAGCTCTCTTAATACGGCCCGGTTCTGGGGATCAGTGGGGTCTCCACGCTTCATGAAACGTTCCCTGAATGAAGTGGCGGTTTCCAACTGACCGGGTTTCAGGAGGGTAATGAGGTTGTAAAGTTCCATGAGGTTGTTTTCCACCGGAGTGGCCGTGAGCAGCAGGATAAACCTTTTTTTTAGCGAGTTAATAAGCTTCCAGTTCTGGGTAGTGCGGTTTTTCAGATGGTGGGCTTCATCCACAATGATGATGTCATATTCCCTTGCAATGATATGATCCATGTTCTTTTTTGACTTGGCCTGATTGATGGAGGCAATGACAAAGGGAAGTTTCCAGAACGTTTCTTCACCCGATCTGAACATGGGGTCGTCGGTTGATGGAAAATCCATATTGAATTTGGAAATCATTTCCTCCTTCCACTGGGAGACAAGGGGGGAGGGAGTCAGGATCAATCCGGTTTTGACCATGCCTCTTTTCATATATTCAGAAAGGATAATCAAGGCTTCAATGGTCTTTCCCAGTCCGACTTCATCAGATAAAAGTGCCCTTCCCCTGAACTGCTTCAATACTTTTTTGGCAGTTTCCTCCTGGTACCAGAAGGATTGAATCCGGCTCAGGGATGAAAGGCAGATCAGGTTTTCAAAGGATTCGGCAAAGCGGATTTCATGGGCCAGGATCGAGAGTTCATAGTCTTCTGGGCCGGTTGGTTCAAGGCTTGACAGGACATTAAAAAAGGAAGGCTTATCAATTAGCACGGTCAAGGGGACCTTGTGTATTTCAACAGAGGGTTTGATGACATGTGGCTCAGGCGGGTCTGCAGGTGGTGTTCCGGTCAAGACCTTGAAGTCGGATCTTTTCCTTCCTGTGGGGGCAGGTGGTTGCGATATCCTTTTTTTTTGGGATGCCTTATATGCAAGCATTGTTTCACAATAGTTCAGAATATCCTTTATCTTGGTCAGGGCTTTCCGTTTGTTTTTAATTTTTAGCCCCGGGAAATTCTGCAGAAGCTTTTTTGCCTGTTCCAGACACTCTTCATACTTCCCAAGATTGGCCATCATGGCAACCTTGTCGACCAGAATGTCATCTGTGATTTTGGCAATTTTTTCAAGGTAGTGCACGGCATCAAGCTCCAGAGAAATGTTTCCGCTCTGGTGGCCGATATACCCCATGAACCGGATAACATCTTCTTCCTGGGGAAGAATCTTAATCGCCTGCTGAATGGCTTTGGTAGCCCGATTCATGTCGCCGGAATCAAAATAAAACCCGGCATCATCATAGTATTCCCATCCCTTTTCTCTGCCAACCTGCTTTATGCGTTCAACCTTGGCTTGTTTCTGTTTAATTTTCCGCTTTTGTTTCTTTTTGTCTGTTCCTGATTTTGCCAAACGATCTTTCTCCCTTTCATGGAATGAAAATAAACCTTGTCCGGAATGGCTTGAACACAGATCCGTAAAAAAATCATGACAGATTCTATAGCAGTAAAACGGCTCGAAATCAACGGCGTGGTTTCTGGCGGACATACATCATGACGGTGATTTTAAAACATCTATTTTTTTAAGGCGTGTTCAAATCCTCGGGTTTGATCATGAACAGGCGGTCCAGGTGGATGAAGCGGTCGTATTTGAACACAAAAATTCCCATGGCCAGCCAGATGAGGTCCCGGCCCACGGTGAGCAGGGAAACAGGGTCTCCCACGTTCTGAAAGCAGCCGCAGTCAATGGGTGTTTTCTTTACAAGCACCACGGTTACGGCAAGGGTGAATATTCCTAAGAGGGTGCAGATGACGGCGGCGGAGGCCCTGACACGGATACCGGCCACCAGGCAGACCCCGCTGACAAGTTCAATCCAGGGCAACAAAATCGCCATGGGGTCCACAAGGAAATAGGGCACCAGAAGATAGGCCGCAATATTGTCTGAAAATTCCGCAGGAAAATTGATCTTGTTCAGGCTGGCATAAATAAAAATCCCCCCGAGATAAAACCGGGCCATGAGGGCCAAGGCCGGGTGCCTGATCCAGCTTGAAATGCGGTTTCGCATCTTATGGGGACTCCCCTTTTGCAGACAGATCCCCCGGGTCTCCGAAAAAGAGATGCACCTCTTCGTGATCCCGGTTGATAAATTTGCGGGCCGTCATCTCATCATAAAGACGGCTGACGGTTCTGCCGTAGATGATCAGCGGGCGTTCCGGATCTTCCGCATTGAAATTTGCCGTGTACAGGGCATCAAAAAGAGAGGGAGGGACATTGATGGCCCCATGAGCATGCTCCAGTTCATAGAATTCCCTGGGTCTTGCGTCTATCAGGAGGGCCTTTTCCCGTGACAACAGCCGGACGGCTTCCGGGGCTGTGACGGTTTTGGCTGCTTCCGGTCCCGGCAGGGGAAAAAAGGATAATCCCTTGGGGTTTTGAAGGTTAAAAAGGATGCCCAGAGCGAGGCTGATCCCGATGATCAGGATAAAATCCAGGAGGCGCACCTGCATGATTCTCTCGGCATTGTGGCTGACCATCCGGGCGATCCTCCGGGCCGCTGTTTCAAGGACGCTGATGCGTTGCTCGGCCCGGGTAAGCTCGTCAATGGTGTCCCGCAAGGCCTGGTTCTGTTCGGCCAGATTCCGGTTTAAGGCCACAATGGCGGCAAAGGAATCTGCATTTTTAAGATGGAGAACCGACTGGGCCACAAAGGCGGACAGGAGTTCTTTTTCCGTATCTGAGAATTTTCGGTCTTCCAGGGGTGGCCCGAGGAGGACGGCGCCATACATCTGATCCTTGACCAGAAAGAGAAAGGCGCTTTCCGGTGCAAAGCCGGGAACCATGGGAAAAAGCGGTTCCATCTGAACCACGGGCTCGGCCTGAAGCGGTTGGATATGTTTGTTTTCCACCCCGGCCAGACAAAGAAACAGGAGCCGGTCCACGGGTAAAGCGGCCAGGGCCGGTTCAGGCTCGATGCCCATGGTTTTTAACCAGATGGCGCCGTCGGCCCTGTTGTGAAGGACCACCATGCCCTGGGACCTGGAAAACCGTCCCAAGAGGGTGGGCAGAAAGGCGGCCAGAAATTTTTCCACATCAACGGATTCTCCGGCCTCCATGGACAATTCCTTGAGCCCGTTGAGATAAAATACCTGGCGGTCCAGTTCCGTATTCCGTTTCTCAAGCTCGGTATTTAATAATTCCACCCGGGTGGAAAAAAGTGCGGAATTGAGGCTGATCTGAAAAAGAGAGGAAAGACTGATCAGCAGTTGCCGGTCATCCGGGTCATAGTCCCGGCCGTGCATGGCCGGCGCCAGTCCCAGGAAGGCCAGCCGGTCGTCCTCCAGAGGGCAGGCAAGGATGAGGGAAAATCCGCGGGGCAAAGAACCGTCCATGGATAGAAAAAAGGCGGACGATTCGGCCTTGGCAGTCGCGGTTTTGATCAGGTTTTTGATCTCTTCGGGACTCACCTTTTCTTCCCCCCGGACAAGGAGATGGGTGATTTCCGAAGCTCTGTCCGTAAGGGCGGCAAACCCGCCCAGGGCCCCCAGGCCCCCCTGGGCCGACATGAGAAAGGAGGCCAGAATCCGGCCGGGCCGGCGCGTATGGCCGAGTTCGGCAGCGGTTTCCCGGATAACGGCAAGATGGTAGTCTTTGCGGTCACCATCAAGGGGCAGAGAGGGTGTCATCACTTGCTGAGGAATCCTTTGATCTCTGCGTAAAAACCATCAATATCCGTGATGATCCCAAGATGGGTAAAAAGAACGGACCCGTCCGGTCGGCAGAGGATGGTAAAAGGGGTTTGGGGTTCTCCCAGGAGTTTGTGGGCCTCATATTTCGTATCGGCGACCACGGGGTAAATGTATTGCCCGCTTTGAATGAGCTGCTCTATTTCCGGGTCCGTGCCCCCGGCCGCCAAAGCAAACATGGCCACCCGGCCCTTCATTTTTCCCTTGTTCAGGCGCTCGTACAATTTATTGAATTCCGGGGCCTGTTTAAAACACTGGGGACAATAGACCCCGATGACCTCCATCAGGATAAGCTCGGTTTTAAGATCGGAAATCCCGAATTCGCTCACAGGGCCGGCCAGGCCCAAATTTTTTTTACCGGCCGGGTCTGCGGGTGCGGTCAGTTTCAGGGGAACAAGTGTTTTGCCCGGTTCAGGGGTCCCTGCATCTGAAGATGCCGAGAAAACGAGAATCAGTAACAGCAAGAGAAGAGATGTCCTAAATTGTTTCATTTCAACCTCCTTTGGTTCTATTCTGTTGCACAGGCATCTTCCATGGTGTCATAGAACCTGACCCGGCGGCTCAGGCCCACAATATCAAATACCCGTTTGAAATTTTCCGGCACACCGGCCATGAGGATTTCGATGCCTTGCTTTTCACTGTCCAGCACCAATTGGGTTAAAATGGCAATGCCTGCGCCGTTCACAGAGGTGCTGTCATCAAAATGGAAGATCACCTGCTTTACGCCTTTGGGCACCGATTCAGCATAGGCATCTTTAAGGTATTGCTCACTCTTGGCGCTGATATGGCCCTGAAGCCGGATGACCAGGTTGTTGTCGGCCATCCGGCTGTTGACTTGATCCTGAAGGCTCCGGGCTATTTTCAGACGTTCCCGGGCCCTTGCCAGCCCGTTTTCCAGGCTTTGCCGCTGAATGGGTTTGTTGATAAAATCTGCGGCATCCAGGTTCAGTGCCTGAATAGCCAGATCCATATCGCCGTGGCCGGTGATGACAATGACCTCGGTTTGCGGAGCCCGGCGTTTGATCTCTTTGAGGACCTCAATGCCGTCCATGCCCGGCATCTTGATATCGGTGAGCACGATGCCGGGTTTTTCCCGGTCAAAGATTTCAAGCCCTTCTTCGCCCGACTCTGCCGTATGAATATCAAACCCGTAAAGGTCCAGAAACAGCCTGAACATTTTCAGGGTTGCTTTTTCATCGTCAATGACCAGAATTTTTTCCGGTTTCGTCTCTTCGGTGTCTGTCATTTTAGCTCTGCCCTTATATTGGGGTGAATCATGATCCTGCCTTATACTGCTGAAAATATCAGATTAAAGGTTGTTCCCCGGCCGGGGGTGCTGTCGATTTCAATGGTTCCGCCATAATCCCGGACAATGCCGTAGGTAATGGCCAGGCCCAGGCCCATGCCCTTACCGGTTTTTTTGGTCGTGAAAAAAGGCTCGAAAATTTTGTCCCGGACCGGTTCCGGGATTCCGGAACCGTTATCCGTTACGCTGACCACCACTTTGCCGTCCTCTGCATAGGTTCTTACAAGGATGTCCCCGTAAAGATCAGGTTCGGTTTCCATTTTTTCCTGGATGGCATCTCTGGCATTGTTGAGCAGATTAAAAAACACCTGTTGCAAATGATTGTTCTGGGCCTTCACCAGGGGCAGGTGATCGGCAAGATCCAGGCGGATGGCAATTCGCTGGATGGAAAACTGGCGCCCGATGATGGAAAGAACGCCCTGGATGGGTTCCTTCATGCTGACCAGCTCCATGGACAGATCGGATTTCCGGCCAAAGGCCCTGAGATTGTTAATGATCTCCGTGGCCCGGTCCACCTGCTCGCTGATTTCCGTGACCATATCCCGGATCTGGGCCTCGGTGATGGTCTTTTTCTGGTCCAGGAGCAGGTTTAGATAGTCGCTGCCCATTTTAATGGTATTCAGGGGCTGATTGATCTCATGGGCAATACCGGCGCTCATTTCTCCCAGGGTTTTCATTTTGGCCGCCTGAACCAGTTGGGCGTCCTTTTCAATCATTTCCGTGATATCGGTGATGGCCACCACAATGGCCTGGCGTCCGCCGTAACTGATGGGACAGGCGTGCATATTCACATAAAAGGGGTGGCCCCCGTTTTTAAGATGCAGGATCCTCGGGTAATAGACATAGTCTTTTGCGGGGCCTGAATCCTCATTGTTTCCATGGGGCTGGACGGCAATGGGGGAATCTTTGATATGATCCTGCCCCAGCCGTTGAAAGGGCATGCCGAAAAGGGCTTCAAGGGGATATTCATAGAGTTCTTCAGCCCGGGGATTGGCATCCAGAATGGTTTCCGTGGCGGCATCCACCACAAAAATGGGATTCGGGGCCGAGTCAAAAAGGGACCGGTATTTTAATTCCGACTCCTGGAGCCGCTTCCGGTAAAGTCGGATGGACCAGACCATATTCAGGAAAGAATCGGCCAACTGGGAGACTTCGTCCCGGCCCTGATTTTTGCGGTAAAAAAGACAGTCCCGGCACACTTCTTCACCGGCGGCATCCCGGGTTCTGAAATGCCGGGTCTGCTGGTCAAAATGCCGGCAGGGCATATTGGTGTCTTTATAGGCCGGGCAATGGGCCGCGCCCCATTCCAGAGTTTCTTCCAGCTCCACGGTATTGCCTTCCGGGTTGAGATTAAAATCAAAATTTCCCCGGCTCAGTTCATCCGAGATCCGGGTGAGCCGGGTGATGGGCATGGTAATATGCCGTGAGATCCGGTGGCTGGCATAAAAAATAATGATGATCACCGCAGAAATAAAGCCTAAGAACATGAACCTGAGTTTTGAGACCAGCTTGTCGATATGCTCTTTGCTCAGGCCCACATGAACCGTTCCGATGCGGTAAAGCCCTTCATTCATGGGCACCACGATGTCGTAGGAGGTGTTGGTCCCGTGCTCCACCAACCGGACGCTGTGCTGTGCGTTTTCCGGCATGGGATTGGCCTTGCTGAATTCAGAAGGAAAGGGGATGGTAAAGGTATGGGAGATGACCTGGTCGCTCTGATCCAGGACATAGATATAATTAATCATATGCTGCCGTTCCCTGAGCCGGGCCTCATCAAAAATAAGGGTCAGCAGCTCCGGGGAATTTTTTTCAAGCACAAACCCGGCGCCCCGCTCGGCAATGGAATGGGCCACGGCGATCCCCCGCAACTCCAGCTCCTTGGTCAGCCCCGAGATGAGAATCCAGCGGGCCAGAAGGGCAATGGTGGCACTGATGATGAGAATGACCAGCAGAATGGTGACAAAAATCTGGTTTTTCAACGAGACCTGTTCGTAATAGCGGATCATTTTATTTATCCTCTCCCGCTGATTTGCCCGTATGTCGAATTCCCCCGGTCAATTGTGTCCAGTCGGCCAGCAGGGTAAACCGGTCCTTCTGTAACCGTGTGAAATAAATGGTGTCCATTCCCTGGTGGTCTTTGGGGCCAAAGGACAGCCGTACATCGGGCCCAAGGGAAAAATCGGTCATGGAATTAATGGCCGATAGAAAGGATTCCCGGGTCAGCCCCCTTCCTGCCCGCTCCAGCCCCTCCACCAGGACCTTGGCATTGATATATCCCTCAAATCCCACAAAATTCGGTTCTTCTCCGGGATAATACCGGGCCAGTAGCCGGGCAAACTCAACGGCGCTGGGCGCGATGCCGCCATCCGGCGCCCTGGGCGGCGGAACCACCTGGGACATGAGAATATCCATCCCGGTGGTATCCGTATCCATCAGATTCCTGGATAATTCCTTGGCCCCGACAAAGGAGACCATGTAAAAAATAGGAGAAAAATCGTTCTGCATGGCCTTGCGGATAAAATTGGCGCAGGGGTCTGAGGTGCCGATCATGACCACGGCCTCAGCCCCGGACTCCATGATTTTTTCAAGTCCTTCCTTGATATCGTGGGTCCCCCGGACATAGCTCCCCCGGGCCACAGGTTCGAGATGATATCGTTTGAGGGCCAGCTCGGTTCCGGTAAGACCGTCGAATCCGAAGGCGTCATATTGATAGAACACCGCAATTTTGCTGAGTCCCAGATCCTTTACCATATGGTCCACTGCCGTTCCCGTTTCCTGGTAATAGGAGGCCCTGACATTGATGACATAGGGCAGAAAGGGATCACGCAGGGCATTGGCGCCGGTGAACATGCCCAGGAGGGGAATTTTGGCTTCTTCCACCAGGGTGAGAATTTTCACGGTGGTGGGTGTTCCCACATAACAGAAAAGGCCGAACACCTGGTCTTCGATAATAAATCGCTGGGTATTGGCCAGGCATTTGGGAGGGTCATAACTGTCGTCCCGGGTGATGAGGCGGATGGCCCGTCCATGGACCCCGCCCTTTTCATTGACATGTTTGAGATAACACATGGCGCCCTTGAGGGTTTCCTGACCCAGATACCCGGCATGGCCCTGCAAGGCGAGGGAAGAGCCGAAGACCACTTCCTTGTCATCCACATTCAGCACCACCGGAGGGACGGGCACCAGAATTTTTTCATCCTGGCAACCGAAAAATCCGGCCACACAGAAAAGGATCATCAGAAAAATGGATTGTCTTCGCTCGCTCATCGTCATCCCCCATGGCAGAAGCCTGTTGACCGGCTTAAAATTGCTGAAACAGCGGCTCATCGAAGTTTTCAGATGAAGCCGCCTGACCCTCAAAAGATTGGATAGGACTAGCCGTCAAAAGTCAATCCTTTTCTTAATTTTTTTCCGGGCAAACTATCTTGTCCGTTTTGAGCCGATAGATAATAAAATGTTAGGCGCTGAAAATTTTTCTTTTTTAAAATTTATATCTTCGTTATACTCTGCATGCGGATGAAGGTCTTCGCATAATTCGTAATTCATAATTTATTAGGAGAAGAAGATGCTGAAAGATTTAAGTTTAGCGAAAAAACAGATGAGCGGATTTCTTCTGGTAAGTGCCATAACGGTCATTGTGGTTATAACCGGGATTTTGGGGTTGAAAACGGTGCAGCGACATTTTCAGGATGTTATTGAATCGGCTCCGCTCATTGATGCGGCCATGGAAATGAAATATTCTGTTGCAAGGGATATGCAGATGATCATGGAGTTTCTCGCAGCCGACTCAAAAGAAGAACTGGATAAGATCTGGAAAGAGCATGAAACCTTTGTTAAAGATTTTGATACCTTTGCAAACGCCATCCTGGACGGTGCAAAAACAGAAGAAGGCATGATTTATCCCGCCACGGATGAAAAACTCAGAAGCACCGTAAAAAACGCTGATGAATTTCATAACAGCCAATTTCAGCCCGGAATTAAGAAAATTTATGACCTTATGGCTAAAAAAATTTCAGGAGAAGAACTTCCCAAGGAAATGATTGATAAAATAGATGTTGAAACAGACGAAATTGGTGAAAAAACCATGAAACTCATCGGCACTGTCGAGGATATAGCAAGGGAAGATATTCATGCCGCCCAGACAAAGACTTCGGATACAACCCGCTTTCAAATCAAACTGCTTATCATTATGAGTATTGTGGGTATAGTCTTATCTATTCTGCTCGGACTTTTCATCACCCGTTTGATCACAAAACCCATCGCCCTGGCAAATGATTTTGCAAGCCGGGTAGCGGCAGGAGATCTTACCAGCCGGATAGATATGGACCAGAAGGATGAGATCGGGACCCTTGTCAAATCCCTGAACCTCATGTCGGAAAAACTACAGAAGATGTTTAAGGATGTCAAAGAGGGTGTGGGGACATTGGCGGCTTCCTCCACGGAACTGTCTGCCGTATCCGGCCAGATCACTTCAAACTCACAGAAAACTCTGGAAAAATCCAATACCGTTGCTGCAGCAGCCGAAGAAATGAGTGCCAATCTGAACAGCGTGGCAGCCGCAACCGAGCAGGCCACGGTTAATTTTCAGATGATTGTATCCGCTGCCGAAGAGATGACGGCAACTATCCAGGAAATTTCAAAGAATACATCCAAGGGCAGTCAAATCACCCAGAACGCTGTTCATAATGCCCAGGAGGCATCGGGAAAGGTTGAAAGACTTAGTAAAGCAGCCATAGAAATAAGCAAAGTAACAGAAACCATTGCAGATATTTCCGAACAGACCAATCTTCTGGCGCTGAATGCCACCATTGAAGCGGCAAGGGCAGGCGAAGCAGGGAAAGGCTTTGCCGTTGTGGCAAGCGAAATAAAAACGCTGGCCCAGCAGACGGCCCAGGCCACCAGTGAAATTAATCAGAAAATAACCGGAGTGCAGGACACCTCAAAAGATGCCGCAGGTGCCATCAAGACAATTGTCGGCATTATCAATGAGATTGATGAAATTGTGACCTCTGTTGCCACCGCCATTGAAGAGCAGTCTGCTACAACCAAAGAAATTTCTAACAATGTTGCACAGGCCTCCTCAGGAATACAGGAGGTCAATGACAATATGAATCAGATATCCGCCGTGACCGGGGAAGTTACCAGAAACATTACGGACGTCAGTCAGGCAGCAGATGAGACCAGTGTCGGCAGCCGTCAGGTGAACGAAAGTGCCGTGGAATTATCGAAATTGGCCGAGAGGCTGAACCAGATGGTAAGCCAGTTTAAACTCTGATTTCAGAAAGATTAAGGATGACCCTCAGATCGCTTCCTGCAGAAGGATGAGAAAAATGGAAATTTTCGAAAACTCCCTGGATTTTTACCGGGCCTTTATTGATAACAGCCCGCTTCTTTTTTACCGAACCAATATGGACGGACGGATTTCCTATATTTCTCCTTCAGTTCTTTCCTTGTCAGGGTATACGGCAGAAGAAGCCCTTGGGATGAAAATGGCGGAGGAGGTCTACCTCTATCCGGGAGAACGGGAGGATCTCCTTTCAAGACTTCGGGAAAAGGGGCGGGTGGAAAATTTTGAGGCCCGGCTGAAGAGAAAAGACGGGTCTGTCTGGTGGGCGTCCACAACCGCTTATTTTTTCAGAGACAGGGATGGAAAGGTCCTGGGGGTTGAAGGCATCGTCCGGGATATCAGCGCATTAAAGATTGCGGATGAGGCTTTGCGGGAAAGCGAAGAACGGTTTCGCCTGGCATTTCATACCAGCCCGGATTCCATCAATCTCAACAGGGTGTCCGACGGGAAATTTATTGATATCAACGAAGGATTTACGGAATTGACCGGATACACTCGTGAGGATGTCATGGGAAGAAGTTCCCTTGATATCAATATCTGGAAGCATTCCGAGGATCGTCAGCGTTTGATTGAGGGCCTTATGAAAAAAGGCCATGTAAAAAACCTGGAAGCTCAATTTGTCCGGAAAAACGGGGAGGTCGGCGTTGGTCTCATGTCTGCCCGCATCCTGTGCATCAAGGGCGAAAATGTGATATTGTCCGTCACAAGGGATATTTCCGAGCTGAAACTGGCTCAGGAAATGATGGTTCAATCGGAAAAGATGATGTTTGTCGGCGGGCTCGCCGCCGGTATGGCCCACGAGATCAATAATCCCCTGGCCGGGATGATCCAGAATGCCGAACTTATGATCCGGCGTTTGACGGATACACACCTGCAGGCCAACCGCCAGGCGGCTGAAGAAGTCGGGCTGGATATGGAGGCCTTGAAACGATACCTGGAAAAACGAAGCATTCCGGATATGGCGCAAACCATCAAAAGCTCTGGCAGCCGCATGGCTGATATTGTCCGGAACATGCTCGGGTTCGTCCGTAAAAGCGACGCCCGCCAGGTATCCTCCCATTCCATGGTG
Source organism: uncultured Desulfobacula sp. (assembly GCA_964484555.1). Taxonomy (GTDB): domain Bacteria; phylum Desulfobacterota; class Desulfobacteria; order Desulfobacterales; family Desulfobacteraceae; genus Desulfobacula. Next base: position 30,266 of record CAZAHK010000016.1, read on the forward strand.
GATCTTCTGGATAAAACCCTGGAACTGGCCGGGATAGATTTTGATCTGAAGAAACACTATGATTTTAAAAAGATAAAAATCAAAAAAGAGTATGAACCCCAGATTCCCCTCGTTCTCTGTGAGGCCGCAAAGATCCAGCAGGTTTTCCTGAACTTGCTCAGTAATGGAGCCCAGGCCATGCAGGTGGCCGGGGTAAAAGATCCTGTGTTCATACTGAGGACAGGATTTGATGAACAAAAAAATATGGTGTTTGCCGAAATAGAAGACAATGGGCCGGGTATGGACGAACAAACCCGGAAGAGAATTTTTGAACCCTTTTTCACGACAAAACCCGTGGGCGTCGGAACCGGCCTTGGCCTGAGCATATCCTATTTCATCATTACCAAGGACCATGGAGGGGAAATCAGTGTTGAATCAAGCCCTTCTCTTGGAACCAAATTCATTGTCAGGCTGCCCCTATGAATTCGGAAACAGAACTTTATCACAGATTCCAGCAGGAAGGCTGGCAACGCGCCGCAGTTGCCTACGATTCTGCCTGGAGAGGTCTGACCCGTCCCTTTGCCCTTGACCTCATCCAGGCTGCTGGGGTTGCCGGGGGAACACGGCTCCTGGATCTGGCCTGCGGGCCGGGCTATGCATCTGAGGCCGCCTTTGAGAGGGGTGCCATTCCCCTGGGGGTGGATTTTTCGTCTGAAATGGTCCGGATGGCGAAACAGCGGCTTCCCCTGATCCGGTTTTGTGAGGGCAATGCCCAAGCCCTTGAGTTCCCCGATCATTCCTTTGATGCCGTCGTCATGAATTTCGGTTTGCCGCATATGTCTGACCCCGGGGCGGTTTTCCGGGAAGCCCGAAGGGTTTTAAAGCCAGGGGGAATTTTCGGATTCACCGTCTGGGCCGGTCCGGAATCCAATCCCGGGCCCGGCATGGTCCATGCTGCGGTCAAAGCCCATGCCGACCTGGATGTCCCCTTGCCTCCGGGGCCGGATTATTTCATTTTCGGAAATGCCGAAGAATGCGGGAATGAGCTGGCTGAGGCCGGTTTTAAAGCCAGTTCCCTGGTATTTCAATCCAAAACCCGTCTTTGGGAGGTTCCGACCCCCTCCTTTCTGTTTGAAGCGGAACTCCATGCCGGGGTCAGGACTTCCGCGGTTCTCAGGGCACAGCGACCCGAGGTTCTCCGGGCCATACAAAAAGAGATTGAAAGGTCCGTGCTGGCCTACCGGTCCGACCCCGGCTTTGCCATTCCCTTTACCGCCCATGTCATTACGGTGAATGTTGTTTAGGCCTTTTGCTCCCGTCCCCCGCGTTTCAGCAGGGTTGTGAATGTCTCGGAAACATGGTAATGAAAACATAAATGGCAATAACGTATTCCGATTCAAAGGAAACCCTATGGAAACATCCGACCTTCTTTTCGCCCATGAGCTGTTCATGCGATTATCGGCCAATATTGAAACCGTGATCAAGGGCCAGAAGGAAAATATCCGATATATCCTGGCCGGATTTGCCGGAGGCGGGCATATCCTTCTGGAAGACAATCCCGGAACCGGGAAAACCACCCTTGCCAAAGCCCTTGCCAAAAGCATGGATGCCCGGTTCAAGCGCATCCAGTTTACCCCTGACCTTTTGCCTTCGGACATCCTGGGGGTTTCCATCTTTGACCCGGCCAAAAAAGAATTCAAGCTTCATAAGGGTCCCGTGTTTACCCATATCCTTCTGGCCGATGAGATCAACCGGGCATCGCCCAGGACCCAGTCCGCCCTTCTGGAAGCCATGGCCGAGGGGCAGGTCAGCATTGACGGCAATCTGTTAAACCTGGAAGACCTGTTTTTTGTCATTGCCACCCAGAACCCCATTGAATCCAGGGGAACTTATCCTTTGCCCGAGGCCCAGATGGACCGGTTTGCCATGCAGCTTGAACTGGGGTATGTGACCCGGGAAACCGAGGCCCTGATCCTTTCCGAACAAAGCCTGGCCCATCCCATTGATTCGGTTCTGCCCTGCGTCAGCCTGGAAGAGGGGCTTAAACTTCGCCAGCTTGTCGGCGAGGTTTTTGTTTCAAAGGAATTAAAAGACTATATTGTGGCCCTGGTGACGGCCACCCGGGAAAAACCCGGAGTGCTCCTGGGCGCAAGCCCCAGGGCCTCCATCGCCCTGATGAAAACAGCCCAGGCCCTGGCGCTTTTTGATAAAACCGATTTTGTGGGGCCGGATCATATTCAGGAGATCGCGGTCCGGGTCATGGCCCACCGGCTGATTTTAGACCCGAGGCTGAAATTTTCAGGTGTGTCCGCCCGAATTCTTGTGGAAGAGATCTTAACATCCATTCCGGTTCCTGTATGAGGATGGTTACTGCATAAGGATGGGTCCTGAAGAATGATGATGCCAAGGTTTTTATACCGGTCCTATTGGCTGCTTTATGAGGTTTCATTCCGGGTGAAACGGCATATAACCCCGGCCGGGGCCATGATGACGGCTGTTTTTTGCATCACAGCCCTTTTCGGCCTGAACATGTATAAAACCACCCTTTACCAGGTCATGGCCTTGAGTCTTTCCCTTCTGCTTGTATCCGTCGTCCTGAGCCTGATGCCTTTCCGGCCCAGGCTCAGGCTGAGGCATATCCTTCCCGTCTATGGAACCGTGGGGGAAAAGATCGTATATTCAATTGAAATTACCAATCTCGGCCTGAAACCGGAAAAGGGGATCATCCTGTATGAGGACCCGGCTGATCCACGGCCGGATCTGAATACCCTGTTGACCAGAAAAGAGCCTTATGAGCACCTGAGAAATGCCTGGGACAGAAAAATCCTTTATTACAGGTGGGCCTGGCTGGTCCTCAAGTCCGGAAAAGCAAGGCTCAGACCCATAAAACTGCCGGACCTGCCCCCCGGAGAAACCATCCGGGTAACATCGGAGTTTACACCCAATTACCGGGGATATCTTCATTTTACCGGGGTCACCCTGGCCCGGCCCGATATCCTGGGACTCTTCATGCGAAATTCCAGAATACAAAAAACGGAAAAACTCCTGATCCTGCCCCGGCGATACCCCCTTGAACCGCCGGATTTAACTTCAAGCCGCCAATACCATCCCGGCGGGGTCAATCTGGCGTCATCCATTGGAAATTCCGATGAATTCATGAGTTTGCGCTATTACCGTCCGGGCGATCCCCTGCACAATATCCACTGGCGGACCTTTGCCAGGACCGGAGAGCTCGTGATCAAGGAATTTGAAGATGAATTTTTTGTGCGATATGCCTTGGTCCTGGACACCTTTGTTCCCCCGGAAAGGGAAAGGGTTTTTGAAGAAGCCGTGAGCATTGCCGCTTCCTATATCGCATCCATGGACCCCCATGACGCTATCCTGGACCTGGTGCTGGGGGGCCATGAGATGTATGCCTTTTCATCGGGCAGGGGGCTGGGCGGTTCTGAAAAGATGTTGGAAATCCTTTCCTGCGTTGAATCCTGCCAGGATAAAACTGTCCTGGGACTCAAACCCGTTCTTGAATCCGGCATTAAAAAAATATCCGGCGCCATCCTGATTTTCTCCGGCTGGAGCCGGGACCATGAAGACATATGCCGGATCATCCATGAAGCCCTTGTGCCGGTCTTTGTCATCGTCCTGGCAGAGGATGCAAGGCAAAAGGAAACCATTGTCCAGGAAACGGGAGGTTCCCCATATCCGGTCCGGGTGGTTCAAATCGGGGCTGTTTTGGAGGAGCTTTCCATGCCATGAAAACGCCCCGGTTTTTTTTAGGTGCGATCCTTCTTTTCTGGGGCTGGCAGGTGGGGCTCTTATGGATGGGTCTCGGTCTTGCCGTCATCCTTGAGTCGGCCCGGTGGGCCAAGACCCGGTTTGAGCTGCAAGCCTCTGATTTTAATAAATTTGTGGACATCAGCACGGTTCTCCTGGCCTTCACCATTTTGGCGGCTCTCACAACGGATGCGAAAAAGGCCAATCTCATCCTTTTAAGATGGCTCCCCCTGATCTTTTTTCCCATCATCGGGGTCCAGGAATTTTCGGAAAAGGGCAGAATGGACGTCAAATCCTTTTTCTTTGCCACCCGGAAAAAGACCGAGATGCGGTTCTATGAGACAAAGGAAATTGATGTGTCCTATATTTACTCCTTTGTCTGCCTTATGTCGTCGGCCTCTGCAAACGCAAAGGGGTCATTTTATTATTTTTGCGCCGTCTTGTTTTTTGTCTGGGGCCTGTGGCAGTTTCGCTCAAGACGAGTGCCCGGGGCAGCATGGATCATCTGCATCCTGGTCGTGGCCCTGGCCGGGTACCACGGCCAGAACCTTGCCCGGGAAACCGGCAGGACCCTCAGCCGATGGATCATGTCCCATTATGCCTATACCCTGGACCCGTTTAAAACCTATACCGCCCTTGGGGAAATCGGGGATTTGAAATTTTCCGATAAAATCGTATTGCGGGCCTCCTTTGAGGATTATGCGCCGGGAAAAACCTATCTGCTTCACAGCACCACCTATAACCGGTTTGCATCTTCCAACTGGTTTGCAAAATACGGGTTTGAACGGATTGAAGGGAAAAAGGACAGCGGTTTCTGGCAGGTGAACCCGCCTCGGGAAAATCCCCTGAAAATGACCCAGTATTTCAGGCTTCAAAAGGGCAGGGCGGTCTTGAGCCTGCCTCCCGGTGTCATTGATATTTCTGAAATGAAAGCCGGGGATTGCGAGAAAAATGCCGTTCAGGTCGTCCGCATTGAAGACGGTCCTTCCCTCATCAAGGCTGTTGTGTCCTATACCGGGGCTTCCACCTTTGATGCCTTGCCCGGGCCCGACGATTATGCCGTGCCCGTAAAAGAAAAACCGGTCTTTGAAGCCGCGGCGAAAAACCTCGGCCTTGAGGATAAATCCGAAGAAGAAATTCTGAAAACCGTCCATGGGTTTTTTTCAAGCCAATTTGTCTATTCCCTGGAGCTTAAGGGCAAGGGCCAAGCCCGGACCCCTCTGGAGAATTTTCTGTTTCACACCAGGGCCGGGCATTGCGAGTTTTTTGCCACGGCAACGGTGCTTTTATTGCGGCAGGCCGGGATACCGGCCCGGTATGCCACCGGGTTCATCGCCCATGAGTATTCGCGCCTGGAAGGCGGTCTGATTGTCCGGCTCAGGGACGCCCATGCCTGGGCCAAGGTCTTTGTCAATGGACAATGGCGGAATTTTGATACCACGCCGCCGTCATTTCTGAATGTTGATGAAGAACAAATCCCCACCTCTTTTATAGAAGACCTTTTTTCTTTTTTCGGGTTTAAGCTGTCCCAGCTTCGCCATGAAACAGGGGCCAGACTCATAGAGACCTACGGGCTCTGGCTCATGCTGCCCCTGGGCCTGATGTTGCTGTTAAGGCTTCGAAAATCCGGTCAGATCAAACGAATCAAGGATGCGGGCCGGTCGGGCCGAAAAAAAAAGAGCAGCACCAGGGCAACGGGGTTTTATCGGATTGAAGAGATCCTGTCTGAAAAAGGCGGGCCCCGCCGGCCCCACGAAACCTATGCCTCCTGGCTGAAACGGATTTCCCGGCAGTTGGACAACCCGGCGTTGATGGAGCATCTGTTTCAGGCGCTGGACCAGCATAACCAGTGGCGGTTCGGAAGACCGGAACAAAGGGAGGACCTGAAAAGGAAACTGGAAGAAAATCTTATGGGTCTGTCTGAAAAATTAAAATCAAGCAGCCGCAATTGATTTACGGCTGCTCAAAAAGACAATCAGACCACCTTCTGAAAAACCTTTTTCCCTGCACCGCAGACCGGACATTTTTCAGGCGCCGCCCCCAGCTCGATATAGCCGCAGACCGGGCAAAGATAAAAGTCGCTCACATCCAGGTCAATCCCCTTTTGAACGGCCTCCAAGGCCTTGATATAGATTTCGGCGTGGACCGCTTCTGCTGCAACGGCAAATTGAAACATGGTCTTGGCTTTATGATCGTCTGAAACCGCCTTGTCCACCATGGGCGGATACATATGGGTAAATTCTTCTGTTTCCCCGGCAATGGCGGCCCGAAGGTTGTCCGCAGTGGACGCAATCATGTCCAGGGCCTTTAAATGCCCTTCTGCATGGATTCGCTCGGCTTCCGCAGTGGTCAGAAACAGCTTGGCGATATTGGTAAATCCTTCTTTTTCCGCTTTTTTTGCAAAGGCTCTGTATTTCTGGTTGGCCTGGCTTTCTCCGGCAAAGGCTTCTTTCAGATTATCATGGGTCGTGGGCATGTTGCCTCCTGGTATAAGGTTGATAGATTTTTAGTCTCTTAATTCCAAAGTTCTTGTTTTTTTGGCAAAAGAATTATGCAAGT
>CAZAHK010000017.1:0-36065 GCA_964484555.1 uncultured Desulfobacula sp.
ATTGTAAAGATCAAGCAAAATTTATGCCTTTTAAAACCAAAGTTGGAGTAGTATAATTGATTTCTGAGCATTGGTTCTTTTCTTCCCACTCCGGCCAGGAAATACATATTCGCTTTTGGTTCGGATATTGGATTCAAGAACAGCCCGGGCCTGATCATTTAAAGGGATTATATCATCTTTGCCGGATTTCGGATCTCTAAGGGTTATAAACCCCCTTTCAAAGTCAATATCGGACCATTTCAGATTGAATATGGAGCCCCGACGCATTCCGGTAAACAGAGCCAGCAGCATAATATTTCCGGCATGTGGGTCTTTATCCTCTTCTATGGCCTTAAAGAGTGATTTCAATTGGTCTTCTGAAAGGGCGTCATCTTTGATATTATCGACCCTGGGCATTTCAATCATGAAAGATAGGGCAGGGCTGAGCCCTTTCTTAACACCAAAGTTTACTAACCTCTTTAACAGCGCAAGGATATGCTTGACCGTCTGAGGCGAATGCGTTTTTAAATACTTCAGCCGGACCCGGTCCACATCCAGGGGAAAGATTTCAGGAATTTCTTTTTTGCCGAAGTGCTTGGCAAGGTATGTTTCATACCGGACCCGGTCTTTATGATAATTCAAATTGTGGGTTTTTTGATTTGAATATTCTTCCCATAGGCGGTCGATGGTGGGCTTATTGTTTTCCTGGGCCTCTTGTGCCTTTTTTTCCTGCCTTTTTTCCGCATTGGTTTGTTTTGCACCTTCGATTTTATCAGCTCTTATCCCTGAAGCTTTTGCAGGTGTCATATCATCCTGAAATTGTTTCCCGGCTTTTTCTTCAACCATTTTTTCATTTTTACGATACCGGATATAATAAATTTTTTCTGGTTTTCCATTTGAAGATGTTCCCATGATGAAAAAAACGCCTGCATATTTTGTTTGGAATCGTTTTTGTTTTGGCATTTAAGGTGTCTCCATATAATTAATCCCCCCACACTATCCCCCACATAATTGATAAATATACAGGTAAATTAGAGTATGTCAATAATATATTAAAATCATTTAAGCCTTTAAAATAAAGGCTTTCGGTATATATGGGGATATAGCGGTAAATCATATAAAACGGCCTGCAAAGCCGCTATTCTCCAGTTCAAATCTGGAAGCCGCCTCCAGAATGAAATAAAGGGCCTTGAAATATTTTCAAGGCCCTTTTGTTTTTCATACCCAAGCCTTAAAAAAAATGTTAAAAAATCATAATTTACGGGTAACCGTCAATTTGTCTTAATAAAATTCAGAGGAGGCACGATGAAGATTCTGGTGGGATATAAAGGGACCAATGTGGGAAAAGATTTGATGGACATAGCCGTAAAACATGCTAAGGCCTTTGACGGCATGATTTATATTGTAACATCGTTGATTGGCGGAGACAAAACGGACCAGCAGGAAATCATTGATGCGGAAAAAAATCTTGAAACGGCAAAGGCCTATTTTGACGGTCTGGGCATAAAAAATGAAACCCATCTTCTGATCCGGGGATTTGAGCCTGGCGAGGATATTGTAAACTTTGCCCGGGAAAACAAGGTTGATGAAATCATGATGGGTGTCCGGAGCCGGTCAAAGGTTGGGAAATTGATCTTTGGATCAACTGCCCAGGCCGTTATTCTCGGTGCACACTGTCCTGTGATGACAGTTAAATAAACGGACAAGGGGGAGTCGGTATGAAACTACGGTATTTCTCACATTCCTCTTTTTTAATTACCCTTGACACCGGCACAAAGATTCTGATGGATCCTTTTTTGAATGGGAATCCCACATCTCCGGTTTCTGCAGATCAAATCAGTGCCGATTATATTCTGGTTTCCCATGGGCATGGGGATCATTTAGGAGATACCATAGACATTGCTGAAAGATGCAATGCCCTATGCATATGTGAAAACGAACTTGCAACCTATCTGTCGACCAAAGGGGTCAGGTCCCATGCCATGCACATCGGCGGAACCCGAGCCTTTGATTTTGGAAAGGTCAAACTGACCCAGGCCCTTCACAGCTCCGTAACTCCGGACAAAGAATGCATTGGGACGGCCACTGGGATGATCCTTTTTGTTCAGGATCAGATCATTTTTCATACCGGCGATACAGGGTTGTTTCTGGATATGAAACTCATTGGGGAATTGTATGCCGTGGATTATCTTCTGGCTCCCATCGGGGATAATTTCACCATGGGAATTGAAGATGCCGTCAGGGCCTGCACTTTTATAAAACCCAAATGGGTGATTCCCATGCATTATAATACCTTTGATGCCATCAAGGCCGACCCGGAAGAATTTAAACAAAAGGTTGAAACCGGCGGAATAAGGTGCCGGATTCTTGAATTCGGAGAGGAAATCGAATTGTGATCAGGATTTTAAAAGCCGGTTTAAAATGGAATTGATCAAATGTTTCAAGGCCCTATCCGATAAAACCCGTCTCCGGCTGTTGTATATCCTGCGCCGGTATGAACTCAATGTCAATGAAATCGTTCTGGTGGTTGAAATGATTCAGTCAGGGGTGTCCCGGCATTTGAAAATCCTGCTTGAATCAGGACTGCTCACATCCCGAAAAGACGGCAGTTTTACCTATTATGCAGCAGCCCGGAATGATTTTATCACTGCCTTTATGGACCTGACGGACAACAGCGATGAAATGGAAGAAATCCGCAATGATCTTCAAAAAGCCGGTGAAATGATCAAAATACGGCAGAATATGACCCGGCGGTTTTTTAAAACCGTGGCGCCCCACTGGGACCAATTGAAAAAACAGGTGCTCGGCAGCTTTGATTTGAATGCCGTGATCATCAAACGAATATCTTTTCAGGGGAGTATATCGGATTTGGGATGCGGAACCGGAGAATTGCTTGAAAAACTGTCAGAACAGACCCGGGTCAGGCTCATCGGTATTGACAGCTCCCCTGAAATGCTTGAGCAGGCAAGGTTAAGACTCCTGGGAAAAGACAATGCCGAATTAAGACTGGGTGAGCTTGAACATCTTCCCATGAAAAACAAAGAAATCCACACCGCCATTATGAATATGGTCCTGCATCATATTTCACAACCGGAATTACCTTTTCTGGAAGCCTTCCGAACCCTTATCCCCGGAGGGACCCTTATTTTGTCTGATTTTGATCTTCACGATCAGGTCAAGATCAGAGAACTCATGGGCGGTGCATGGTCCGGTTTTGAAAAGGAAAAAATTAAAACCTGGTTGACGGAAACAGGCTTTAAGCTTCATAAAATCGAATCATTCCCCGTCAATCAGGGATTGAATATTAATATTTTCACGGCGGAAAAACCAAAAGCATAGGAGACCCTTCATGATTGTTCCAGTCATTCTGGCCGGCGGATCAGGTACAAGACTCTGGCCCTTGTCCCGGGAGCTTTTCCCGAAGCAGCTCATTTCTATCGAAAACAGCCATACCATGCTGCAGAATACCCTTTTAAGGCTTGACGGCGTTGAAGCGGTCGGCTCACCCATTATCGTTTGCAATGAAGCACACCGGTTTATGACGGCCGAACAGTTAAGACAGATACAAATCGAACCTGAGGCCATTGTTCTGGAACCTGTGGGGAAAAATACAGCCCCGGCCATTGCCGTTGCTGCACTAAAGGCCATGGAACAAACCAATGATCCTGTCCTTCTGGTCCTGCCGGCAGACCATGTCATTGAAAATATTCCCCGGTTTCATGCCGTGATCAATTCAGGTTATGAATATGCGAAAAAGGATAAACTCATCACTTTCGGCATCGTACCGGATTCACCGGAAACCGGGTACGGCTATATTAAAAAAGGGGGCTTGCTGGACCCAAATACCGGAGCCTCCTGCATTGATTTCTTTGTTGAAAAACCAGACCTTGAAACAGCCCGAAAATACCTTGATTCAGGAGACTATTGTTGGAATTCGGGAATGTTCATGTTTAAAGCATCCGTCATCTTAGGCGAACTTGAAAAATATGCGGAAGGCCTTCTGAGACCGTGTCGAGAAGCAATCGCGGCCGGGGTCCGGGATCTTGATTTTTTAAGGCTCAATAAGGACATCTTCGGCCGCATCCCCTCGGATTCAATCGATTATGCAGTCATGGAAAAAACCCTGAATGGTATTGTCATCCCGTTTGACGGGGGCTGGAACGATCTCGGATCCTTTGATGCCTTATGGCAGGCGGGCAAAAAGGATGAAAATCAAAATGTCATTAAGGGAGACGTTTTGTTGAATGATGTTAAGGATTCCTATATTTCTTCCGAAAGCAGCCTTGTCGCAGCCGTGGGTATTGAAAAATTTGTGATTGTCGAAACCAAGGATGCTATCCTGGTATGCCCCCGGGACCGGGTTCAGGATGTCAAGAAAATCGTCCTGAAGCTTAAGGGTCAGAGTAGAAGCGAATCCGTGAGCCATAGAAAGGTTTACAGGCCCTGGGGCAGCTACGAGACCATGGACAACGAACAAAGATTCCAGGTTAAACGGATTACCGTAAAACCGGGGGGCAAACTCTCCCTTCAGAAACATTACCACCGGGCCGAGCATTGGACGGTGGTTTCCGGCACAGCCATTATTACCAGAGGAGAAGAAGAGGTGATGCTGAAAGAGGATGAATCCACCTATATCCCCCTGGGCACTATGCACCGGCTTGAAAATCCCGGAAAAATACCTCTGGAACTGATTGAAGTTCAATCAGGCTCCTATCTAGGCGAAGATGATATTGTCCGGTTTGATGATGTCTATGGCAGAAAAGAAGAGAATTAAATGGCCGGTCATTGTTCCGATAATGATAAAATTCTTGCAAAGCAGGTCAAAATATTTCAAACTGATCGCTCGTAACAATACGAAAACACAAACCTCAAGGTGGAACACCATAATGGAGCTGGTTCATGAACGATGAAATTTCACAAAGCATGAAGGGAAGATTTCTCCTTGCCATTCCCGGACTTCCTGATCCCAATTTTGCCCAGACCCTTACCTGTATCTGTGAACATAATGAATCCGGCGCTCTTGGATTCATTGTCAATAAAGTGCATCCACTCCTGACAGGCAGGGAATTGTTTGAGGATTTGAAGATTGAGTGTGATCCGATTGTTGATAAAATCGAAATCTATCTGGGCGGTCCGGTCCAGCCCAGCGGGGTGTTTGTTCTGCACGGCCCTCCCTTTGACTGGCAGGAAAGCCTTAAGGTGGCGGACTGGCTTGCGTTAAGCAATTCAAGGGACATCCTTGAGGCCATTGCCGTTCAAAAAGGCCCGGAATATTTTATGATCCTGCTCGGATGCGCCGGGTGGGGACCCATGCAATTGGACAATGAATTAAATGATTCAGCCTGGCTGACCTGTCCGATTTCAAGGGAAATCATTTTCTCAACCAATACGGAATTGAGATATGAAAAAGCAATGATGATGATATAAATGTTTATCCCGCCGGTATGACAACCATCCAACCCCCACACCATACTATTAAAGAAATCCTGGCTGAAGCCGGTTCGGTTTTTGAAACTGCGCAGACTATTCCGGGTTTGCTTGAACCCTCTTCTCAATATCGATCTTTTCTTGAAACGGTTTCGGCAACCATGGTCTCGGACAAATTGAAAATAGCGGTTGTCGGTGTTATCAAATCCGGCAAAAGCACATTTGTGAATGCATTCCTGGGAAAAGAACTTGTAAAAAGAGGGGCAGGTGTTGTCACTTCCATTACCACAAGAATACAAAAAGGGAAAAAGAACCAGGCGCGGATTCGTTTAAAATCCTGGGATGAGATCAATGCCGGATTACGAAAATTCCTTTTATCGGCCCCGGATGAGGTCATCAAAGACCAATGCTCAAGAGATTTTGATATCCGTCGGACGAATGACAGAAAATTGCTTGAAAAGATATATCAGACGCTTACCCGGTCCTTTGCCCCGGATCATGGGGCCGCTGCCCCTGAAATCTTTTCCATCCGCCATGCCCTTCAAGGCTTTGATGCCTTAAAAGATCTGGTAAAATCCGATGAAACCGTCGTCTGTTTTGAATCTCGGGAATTCGAAAGGGTTAAGGATTATACCAGTGATCCTGATAAGGCCTTTTATATCAAGGATGTGTGTCTTTTTGCACCTGTGAAAGACCTCGACCCCCATATCGAAATAGCCGATTGCCAGGGAGCGGATTCAACCGATCCTTCCCAGCTTTCAAGAATATTGGCCTATCTGGAGTTTTCCAACCTGATGGTTTACTGTATCAGCTCCAGGACCGGATTAAGAGAATCCGATATGGTATTTTTGAAACGGATTAAACATCTGGGATTGCTGGAGAATATTTTTTTCGTCAATAATTGTGATCTGACCGAACATGAAACCCTTGAAGATGTTTTGAAAATTGAAGGCAATATCCGCCAAGACTTGTGCTTGCTGGGAATAGAGCCGGAACTCTTTTCTTTTTCGCTTTTGTTGAACCATTTTTCAAATATACCATCGAAAATTTCCAAAAAGGATAGATTACGGTTGGAATCCTGGCAAAAAGAAAAGAAGATGGTCCAGTACTGTGATCTGAAAAGCCGTGAATTCAAGCTTCGATTTAAGGACAGGATTGACGGTCACCATGATCTTTTAATCTTTAATCCCATGAAACGGCTTTCGGTTTTTCTGAACGATTTAACCCTTCGGGCTCATATTTTCCTTGATCTTCTTTCTTCCGAGTCGGCAAAGGAAGAACGGGCAAAACAGGCGATCTCGAATTTTCATCAGAATGCACACCGTCTTGAGACCCTGGTTCACGATTCCCTTGAAAATGCGGTTCAGGGCTTGCAAAAAGAGATTCAGACCCATGTCCATCAAATGTTTTTTCAGGATAAAGACGGTGTTCTAAAGGATATCCAGGAATATATTTCTTTGCTTTCATTCGACATTGAATCCGTTAAAGATCAAGGAGGGGAAACCGGTTTTAACGGGATCTTGTTCTTCATATTCAAAGAATTCCAAAGAAGGGTGGACCTATATGTTCTTGAGGCGGTTAAGCCTTTATTGAAAAATTTTATAAATCAGCAGGAAGAAAGGATCATATCTTTTTTTCAATCCCTGTTTGAGTCCTATCAGGTCAATCTGTTGCCGGTAGATGAGTATTCCGGCCTTAAGGCCGGGTTTTTGTCAGAAGATCAAGAACCGGCCGGGTTTTATGCCCCCGACCTGGGTGAGATAAAAAAAATACTGGGGGTTCAATTACCGGCCAGCTTATTTGAAGCCCAATATACATCTAAAATAAAAACCAGGGTCATGGCGGGCTTTGGTTTGAAAACCCTGTCTCAGTTTTTATTTTCCCTTCTTGATAAACGATCAACGGTTTCCTTTACTCCGGCCCTGAAAAAGGCAGCCCGGAAAATCAAAACCGAAAATCAAAAAATTTTTAAGAAACAATTTGAACAATTTGGGACTGATTTAAACACCCATTATTTTTATCCGCTTATTGATGCAACCGCAAGGGACTTTAAGGAAAAAACAAAGGAACGATTTGAACAGTATGCGGTTTTAAACGCAAAAACAGAGCAATTTTTTGCTCTTAAACAGTCTGAAAAAGAAGAGTGGGAAACCCTGGTATTATTGGTTCAACAAAGGATTGAAAGGCTTATGGAGCTTATTGATCCCTTTGTCTCAATTTCAATAAATAAGAAATAAAAGAGTTGATCTATTCAGTATATGTGATAATAGTGGTAAAGTTTTTTTATGGGGATTGACTTGCAAAAGAAGAAGAGATGAAACGATTCGGCTCGGTACATCGACAGATGAATGAGATGGGTGAAAAAGAGGTTTTTCTGATGCATCTTCACCTTATGATCGTTATGATCAAAGCATCCCTAAAAGGATATCCTGCCGGAGAGTTTCGAAAAGCAGCAGCCTTGGATACAGCCTCAATTGTCCATAAACTTATTTCACATATTGATTTATCCTTTCTCGGACTAAAAACATCATCCCACCTGTTCCGGGAGCGTGTAAAACTTTTAAGCGTCATGGCGGCAGCCATTGTCAGCGAAGATTATCCTCTGGGCATCCACAGAAGAGAAGCAGTCCGGGATAATATTGAGATCATTACGGAATATGCGTTTCCCAATAAACAGATTGAACTGTTCCATGAGGTATTAAGGGTCGCCTGATCATTTCTCAAGGAGGTTTTGTCATAATTAACAATGTCAAAATACTGGTTGTTGATGATGATATACTCATCAAGAATCTGACCGTAACGGCATTGACCTATTGCGTCAACCGTGAGGTCAAATCCTTTGATAACGGAAGGTTGGCCTGGGAATACATCAATACGGGCGGAGAAGTGGATATTGTTATTTCCGATGTGGATATGCCGGAAATGAACGGATTCGAGTTAATGGAAAAATTCAGAGAAAAATATCCGGATAAAATTTTTATCCTTATGTCCGGAGTTTCCGATAATGAAAGAAAATCTCAGACTGCCAGGGCAGATGCATTTTTGGCAAAGCCTTTTGAGATCAATGATCTTTTCGCCATTATTCAATGTTTTGTGGTGGATTAAATCAAGGATAATCCGTCCTTTTTATCTGATTTATAATATAAGCCGATAATTGGTCCGGTGAAAAATCGAGACGGGAAAAGATTTTATTTTCCAGGTTCAACGTGTTTTGACTCATGATTCGGATACGGCTTTCAAATTCAGTGGTTTTACAATATCTTACCCTAATATAGTCAAGCCTATCATCCAGGGAAACCACCCTGTCATGCAAGACCCTTTTATCGGAATAATTGACAATTTCCTGCTCTGAAACCGGGGAATCGGCTATATAGGAATCCAGAATTACATGCTGACGAATAATGCTCCCCACTTCAGGATATCCCATGTCCGTTAATAAGCACCCTCCTGTTTCGGAATGGTTTTCCCTGGTGGAAAAACTACGGGTTTTGGTAATATCATGAAGCAGTGCGGCAGAAACGGCAAGCTCAGCGTTGATCTGAGCCGAGTTTTTTTTGAGTTCATGGCATAAAAAAAGGGTAACATTGGATACCATGACCGAATGGTCTATAATATGGTCCATCATATCCATGGTTTTGATGAGCTTAAAACATTCGGTTCTGGAAAGGATATTCATAGACGACGGTTTTCTTATTCAACAAAAATTGTTATTGAACTTATACCCCTTGTTGTTATTATAGAAAAGGAATGGATTAAAGACAAGTGATACGATTGTGATGCTGAAAAAAATAGTTTCAGGCGGGCAGACGGGAGCAGACAGGGCAGCCCTTGATGTTGCCGTCAAATTCAATATAGACCATGGTGGATGGATTCCAAAGGGACGAAGAGCAGAGGATGGACCCTTGAAGGAGAAATACAGGCTCACTGAAACCGGGAGTGAGGATTACAGAGAAAGAACAAAACTCAATGTCATCGACTCCCATGGGACAGTGATCCTTTCCCGGGGTGATCTTACGGGTGGATCAAAGTGTACCCGCACATTTGCAAAACGGATGGGAAGGCCCAACTGTTATATTGATCTATTGCAGTCTGAAGAGTTTGAAGCAGCCGTTATTTTAAAATCCTTTATTCTGGAAAACCAGATCCAGGTTTTGAATGTGGCCGGTCCCCGACAGAGTAACATGCCGGGCATATATGCCGATGTCAAAACCATTCTTGAAGTTTTGCTTTACCTTTTGTTTCTCGATACCCGCAAGGATAGGGAGACCCGGGCCTATATTCCTTCCGAGCCTTTCAGGGAAGAATTCCCGCAGGATCTGAATGCCTGTATGGACCTGTTGTACCAGGACATTTCCTTAAAGACCCGGATCTTTATTGCAAGACTTGAACCGATGGACATTCCTGTTTTATATTTTACATTTCTGGACTATATCCGGCACAGGGTCGGATTTGATACTGAAAACAAATCGCTTTTGCAGGACTGTGCCGATGCCGAATCGATGGATGATACGGTTTGCACCATAGAAGATGCCGTGATGGTGATTCTGAAACAATTCAAACGTGAGCTTGAAAAAGATCATATTTTACGGGTGATTCAATGATACCCATCCGAGATAACCAGCCGTCTTACAGCCTCCCTGTGGTGACCTATTTTCTGATGACCGTTAACCTTCTTGTTTTCATTGTCCAGATTCAGATCGGATTTGATAACCAGGCTTTTTTTTATATGTATGGACTTGTGCCGGCCAAGTATACCGTCCCTGAGATGTCGAAATATTTTTCCGTGGCCAATCAATTCATATCTGTTTTTTCCTATATGTTTCTCCATGGCGGGGTCCTTCATTTTATGGGTAATATGTGGAGCCTGTATATTTTTGGGGATAATGTGGAAGAGCATTTCGGATCCCTGCGGTTTCTTGGGTTTTACCTCATCTGCGGAGCCATTTCCGGATTTTTTCATTTTTTGACAAACCCGGCTTCCTCCATGCCGACCATCGGCGCCAGCGGTGCCGTCGCAGGTGTTATGGGGGCCTATTTCCTATTGTTTCCAAAATCAAAGATACTGACCCTGATTCCCATCATCATCATTCCATGGTTTGTGGAGATTCCGGCATTTATTTTCCTTGGGATCTGGTTTTTTATGCAGGTCTTAAATGCCACCGGAAGCAGCGCCGGCGCCGGTATTGCCTGGTGGGCACATATAGGGGGGTTTGCTGCCGGATTTCTAATGGTAAAATTAAATACAAGGGTTCCGGAAACAGGCCTGAAACAGAAGATTGGTCAATATACGGCCAGAAAACACACCCCCAAACTGCAGATGATTACCCCAATAAATGATGAAACCGGCAGCCTGGATCTTGCCGGAAATATTGAAGTGACCACCATAGAATCCATCACCGGGGCCCATAAACTGGTCACGATTCCATGGGGATTTTATAAGCCTCTGTACAAGGTTAAAATTCCGCCGGGTGTAAAACAGGGAACAAGGCTGAAATTAAAAGGAATGGGAAAATCCACCGCCACTGGATTAAAAGGAGATATGTATCTTACGGTGAATATAAAAAATGCAATTTAAAAAATTCATCAAAACCGCTCTTCTTATTCTCCTTGGCATTTTCATCCTTGTTTTTTTTCTTTTCGCAAATCTTCCGTTGATCCTTGAATCGCAGATGCAAAATAATCTTCCGGATTTTTTAAAAACCGCAGGCCTTGATTTTTCCATTCAAAAAATCGGGGTTTCCAATGCCTTTATTTCAAAGATTAGGCTCGGTCAGGATCTCTCCATTGATTCCATCCGTCTCGATTATTCCCTAGGACCCTTTAAAGGGCTTGTAATGGATAAAGTGACAATTTCAGGAGTCAATCTTAAAGCAGCCCTGGATCAGAACAATCATATTCATATACAGGGGTTTTCTTTTCCCGAGGCCTCAACTCCGGAAACCCGATTCGATGGGCCTGCTTTTTTAAGGTTTCTACCCCAAAAGATCCTTGTAGAAAACAGCAAAATTCTCATTACGGCATTTGATGATGAATTCCTGATTCCTTTTGAACTGATTTCCAGTCTGGGTCAGGAAGAGAAAAAAATGAGGATTCAGGCAAAGATTTATCCCTTTGGAGAAACCATTATCTCACATCTGACCTATGATTTTATAAAAGGAATTGAATTTGTGAGGGTTGAGGCCTCATCCTTTCATATGGATCATTTTGCTCCCTATATCCGAAAAAATATGGGCGAGATGTCATTCAATGGTGCCGTCGACTTCACCCTGGAATCTTTTGCGCCGGGAAACGAATGGGATCTTCAGGTTTCCCGGATCAATCTCATCAAACCGGTGGATATGGCTTTAAAAAAAATCAAAGCAAAAATTTCAAGGGAGGGCCATCTCATCAATGCTGCTGGCACCTTTGGCATCGCCCATCCCCTGCTGTCTGAAAATGAAATGAAATATGATGTTAAAATAGATACAACAAAAGGACTGAACTCTGAATTTTTTATCCATACAGGGCCTGTTTCATTCATAGATGAGGTCATGGGCGGGTCCTTTCCGGATATAGAGATTTCCGGGCGCTTTTTCATGGATGAAAATAAAATTCCCAACACATGGATACGGATCGCATCCTCCAAGGGGAAAATTCAATCCACCCGGTATAAAACCCTGGCATCGGGGATGTCTTTTGATGTCCCCATCCGGTTTCCGGTCTCAACGGAAAATCCGGGTGGAAAATTTTCAATATCATCCATAATTTATAAGGATCAATATCATTTCGGGACAAACGGCCGTATTCTTCAAACCCATGCAGGACGGTTAAGGATTGACGGCCGGATCTTATCAAACACCCTTCCTGATATCTCTATTCAGCTCAAGACGGAATTTGACCTTGAAAAAGAACTCAAGGCCGTTGTCAATTATGAGACAAAACCGCTTAAATTGAATTTTGCCGATATCCAGAAAATAACCCCTGGAAAACAAAAGCCGTTTGAACTGGATCTTTCCGGTTCTGCCCGAGGATCTCTGGAATACGCCCATGGCCGGTTGAATACCCGGATGCAGGTGAATATAAGCGATACCAGGATCCGCTTTCCGGAATTGGATGTAACACTGAACGGCATCAATGCCCGGGTTGATTTCAATGACCTTCTGGTTCCTGAAACCGTTCCCGGTCAGACAATGACGATTCAATCTGTTGACATCAAAAAAATCAGAATCAGCGATGCAAAAATACAATTCAGCCTCGAAGACGCCAAATCACTCTTGATTGAAAATATCCGGTTCAAATGGTGTAATGGGATTGTTTCAACGGAATCCATCCGATTTCCCCAGGAAAACAAGGAACATCACCTCACTCTTTTTTGCGATCGTCTGGAACTGACCGAACTTTTAAAACAAATGGGGGCCTTTCATGCAGAAGGGGATGGTACGCTAAGCGGCAGGATTCCTTTGGTTTATAAAGACGGACAAATTTCATTTAATAATGGATTCTTATTTTCTACACCCGGCAGCCGAGGGAAAGTCGTGATTGAAAATACCGATAAAATCATTGCCGGTATCCCCATGGATAGCCCTGAGTTTTCACAGCTTGATGTGGCAAGAGAGGCGTTAAAGAATTTTGATTATGAATGGGCCAAATTGATATTAAATACCCAAGGAGATACCCTGGTTGTCAATATGGAATTGGACGGCAAACCCGCAGGACTTTTACCCTTTGAGTATAAAAAAGAATTCGGCGGTTTTATAAGGGTGGATGCTTCCAGTCCGGGATCACATTTTCAGGGCATAAAGCTGGATGTAAATTTAAAACTTCCCTTTAACGATGTCATGAAATTTGGTAATCAGTTAAGATCAATATTGAAATAAAAAAAGGAGAGCCCATGAACAGAAATCGGATGGTAGCGGCATTATTCCTGATTCTTTATGTTTTTCCAGGCTGTCAGTCAACCCATCAGGTAGAAGTCAAGCCCGTTGAAATTAAGCCCATTCATATTACCATTGATGTGAATGTCCGGGTTGAAAAAGCCCTGGACAGCTATTTTGATGATCTTGAAGCTGCTGAAAATAAAATAAAAAAAGAATAGGAGGCCTTATGAACGGACGTAATTTATGGAAAATGATTCCTTTGCTCATGCTTTTTTTCTTGCTGCTGTCCCCCTGTGCTTTGGCGGATGCTATAAAAGACAGAATGATGCAGCGACTTCCGGCCATTGCCGACCTTAAGACCAAGGGAATCATTGGAGAGGATAACCGGGGATATATAGGATATGTGACCGGAAACCGGGTCATGGAAGACGTGATCGCTGCAGAAAATGTCGACAGAAAAACCGTATATGAGATTTTTGCAAAACAGCAAAATACCGGTTTGGATGTGGTTGAAACCGTACAGGGGGCAAGAAAAGCGGAAAAGGCAAATCCCGGTGAATTTTACCAAAACCGGGAAGGGCAATGGGTTAAAAAATAAATTTTTCCGCAAAAAGCTGAGAAATAAAAATCAGGCTTTGGGCAGAATAGCAGACAGCTCTTTTTGGATGCAGAAATAGATATCTTCATCACTGCCGAAGATATCTATGACATCCTTGTGGTGGATGAGCTTTTCGACAATAAAGGCCGTCAGGTAAAGGCTTGCAACGTTGGGATTCGGCACAATGGTCCGCAAAGGCGCAATCATATAATCAATATCAAAATCTTCAGCTTTGCACAGGGTGTCCAGGCATCTTGCAATCTGATTCTCGATGCTGGATTTGGAAACCGTCTCAACCAGTCCTTTTTCAATCAATTTCATGGCAACCTTATTGGAAAAAGCATCGACATTATCCCGGATTGTACTGATGGTTCTGATTCTTTCGCGCTCTTTGGATGTTTCGATTTTTGAAAGAAGTTTTGCTTCCCTGTTCCCGGTATAAAATAATTTTGCCATTGAATTATCCTTAATTTTGCTCCCAATATTATATATCAACATAGATTTATATAATAAATGTCATACATTTATCAAGGAAAAAATCTAAAGATCTTCGATAATTATTTGAACGGTGTTGGTTCTGAATTTATTGATTTTGATTTTAAAAGCAATTTTTGGATAATAAACCGGGAGGTTGGCGGGATCAATGATATTAAAATGAAAGGCTTCGATGGGGTGATCGGAGACACCGGACCGCTGAAGGGTCATTTTTCGATGGGAATTGCCAATGATACAAGACGAAGCCACATTGAGATTTTCACACAGAAAAACAGGTTCGGGATTTTCAATGCCAAAAGGTCTGAGCCGGTCTATCTCCCTTGCCATATGGATATCAATGTCCTGGGGATCAAGAACGGCGTCAATGTTTAAAAATTTTTGAAAATCCTTTTGGGAATATGAGATTTCAATATAGGTCAGCAATCTTTGATGTAAGCGGTTTAAATTGTCTTTTTTGACTGTCAGGCCGGAGGCCATGGCATGTCCGCCGAATTTGACCAGCAAGGATTCGCATTCCGTCAGGGCTTTATGGATATTGATCCGATTAATGCTTCTGCAGGAGCCGACGGCATCCCCATTTCCGGTGGAAAGTAAAACCACGGGACAAAAATATTTTTTTGACAGCTTTGAGGCGGCTATGCCGAGAACACTCGGGTCCCATTTATCATCCCATAAAAATAAGAGCTTTGAATTTAACAGAGATGGGGTTTTAACGAGTCTTTTTTCGATGTCGGCAACGATCTCCTGTTCTATTTTCCGGCGTTTGGTGTTTAATTGGTCCAACAAGGCTGCTGTTTTTTCTATCCTTCCCCGATCCGTGTCCGTGAGCTGGGAAACGCAGATTCTTGCGTGGGAAACCCTGCCTGCTGCATTAATTCTGGGAACAATTTTATAGGAGATATCATCAGAGTCAATTTTGGTGATATCCAGCCTTGAGATATCAACCAGCGATCTCAACCCTGGACGCAGGCCCTGCCGGATGCGTTTAAATCCGGCAATACAGAGGGACCGGTTGATATGAACCAGGGGAACCATATCACCGATGGTCCCGATGGTAAACAGATCCAGGCTGTCCAGCAGATTGGGTTCAGTGAGTTCTTCCCAGAATCCTTTCTCCCTCAGGAATTTTCGCAGGGCCATGACAAGGAAGAAGGCAACGCCGACACCTGCAAGATAGTTCAGACAGGACTCGCAGTCTTCACGTTTCGGGTCGATCACGGCAAGGGCATCGGGCAGTTTAGGACCCGGTTCATGATGATCCGTAATGATGACGTCAATGTCTTCCAGGCCTGCATCCCTGACCGCCTCAAGACTTGTAACCCCGCAGTCGACCGTAATGATCAGGTCCACATCCTGGTCCCTTGCCATTAAAATATGATCGGCCTGAAGACCATACCCTTCTTTTATTCTGTGGGGGATATACCACGAAATATCGGCATGGCAGTATTCTAGAAAATCAATGAGAAGTGCGGTGGCCGTAATTCCGTCGGCGTCAAAATCGCCGAATACAAGGATTTTTTCCCTGTTTTCAAGGGCTTCATAAATTCTTTTTACGGCCAGGTCCATGTCTTTTAATAGAAACGGATCAGGCAGATTTTTAAGACTTGGATTCAGAAAAGATTCAGCATCCCGGGCGGTCACTATATTTCTTGCCGATAAAAGTTTTGCCAGGAGAGGATGACAATTCAATCTTTCAATTAAGAGGTCGACAGCAGCCTTGTCAGGGTCAGAGTATGTGAGTATCGTATCCATGCTAATGTGATATTTTATATAGGCAAACGGTCATAAAGTCAAATTGCACTGCCGGCTTTGACGGTCCTATTCTTTTATTGACTTGAAACGCTTTTAAATGGATACTGGGAACATTTTTGGGATTTTGTGAATCAATAACCGGACAGCATCATTTGAGAAAGGAAATCGCAAATGGAATTTGATGAATTGGTAAAAAAAAGACGCAGTTGCAGGGCATTTAAACCGGTTCCCGTTACCGAAGACCAATTACAGGCCATTGTAGCTGCAGGGCAGTGGGCCCCAAGTCCGCTGAATGAGCAACCCTTTGAATTTATATCGGTGACTGATCCTGCGGTCAAGGCCCAGATCCAGAAAACAGGGATTGAAGCCAAACAGACCATTGAGGACAATAACGGGCCTGCCTGGGCAAAAAAATATCCCATGAATTTTATCGGGGAGGCTCCCCTGATCCTGGTGGTTGTCTATAACCCCAATAAAGGCGGACTGGGAAATTATTTCGGGCAACCCCACGGTGCCCTTCAGTCCACTTCCGCCTGTATCCAGAATATGTTGCTGAAGGTTACGGATATCGGCCTTGATTCGTTATGGTTTACTTTTTTCGATCCAGCCTCATTGAAAACCGTTCTTGATATTCCGGCGGAGTTGGATGTGGCCGGCGCTGTTTTAATTGGAACACCTGCCATGGAGGCCAAGGCCCCGCCCAGAAGAACACCTAAAATTCACAGAGACCGTTTCAGTAAGGAATAATAGATAAATTCATGGACATGGCGTATAAAGAATACCGGGTGGATAAAACAAAAATCGGTTTTATTAAATTTATTTTTGAAGCCCATGAAGGAGTTGCCGTTGCCACCACCCTTGATGCAAAAACAGGTCATATCCGGCTTGCCATAGCGCCGGACAGGATAGAAACGGCTATGCTGGTGGTTAAGGATTTAAAAAAGGATTTTATGTTTGATGAAATCTAGCAGATATGCCTTTATTTACACCATTGGCTGCCAGATGAATGTCTATGATTCCGAGAAGCTCGCATCCATTCTGATTTCCTGCGGGTTTGAAAAAACCGATGATATGGACAAAGCCGATGTGGTGGTCTGCAATACCTGTTCGATCCGGCACAAGGCAGAGGAAAAAGCTTACAGTTTTTTAGGCCGGTTCAGCCGGATCAAGAAAACCAAGCCGCATCTGATTACGGTGATGGCCGGATGTGTAGCCCAGCAGGAAGGAGAGAAAGCCTTTGAGAGAGTTCCGCACCTGGATATTGTCTTGGGAACCCGGGCTTTTTCACGGTTCAACCGGCATATCCAGTCGATTCAATCCGGCAGCTCCAGGATAGTGGATATTGAAGACTCGCCCATGATCTATGAATCTCTTCCGGATTCCAACAGTTTTGAAGAAAATAAGGTTTCAAAATTTGTCACCATCATGCAGGGATGTGAAAATTTTTGCACTTATTGTGTGGTTCCCTATGTCCGTGGAAAAGAAAGAAGCCGGAAGCCGGACCGTATCATAGAAGAAATCACGCTTTTGGCGGGTTCCGGTGTGAAAGAGGTGACCCTTTTGGGGCAGAATGTCAATTCCTACGGAAAAAAAGAAGGGGAAATCTCCTTTCCCGAGCTTTTGAAAAAAATTAATCAGATTGACGGGCTCCATCGCATCCGCTTTGCCACATCTCATCCCAAAGACCTTTCCATGGATCTGATGCATGCCGTCCGGGATCTTGAAAAAGTCTGCAAACACCTTCATCTTCCGGTTCAATCAGGATCTGATCGAATTTTAAAAAAGATGAACCGGGGATATACAAGACAGCAGTACCTTGATAGGATTTTTGAATTAAAAAGACAATGCCCTGATATTTCACTCTCCACGGATATCATTGTCGGATTTCCTTCAGAAACTATTGAGGATTTTAATGATACCCTGGATCTCATCCGGGCCGTCGAGTTTGATTCCATATTTGCTTTTGCGTATTCCAACAGGTCCTCTGCTCCTGCGGCAAAATTTTCAACCCAGCTTGATGAAAAAGAAAAACTTGACAGGCTGAATCTTTTATTACAATTACAGGAAGCTTATACCGAGAAGAAGAACAAAGAGCAGGTCGGAAAGACCCTGGAAATTCTGATTGAAGGAAGAAGCAATAAGAAACACGATGGGTTCGAGTTTGTTGAACAAAACATGGAACAGATGACCGGGAGGAGCGAATCCAATAAAATTGTGCATTTCCCATCCACCCGTTTCAAGATTGGGGATATGGTCAGGATCAAAATTGAAAACGCATATCCTCATTCCCTGTGGGGGTATCCGGAGTTAAATTGATGATGAAAAACAGATCGGTGAAAATCGGGCGCAATGATTTATGCCCGTGTGGTAGCGGAATAAAATACAAAAATTGCTGTCGAAATTTGAAGATAGAAATGAATATCAAGGAAGAATATAAGAAAAAATATGACATCCGTTTAAAGGAACCCCACGAAATTGATGGTATCCGGAAATGCGGAACGCTTTTGATGTCTATTCTGAACCAGGTGGAATTGATGATACAGCCGGGTCTCAAGACGGAGGACATCAATACCTTTGTTCATGAACAGACCATCCGGGCCGGAGCAGTGCCGGCCCCTTTGCATTACCGGGGATTCCCTAAAAGTGTCTGTGTTTCCGTAAACGAGGTGATCTGCCACGGCATTCCCGGAGACCGGGTGCTCAAGGACGGGGACATCGTAAACGTGGATATTACCCCCATCATGAATGGGTATTATGCCGATGCCAGCAAAACTTTTTTTGTCGGAACCCCCTCGGAAAAAGGACGTAAAATAGTCAGCGTGGCTGCCGAATCCCTGAAAAGAGGGATAGGGGCCGTTACACCCGGCGCGACCCTCGGGGACATCGGTTATGCCGTTCAAAGCTATGCAGAATCACAGGGCTGTTCCGTAGTCCGGGAATTTGTCGGACACGGGGTGGGAAATGATTTCCATGAACAGCCCCAGGTACTTCATTTCGGTACCAAAGGAAAGGGGATTGTCCTTGTACCGGGTATGGTGTTTACCATTGAACCCATGATCAACCTGGGGAAAAAAGAGCTTCATGTACTTGAAGACCGATGGACGGCCGTTACCAGGGACGGATCCCTGTCTGCCCAGTTTGAGCAGACCATTCTTGTAACGGAAAACGGATGGGAAAGCCTGACCCCTTATGAGCTTTAAAAGCTCAATCCCAGCTTGATATCCTGGTCGTCTACCGTCTTTTTTTTCCTTTCAGATGGGTTTCGAAAGCTGAAGTTTTCATGTTGCCGTTTATTGGCTGGAATATGTTTTTAAACGGATAAATCAAGCTGAAAAGGGGGAGACAAACACAGTATACTGAATATGATGAATCAGTGCGAGAAACTCTTAGGGCAGAATATTTCCATCATGTTGTTTCCGGAAGGGACCCGGTCAACAGACGGCATTGTCAAGCCCTTTAAGCCAGGCTCTTTCATTCTTGCCAAAAAGATGAAAAAATCCATTCTGCCTTTGGTCATCAACAATACCAAGGATGCTCTGCCCAAACACTCCCTTGTTCTTACGGGAAAACATGAAATACAGATCCGGGTTCTGGATGAGATTCCCTATGAAATCTTCAAGGATATGGAAACTGATGAAATAGCTTCCATGGTGCGCGGCAGGATATGCTCCCATGTCAAGGAACATCTTATTTGATTCCCTTGATCTCAATGGTTTTCAACTCTTTGATACATTTTTTTACCAGACGATCATCCGATAGATGGTCATAGACCTGCCCTGTATCGGTTACCCCCCTGATTTTTCCATCATACAGGAGCCATTGTAAAAGTTTTCGGGATACCGCCTCCCTGTTGATCACCGGGAGGATTGAAACATCAGGGAAGATTTCAGGCTCAGGTATTTTCCCAAAACCATCCACAAGATGTTTCATAAAATTGATGATTCTTGAAAGTCTTAACAAGGTGACAGCCTCTAATCTTGATGTGGAATCGTCAAAGGGAAGGGCACTGGATCGCATGAGGCTCGACGAGCCGGGCAGTATGTCCTGATCCTTTAAGGTCTGAAAATCCAGACTTCCGGGAGAAGGATAATAAATGGACAAGCCCACAAGGGTTCTTTTTTCTGCAAGATAAAGAAGATCTTTCAGGGAGCTATCCGCCGTCTGCCCCGGTGCTGCGGCAATGATATAGGAAACACATTCAAGACCGTTATCCCGGGCCAGCTTCAGGGCTTTTTCACAGGCATTGATCACATCCTGCCGTTTAAACCGTTTTAATTGATCTTTTGAGGTCGATCCGAGGGAAAGGTTCAGGGCCTTGAAACCAAGGGACTTCATGGCCGATACAATATCATTGTCAATGGAAGGGGGGTAAAGTCCGTTCATGGCTC
Source organism: uncultured Desulfobacula sp. (assembly GCA_964484555.1). Taxonomy (GTDB): domain Bacteria; phylum Desulfobacterota; class Desulfobacteria; order Desulfobacterales; family Desulfobacteraceae; genus Desulfobacula. The sequence continues at coordinate 20,496 of CAZAHK010000017.1, forward strand.
TGATTTCAATATCTCTTCCTTCCAGAAGAGGTTGAAGTCTGTTGCACAGATCCAGAAACCAGGACTTACTGAGGCAGAGGTTTTCATCTTCAAAATCGATGAAGCCGATATCACGGCATCCAATTTGCTCTTTTATTTCCTTGACGATATCTTTAACGGGTCGTTGCCGGAACGGCGCATAGGCAGATGAAGCCGACACCGAACAGTATGAACATTGCATGGGGCAGCCCCGGCTGGAAACCACAAGGGTGGAATGTCGTTTGTGTCTTTTGTAAAACTCATGGTTCACAAGATCCATGGCGGGAAAGGAAAATTCATCCGGATTTTCAACCCATGACGGGTCTGAAATATGAAGCGACCCGTCTATTTTGAATGCAATCCCTGGAATATCTGCCGGATCAGAACCTATTTTTAAGGCCTCACAGAGCAGGGGCAGGGTCTTTTCACCTTCTCCTCGAAGGACAAAATCAACGGCACTGCAGTCCAGTACTTTTTCAGGAAAAAATGTCGGGTGGTGCCCCCCCATGACAATGAAGCACTGAGGATAAAATTTTTTAATGATCTTTGCCGTTTTTAAGGCTTCATTGCTATAGGCGGTAAACAAAGAGGATATGCCGACCAGAAAGGGTTGACTTTCCCTTATTTTTGTTCCGATATATTCAAAACTGTATCCAAAATGCCTGAATTCATGGAAAAGGGAAAAATTCGAGATGTCCTTTAGGGGATAGAAAGATTTCAGATAAGAAAATTCTGCAGGATAATCAATGATTCCGGATTTCCCGGTTGAAAGGGCATCCAGTATTTGAACGTCAAAGCCTTTGGCTCTCACACAGGCGGCAATACAGGCCAGTCCATAGGGAATGGTCCTTTTCTTTGTCAGGTAAAAATCTTCTATGGGGGGTTGAACCAGAACAACCTTTGATTTATTCATAATTTTCTTTACACTATTTTCAATTTCTTTTGAAAGGAAATTCCAAAGGCCGGAGTATTTCAGGCAAAATATCAAAGAAAAAATCCTATTCATTGACTGAAAAGGCTTGCATGTCGTATCATATTTTTACAGGTCTTATCGCTTTGCGGATGGAAAATATGGTGATACATTATTTTCAGACAGATATAATTTTGCCTTTTAAGCAGTTTTTCAAAGTCATTGTATCTGCGGTTAAAGAATTCAAGAAAGAACGCTATGATCTTCAAGCTTCGTCATTGACCTTGTTGACCCTTTTATCCATCGTCCCGATTATGGCCATGGCCTTTGGTATTGCCAAGGGATTCGGTTTTAATGAGTTCCTTGAACGCCGGATTCTTGAGTTATTTGCCGGGCAAGAGCAGGTGATCCAGAATATCCTTTTCTTTTCAAATAATCTCCTGGAAAGAACAAAAGGCGGTTTGATGGCTATTTTCGGTGTTATCCTGCTCTTTTACGTATTGATCAAACTCATAGGGCACATTGAATCTGCATTTAATAAAATCTGGTGCGTCACGGATGACCGTCCGCTGATCCGAAAAATTACGGATTATGCCGCTATTTCTGTTGCTGCCGGTATTTTGATTATCTTTTCAAGCAGCGCCAATATTTTTATGACCGCCTATCTGACAAGGTTTTTATCCTATATCTATCTGCCTGACAATTTTGAACGGTTAATTTCACTGGGGTTTAACATTTTTGCTTTTTTCACGATCTGGCTGCTATTTATCTTTTTTTTCTTTTTTATACCCAATAAAAAAGTCAATATCACCTCTGCAGTCATTGGCGGAATAATTTCCGGTACCATCTATCAGATTGTCCAGATGGCCTATTTTAAATTTCAGGCCGGTGTCTCAAATTATAATGCAATTTATGGCAGTTTTGCAGCCCTTCCCTTGTTTTTGATTTGGATTCAAACATCCTGGATAATTTTTTTATTCGGAGCTGAAATCGCATTTTTATGGGAGAATGCAGATGCTTTGGGATTTTCTGATAGCGATTATGATGACATCAGCATTCGTTTGGAAAAACTCATTGCATTGCGAATTGTCCATCTTTGTATAATCCGGTTTGCAAATAAAAAAACTCCGGCTTCGGGCCTTGACATTGCCTCGGAGATAAGAATGCCGTTGAAAATGGTGAAGATATTGCTGGGAAAACTTTTAGATTGTAATATTCTGCTTGAAGTCAATATGAAAAAAGAGATCGGTTATGTTCCGGCCCGGGGTATTGAGTCTCTTACAATTTTTAATGTCTTATCAGAATTTGAAAAAAGAGGTAAGGACAGACTTGAGACCGGCGATTCAACAGAGTTTAAAATCCTGGAGCAAAGCTTTGATGAGTTTGCCAAAGCCTGCAAAACCTCACCTGGTGAAAGGCAATTGAAGAATATATGATGATATTATTCAATCGTTGGAAATTTCAAAATAAAGATTAAACTGACGAGCGGTACAAAGGCGGAATAGAAAAGAACCGTTTCAAGACCGTAAATATCGGCCAGTTTTCCAACCAAGGGTGACACGGCTCCTCCCAATCCATAGGCAAACCCCATCATCAGACTGGAAACCATGGATCTGGATTTAGGGGCGAGTTTCTGGGCCATGATCACCCCCAGCGGAAGTGAGGCAAGGGCCATGAACCCGGCAAGGAAGGCGCCCATATAAACAAAGGAGCCGGGAAGATATAAAAATAAAAGCAGGGCAGGGGTCATCAATCCATGAAAGATAAAAAACAGCTTTTTAAACTCTGTCCTGTCTGCCAGCCAGCCGGCCAGAAGACCGCTGAGGGTGCCGGCCAGAGTAAAAAAAGACACAATAAGTCCTACTGAGACAAGCGTATGGCCGTTTTTCACCAGGTGTATGGGCATAAAGGTCATAAAGGTTTGAGAGGCAACGGCTCGAAGCACCATGACCAACCAGATCAGGAAAATGGATTTATACACCTTGCCGAGCATTTCTTTCATGGACCCCAGAAATCCGAGATGGGAAAGGTTTTCACTCACCGGAAGGGGAAGGTATCTCAGGCAGAAGATAAACACAGGGGCACCTAAAAGTATTGTATAGGGCATGTTTTCCAGGCCGAATTTTGCCACATACCAGGTGATTAGTATCGGGCCCAGGGCAAAGGCAAGGGTTCCGCCGGTGTTAAAAATTGAAAGGCTTAATCCGGTCCGGTTTCCGGAATATAAGGCCACCATCCCGGTGGTGGCCGGGTGAAACATGGATGATCCAAGTGAACCAAGGCATAGAGCGATCATTAGGGTCCAGAAATTTGGTGCAATTCCGGAAAAGGGAATAAAGAAAAGGGTAAAAAAAAGACCTGACAAAACAAAGGCTCTTGATTCATATCGGTCAGCCAGATAGCCCACCGCCGGCTGAACAATAAAGGCCAATATTCTTGTGGCCCCTGTCAGTAGTCCGACCTCGGCAAGCGTCAGGCTGAGTTTGTCGACAAATTCAGGCAATAAGGGAATAAAAAATGAAGAATAAAAATCGCCCGTAAAATGCACCAGGGTAAGAATGAAGATCAGGAAAATATTCAAGACTGTCTTTTACATGTTCTCGCGGAGGAGGGAAATGGTTTTTTGATAGTCATCGGTATGGAAAATGGCTGATCCGGCCACAAAAGAAGATGCCCCTGCTTCAGAAACCGCTTTAATAGTGTCTTTGTTGATCCCGCCGTCCACCTGAATGAGGGTCTTGAGATTTCTTTCCTTTAATTGATTCGATAAAAGTCTTATTTTATCGATGCTGGAGCCTATGAATTTTTGTCCGCCAAATCCCGGATTAACACTCATGATGAGGATAAAATCCAGTTGATCCATCACATATTCGATGGAGGACAGGGGGGTTGCCGGGTTCAAAGCCACACCCGATTTAACGCCTAAGCTTTTGATGAGTTGAAGGCTTCGATGGAGGTGGGTGCAGGCCTCGGCATGAACGGAAATATAGTCGGCGCCTGCCTTGGCAAAGTCCGGGATGATAAGGTCGGGTTTTTCAATCATGAGGTGGACATCCAGCATTAAGTTGGAGGCTCGCTTGCAGGCTTCAACCATAATGGGACCATAGGTGATATTGGGGACAAAATGTCCATCCATCACATCAATATGGATCCAGTCGGCGCCTGCTCGTTCAATGGCCTTTAATTCCTCGCCAAGTCTTGTAAAATCTGCCGACAATATGGAAGGGGCAATGATTCCCATAAAGGTTCTCCTGTGTATTGGGTTTGTTATTTATTTTTTCTTATTAACCGGGCCGCAAAAAAGCCATCCATGTTCCTTGGATCCGGATAGGTTTTTAAAAACCCCTCATGAGTTATAAATAAAGCATATTTATCAGAATGAAAATCTTTATCAATTGAAAAATCCTTCCGCTTATCCAAAAAAGAATGAATTACATCCTCATTTTCTTCTTTTTCACAGGAACAAACGGCATAAACCAGAATTCCGCCGGGTTTAACAAGATTGGCCGCAGCATTGATCATTTTTTTTTGTTTACCCGAGAGCCGCTCAATATCTTTTGGGGAACGTTTCCATTTTGCATCGGGGTTCCGTTGCAAAACCCCAAGTCCTGTGCAGGGAGCATCAACAAGGACACGGTCAAAATAAACATCAAAGTCTTTGATGGAAGCCTTTAAAAGATCCATGGATTTGGTTTGAACATTATGAATGCCAAGCCTTTTTGAATGCAGTTGAAGGGTTTCCAGTTTTTCGGATTCAAGATCCATTGCGACCACCAAACCTTGATTGTCGATGAGCTGAGCCATATGAAAGGTTTTTCCGCCAAAGCCTGCACAGGCATCCAGAATTCTTTCACCCGGTTCAGGAGCAAGGTATTCGGTAACGATCTGGGCTGCTTCATCCTGAACATGGAACAGGCCAAGTTGGAAGGCTGCTAATTCCTGAACCGGTAACACCGGGTTTGAAAAACAAATGCCGTGGGAAGCATAATCGGTTATTTGAACATTTTTTGCGTAGGTCTGGAGCTGTTCTGAAAGGGAGCGCCGGTTTGTTTTTAATCTATTGCAGCAGACCGTGATGGAGGGGATGGTATTGATCTGTCCACATAATTTTTCTGCCTTTTCAAAGCCAAAGGCGTGAACCCATCTTTTTATCAGCCACAAGGGAAAGGAATAATTTATGGATAAAAATTTATCCGGTTCTGTCTTTTTATCCGGCAAAGAAAGGGTATCATTATTTTCAGCCGCCTTTCTCAGTACGGCATTGATGAATCCGGCTGTTCTTCTGCCCGACAAGGCCTTAGAAATCTCAACAGCCGTATGAATGGCTGCAAAGACCGGAATTTTGTCCATATGCAGGATCTGAAACAGGGCAATTCTTAAAATATATAAGGATGTTACATCCATTTTTTCAAAGGATGTATTGGAAAATGAACGAATGGTCCAATCCATGCTTTCCCTTTGGCGCAAAACCCCAAAGAGGATTGCATTACATAGGCTTCTATCGTTTTTGGGAAAATTTGAGATATCTTCTGAATACAGCTCAAGGCTCTGATCAAGGGTGCCGGGTTTTTTATGCCAGTCCAACAGGATTTTCAGGGCAAGATAACGGGGGTCTCTCATGGTTTAGACATCAAATTTGACCGGAGGAACAATGGGGTGGCCGCATAAAAATTCCCCGGCCTTTAAGCGCTTTCCTGAAGCCCCCATGAGTTCTTGAATGATCAGGCTTCCCTGTCCTGTTGAAACATGGATACCGTCCCGGTCACAAAGGAAAATCGTCCCGGCTTCAAAAGGGCAGGGGAGCTCTTCTGCCACAGCCTTGAAGATCTTGAGAGGCTTATCTAAAAGAGAGGAAAAAGCGCCGGGCCAGGGCGTCATGGCATTGATATGGGCCAGAATCCGTCGGGCGGAAAGATTCCAGTCGATTCTGCCGTCGCTTTTTTTCAGCATTTTGACATAAGTCGCCTTGGAATGATCCTGGGGTTTGGGAAGACATTCTTTTTTAAGAACGCCACGGAGGGTATCCACAATTAGGTTGGCACCGATTTCCCCCAACCGTTTATGAAGCTCCTCGGCCGTATCCTTTTTAGATACAGGCGTGCTTTTGGATAGCAGAAGATCCCCTTTATCCATTTTTTTTGCCATCACCATGGTGGTGACGCCTGTAAGGTCATCCATATTGAGAATAGCGGCCTGAATAGGGGATGCACCCCTGTATCTGGGTAAAAGGGAGGCATGGATATTAATGGGATAAATCTTTGGAATATCTAAAATGGTTTGGGATAAGATCTGCCCAAAAGCGGCAACCACAAAAAAATCCGGCTCCAAGGAGGATAGTTTTGCCTCAGCGTCGATGGTATTGATTTTTTCCGGCTGAAATACTTCAATACCGAGTTCAAGGGCCGCCTGCTTCACCGGTGAAGGCATGAGCTTTTTGCCTCTTCCCTTGGGACGGTCCGGTTGGGTCACAACGAGGCATACATGGAAAGCGTCCTGCAGTGCCAGTTGCTGTAAGGCCGGGACGCTGAATTCCGGTGTTCCCATATAAATGATTCGAGACTTTTTTTTCAATTGGTTTTCAGTTCTTTTTCCAGTTTTTTCTTATACAGGGTCCGTTTTAAGACACTGATTCGGTTGATGAACAAGATGCCGTCCAGATGATCAATCTCATGCTGCATAATGACGGAAAGTATACCCTCGGTCTTGAATTCCAGGGGGTTGCCGTCAATATCAAGGGCCCTCACAACGACGGTTTCATAGCGCTTCACATCTGCACTGAAATCAACCACGCTTAAACAGGCTTCTTTTTCCGAGATTATACTGCCCGAGGCGTCAATGATTTCAGGATTGATCAAGGCTTTGAATTCATGGGTCAGGCCGTCATCATTCGGGTCTCCGGCATGGAGATCATACACGATAACCCGTTTGTTTACTCCCACCTGGGGGGCTGCAAGCCCTACACCAGGGGCATCAAACATGGTTTCTCCCATGTCGGCGATCAGGGTTCTGATTTCCTCATCTATGGATTCAACCTTAGCCGATGGCTGCAACAGGGATTTTTCCGGATAGGTTAAAATATTACGAATGGTCATTTTTTTCAAAAACTTCCTTTGCAATTTCAATATCTTTTTTAATCTGGTCGGAAAGCTCCCGGATTCCGGCAAATTTTTTTTCATCTCTCAGTCTTTTGATCATATTTACCCTGATTCTGGTATCATATATATCCTGATTGAAATCAAGGATATGGACTTCAATGGTAAACTGATGATCATCAAAGGTCGGGGAAAATCCGATATTTGCCACTCCTCGGAAATTCCCTTTTACAGTTTCCACAGTCACCGCATAAACACCGATTTTTGGACATAATTCATCATGGAGCTTAATATTGGCGGTGGGAAACCCAAGCTGACTTCCGCCCCGATGCCTTCCTTTTATGACTTTTCCACGGATCTGGTAATGGCGGCCAAGATATTGATAGGCTTGATTTACTTTTCCTTCCGTCACAATTTCCCGTATCCGCGTGGAGCTGATTCTTTCATTTTGAGAGCCGGCGACATGTTCCCATTTGGAAACAATGGTTTCAAATCCGAGCCGGGGGCCTTCCTTTTTTAATAGATCTGCATTGCCCAGCCGCTCCTTTCCAAAATAATAGTCCCCGCCTATAATGATGGCTTTCATACCGATTTTATTCACGAGAATATCTTCGATAAAATCATGGGCGGGAATGGAGGCAAATTCCATATTAAAGGGGATACACAGGAGCACATCAATTCCGCATTTTTCAATCAGCTCAAGTTTCTGATCCCTTCTTGTAATCAGCGGAGGCCCTGAAATTCCAAGCGCCTTTAAGGGATGGGGATCAAAGGTCATGGTGACGGAAGTTCCCTTGATGTGTTTTGCTTTATCGATAATCTGTTGAAAAAGGCGTTGATGTCCTTTGTGAACACCATCAAAATTACCAATGGTAAGTACTGCATTTTTAAACGGGGTTTGTATCTGGTCTAAATTTTCAAATAACTGCATGATACCCTTTTATGTTAACAACAATAATCTTGACAAAGTTTATAAGGACGTATATATAGCCTAACTGTTGTTTTTAAGCAATCTTTTATTGCCCGTCTGAGGGTTGATGGATAAAGCTTAATGCCGAAGTGGCGGAATTGGTAGACGCACCAGTTTCAGGGACTGGCGAGCGTATGCTTGTGGGAGTTCGAATCTCCCCTTCGGCACCACAACTGTCCAGCCTGATTGAGTAATGCCGAAGTGGTGAAATTGGTAGACACGCTAGACTTAGGATCTAGTACCGCAAGGTGTGGAGGTTCAAGTCCTCTCTTCGGTACCAATTTAGAAAGATAAGGATTTCAAGGGTTTTTGAACAGATTCTTGAAATCTTTTTTTTGTTATAGGGTAACAAAAATGGTAATATTTACCAAAAAACACCTCACTTTTCCTCCGCCCCTTTTTCATTCATCTGGCCGAACAGAAACTCTTCCATTTTCTTGACGGTTCCTGTTTTTTCAATTTCATCAACCATATTATACCTGTCGAACATTTCCCTTGTGGCATGGCCTGTGATATCCCTGGTTACGGTGTCATATGCCCCGACCTTTCGCATGTTTGTATTCGGTTTGATACCGGTTAACCTAAGGACGTCTGTATTGTCTTTGCTTCTAACAGCTTTATCGTCGGACGCGCGATCCATCTTCCGTATATAAGAATATCAAAAGGCTATTTTCTGAAAAAATAATTCGGAAAGCCAAAATATTTGGAAAAACAAAACTGCAATAGAGATATTCGTTGCGCAGGTATCCGGCAATACAACCCACTGGGTGCACCGAGATTGCAGGCAGAAAATTCACCTTTTTGAAGGGATGATTCGTATTCATAAAATATTTTTGACAATTGGTCATAATTCGATATAATCAACATATCTCAAATCTAAATTCTGCTCTGTATTAAAAGTTCTGAGGCATCCCTGCTGGTTTTTCATTTTTATTAATCTTATTCAAGGAGGGTATCATGAGTGACAGTGTCTACAAAATCATTGATCTTGTGGGTTCCAGCCAGACATCCTGGGAAGACGCGGCTTCCAAAGCCATTAAAAAAGCGGCTAACACCTTAAAGGATTTAAGGATTGCCGAGGTTCAGAAACTGGATATTAAAATCGAAGACGGCAAACCCATGACATTCAGGACGAATCTCAGGTTATCCTTTAAATACAAGGATGAATAGGTCCTGAACCGGATAAGCAGTTAATCCCTTTTTGTCAGGCCTTTTGAGATGGATCCATCAGGGCGTTTATCCGGGCGATGAAAGCGCCAACCTTATGGACATCTTTCATGCCCGGACTTTTTTCAACTCCGGACGACACATCTACCCCAAAAGGCCTGGCAGTCTTCACAGCCTTTGTCACATTATCGGGTGAAAGTCCGCCGGCAATAATAATAGGGCTTTTCGTATTGATTTGACGGGATAATTCATAATTCCAGGATTCTGTGTTTCCGCCGGGGAGAATGCCTTTGCCATATTCCAATAGGAGTGCGGATGCAGTTGAATACTCTTTTGCCCGGCTCAGAGAAGGTTCTTTTGCAGCAAAAAGGGCCTTGATGACAAAAAGATGTTCTTTTTTTAATTGGTCTACAAGTTCAGAGGATTCTCTCCCGTGAAGCTGGACTCCTTTCAAGGCACAACCCTTAACCTTTTCCATTATGTCTTTAAAGCTATTGTCTACAAACACGCCAATGGTGAGTATGTGCCGGGGCAGGATCTTTGTGATCCGGGCAGCCCGATCCAAAGTCACATCTCTCGGACTTTTTTCATAAAACACAAGGCCTATGGCATCGGGGCGAAGTTTGGCACAGGCAAGGGCATTATCCGGGTCGGTCAGGCCGCAGATTTTTATCCACGGTCTTTTCCCAGGGGCTATCCGGTTTACGGAAGGCTCATTCAACATTCCGGAGTTCCTTGATAAATGCGATGGTATCTTTAGCCCTCACAATGCTTTCACCCACCAGAAAATTAAAAATCCGAGAAGACAGGCCGGTTTCAATATCTTTAAAGGATGAAATCCCGCTGGCTTCAACCGGGATGATATCATTGGGCAAGATGGCTGCAATGCGTTTTGAAACCGTCAGATCGGTTTCAAGGGTCTGAAGGTTACGGTTGTTGATATCCACCACCTTTGATCCGGAGTAATAGGCAATTTCAAATTCTTTTTCCGATGTGATTTCAACCAGCGGTTCCATGCCGAGTTCCCGTGCAAGAAGGATATAATCTTTCAACTGGTCTTTGGAAAGGAGGGTGGTGATCAGAAGGATGGAAGATGCACCGGCCCGCCTTGCTTCATAAATCTGGTAAGCATCGATGATAAAATCTTTTCTTAATACCGGGAGATCCGTGGCATTGCAGACAATCTCAAGATCCTTTAAGATGCCTTTAAAAAATTCGGATTCGGTCAGGACGGAAACAGCCCTGGCCCCGGCTTTTGTATAATGCCCGGCAAACAGGGCAGGGTCAAGATCCGGTCGTATATCCCCTTTGGACGGGGAGGCTTTTTTGATTTCCGCAATAATCCCGATATCATCGGGTCCGCTTTTTTTCATGGCTTCAAGAAAGCTTGCCTTTGGAACTGCTTCTTCTGCTTCCCGCCTCATGGTTTTTAAAGGGATGCCGGAGACGGCCCGGGCAAGTTCCTTGGATTTTATTTCCACCACCTGTTTTAAGAACCCGTCTATTCCCATATCAGCCATTCTCCTGTGTGAACCGGACAAGCTGTTCAAGTTTTTGAAAGGCTTTCCCGGTATCAATGGATTCTTCTGCAAGGGCAATCCCGGTTTTAATGGAATCGGCCATGTCGGCTGCCACCAGGGCGGCGCCTGCATTTAAAAGCACAATATCCCGCCTGGAGCCTTTTTCACCTTGGAGCACAGCCTTTGTAATGGCGGCATTTTCTTTTTTGTCCCCGCCCCTCAGTTCCTTTGGGTCTGCATAATCTTCAAAAAAATCCAGGGGGTTGATATCAAAGGAAAGGATGGTCCCAGCATGAAGTGCTGAAATCCGTGTCAAGGCGGTGGTAGTGATTTCATCCATGCCGTCATGACCATGAACCACAAAGGCTTTGGACACGCCTAAGAGTTTGAGGGCTTTTGCAAACATCTCCGTCAGTTCCGGGGCATATACCCCGAGAAGCTGACAACCGGCGGCCGCAGGATTGGTCAAGGGGCCCAGCATATTAAAAATGCTCCGGATACCGCATTCCTGCCTGGCCTTGCCCGCATATTTCATGGAGCCGTGATAGAGAGGGGCAAACATAAATCCGATGCCGATGTCATTGATGGCTTCCTCAACAATTTCAGGATCAGTATTCAGGTTGACGCCGAGTTCTTCCAGCACATCGGCACTGCCGCATTGACTTGAAATGCTCCGGTTGCCGTGCTTGGCCACTGTAACACCTGAACCGGCCACCACAAAGGCTGTGGTCGTGGATATATTAAAAGACCTGGAGGCATCTCCACCGGTACCGCAGGTGTCGATCACTTTTTTGGAAAGCGTCTGAATTCGTATGGCTTTTCGCCTCATGGCCTTAGCGGCCCCGGCCAGCTCTTCAAATGTTTCTCCCTTGGTGGCCAGGGCCGCCATGAAAGCACCGATCCGTGCCTCTGAAATCTCACCTGAAAAAATATCCATAAGCATGGAGGCGCTGCTTTCTTCATCCAGGTTTTGCCCGGCAATGATTTTTTTTAAATTTCCTGTAAAATCCATAATATTATGCTCCAGAAATAAAATTTCGGATCAGTCTTTTGCCCACCGTGGTCATAAAGGATTCGGGATGAAACTGGACGCCTTGGGTAGGGTGCTCCCTGTGCCGGATTCCCATGATTTCCCCGTCTTCCGATCTTGCCGTCACCAAAAGGCAGGACGGCAGATCTTCTTCCAAGACGGCCAGGGAATGGTAGCGCATGACATTGAAAGGCTTGTTGATGCCGGTATAAATATAGTGTTCATCCGCCGTGACCATGGAGGTCTTTCCATGCATGATCCGTTTTGCATGAACAATGGTGCCCCCAAAGCTTTGGGCAATGACCTGGTGACCCAGGCATACCCCCAGGATGGGGACGGCACCGGAAAAATGGCGGACAACATCCAGGGAAATGCCGGCATCTTCGGGGCGGCCCGGGCCCGGAGAGATGACAATGGCCACCGGGCTCAATGTTTTTAGATCGTCAATGGAAACCTTGTCATTCCTGAAAACCTCCACCTTTGCACCGGCATGGAGGATATAATGGACAAGGTTAAAGGTAAATGAATCATAATTATCAATCATTGCAACCAACATGTTATCTGCCTCCACTCAAACTGCCAAGGGCAAGCCGTAATGCCGTTTCTACACTTTTTGCCTTATTCACGCATTCCATCAATTCTTTTTGAGGGTTGGAATCATATACAATTCCGGCCCCGGCCTGTACGGTCAGTGTATCGTTTGCCATCACCGCGGTCCGGATGGTGATGGCAAAATCCATGTTTCCGGTAAAGGAAATATAACCGGCCGCCCCACCATAAACCCTTCGTGGAGTATTCTCAAGCTCCGAAATAATTTCCATGGCCCTGATCTTGGGGGCCCCGGACAAGGTCCCGGCCGGGAAAACGGCTTTGAAAAGATCATAGGCATCCAGACCTTTTTTCAGATCACAGGTGATATTGGAAACCAGATGCATAACATGGGAATAGCGTTCAATAACCATGGTATCGGTGACCTGGACGGTGCCGGCCTCTGCTACCCGGCCCAGATCATTGCGTCCCAGGTCTATGAGCATGACATGCTCGGCTTTTTCCTTTTCATCATTTAACAGTTCATCCGCCAGCTTCCGGTCTTCCTGTTCGGTCTTCCCCCTTGGTTTTGTCCCGGCAATGGGCCGAATTACGGCAATGCCGTTTTCAAGCCTTACCATGGTTTCCGGTGAAGACCCGGCAATGACAAAATCTATGAAATTCATGAAAAACATATAGGGTGAAGGATTGATATACCTTTGTGCCCTATAAATGAGGATAGGATCAACAGAAGTTTTGCAGGAAAAGGGCTGAGAATAGACTGCTTGGAAAATGTCACCCTCAACAATATGCGCTTTGATGGTTTCAACCCCCCGGATATAATCTTGGGACCGGACTTCGGATTCAAACCGGACATCATCCGTCTGAACCTGTTTTGAAGGAGTAAAGGGTGCATGGAGGGTGTCTATCATTTTTTCAAGGCTATCCCCGGCCTGATGAAAAATTATCTCAGGATCCGATCCGTTTTTCAAATAGCAAATTTTTAGACAGGTTAAGGTCTGCCTCATATTATCAAAAATAATCATTTCATCCGGGATAATAAAATGGGCATAGGGAATTCCCTCCGGCAGCGATACCGGGATGGCTTCAAAAAAGGAAACCATTTCATAGCAGAAGTATCCTGTAAAGCCGCCCCAGAATCTCGGCAATTCACTAATCTGAGCCGGTTTAAATCCCTTGGAAAATTCACGGATCACATTCAGGGGGGCATTGTGATGATGGATGGTCCGTGTTTCACTCAAGGTTCTTATTTCCACCTCTTTTGAAAAAACCTTGATGCTGCCGAAGGCGGAAAGCCCGAGAAAGCTGTATCTTGCCCATCTTTCGCCGCCTTCGACACTTTCCAGTAAAAAGCTTTCCTTATCACGGGAATAGAATTTTTGCAAAATGGAAACCGGGGTTTCCATATCTGCCAGAATCTCTGTACAGACCGGGATGACATTGGATGTCCGGGAAAGTTCTAAATATCTCTGTTTATCGGGAAACTGTTTTAGAATCATATTTTGTCCTTAAAAACCAAAAAAGGCTTGCTCTGGTTATTCAAGCCTTTGAATACAAAAGCTGCGGCGTTCTGTTCGCTGCCGCAGCTTCCCGTTTAGATAGGTTTTATTTGGACCAGGATACTGACGGCAGCAAAGACCATATCCAGCTTTGCCGCCACCAGTTAAACCGACCTTTATTTTTTGTGATTAATTTTTCCATGTCAATTTTATGATAAAAAGTTTCGATAAAATACCCAAGTCTTTCGTTGTTGTCAAGAAAAATGTTTCTTTGTATAGTAACAATATTGCCGTCCTTTATCATCCTATAATCCGGCATAAAGAATACGGAATGCGAGGGTAAACCGGTTTAAAAATGATGGTTGTAATGGTTTTCAAGAGGGAATTAGCTGGCTGGATCAAACAGATTCCGATGCCGTGAATAACTTTAAGAGAAATAAAAAAGCAGCTTTAAGTATTGCCCATTTTAGTAGCGCAAAAAAGACTATAAGATTTAGGAAGGGTTTTTTATGTTAGGGTTTCGACCTGCTCCGATACATTGTTTCGAAGATAATAATCAAGATCAAAAAGTTGTTTAAAGCTTAGATCTGTGAATTGAACGTGTCGCTTTCTGATTTTCATGGAACTGAAGGAGGGGGCATTTGTTATTTCATAATCCGAAATGGTTTGGAACGGTAGGTCCCCCACATAATAGCCCATGCTGCTTAGAAAAATCGATTCTTCCGATGACTGTTCAAAATCTGTATCATCACTGGTCGTATCAATATATTTGAATGAAAGCCCCCCCATACTGATATCAATAACCTGACCAAGCTTATGGGAATTCGGACTGATAGCTGCATAGGCACCTTCCACGGCTTTGTACCGTTTATTTTTTCTTCTTTCAATAGTTCTTTTTCTGCCTACCATGAAAGTGATTTCCTTATCTAAATAAAAAGTTATCTAATTGTTAAAAATTAGATGCACAAAATATGCCATCTTTTTTTGATAGTTTTGTGTAATGAAAAAATCATATAATATCAAATAGATAAAATCAACTCCGCTCAATGGAAAATTCATCTTTCCCATTGAATGCCAAAACCATGACATGTTCAAGTTCTTTTCTTTTATGTTTTGACAGATTTATGGAAAAATTGGTTATAATATTAGGCATTTATTTTCCCAAAAGATTACATTTTTTCCTCAAACTGTTTTCAGGCCCTGTTTTTTCGAACACTATCAGGGGTAAAAATTTTACCACTAATGGCAAGATATATACCGAATGGGAGTATCTGAACTTAAGCAACGGCTGACCCCAGGTTGAAAGCAGCATCGCTGGGCTTTAATTTGGCGGGCTCCATGGCCCCTGTCAGCACAATTGTCTTATCTTTAATGGGGCTGAGGGCTGCTGCGGTTTCAATCATTGTGTCCGTACCATGCGTAATAATAATTTTATCATTTACTATTTTTCTCCATGGTCTTTGCTGGGTGCCTGCTGAGAGAACCGTTCATAAACTGATTGGTTTTACAAAAAAACATACGGACTTACTGGATCTTGCTCTCAAAATAATTTATCATAACAAATCAGAACTCTTGTTGGTATTGGACAGGCCTGATATCCCGCTGCATAACAATTTAAGTGAAAATGACTGGGGATTATGCCTGACCGACTGATTTTCTTACCCCTGACTTTCTGAGATCTTACAAAAAGAGCTGAAGCGGATTCAACGATTTGAGCAGCGCAAAGCCGCTAACAATTATTTTTACAAAAAACAGGAGCATGACAAACACTATAGTTGCGCTTAATATTAAGAAAAATTGTGGAAAAGCATTAGA
>CAZAHK010000018.1:0-12083 GCA_964484555.1 uncultured Desulfobacula sp.
GCCCGTAAATATGAGTTTTCTGTCGGCAAGGCGTTCCAGGGTTTTGGCGACATCCTCCTGATTCAAGCCTGTTTTCCGGGCCACTTCTTCCGGAGTGACAGGCATTAAGGGGATGTCCGTGGCCGGAAGCAGGAGGGCGACTTTTGCTTCTTCTGCTGAAAAATTTTCCTTTAAAATATCCACCAGGCCGTCGGTCAGGGGTAATCCCATCATGGACAGATGCCTTGCCAGGTGGGCATGAATCCCGTCATCCATATGCTTCTCCTATTCCAGGCTTTCTTTTTTGGGCTCTGAGATTTCCGGGGCCGGCCCGATCACCGGGAAAAGAAGGGTGAAGGCCGCTCCCTTTCCCTTTTCTGAGGCCACGCTGACGGCTCCCTTGTGGTGGGTCACAATCCCGTGAACCACGGCAAGGCCCATGCCGGAGCCCTTCCCCACCTCCCGGGTTGTAAAATAAGGATCAAATATCCTTTCTATATTTTCAGGATCAATCCCGGGTCCGGTGTCTTCTATTAAAATCCGGGCATAACGGCCGGGCAAAAGCTTGGGATATTGGAGGGCCTGGTCCTGGCCCAGATCCGTTAACTCAGCCGAGATGTCGATTCTTCCGCCCGTCTTCTCCATGGCCTGGGCCGCATTGGTGCAGATATTCATCAGGGCCTGGTTGATCTGGGCCGGGTCGGCGGCAATGAATATCCCTTCCGTCGGCAGATTCTGACGGATATCAATGGTGGAAGGGATAATGGTTCTTAAAAACCGGACCTCTTCCCGTATGGCGGCGACAATATCCAGGGGTTTTAAATCCTGGGCCGTTTCCTTGCTGAAATTCAGCAGTTGCTTCACCACATCGGCAGCCCTGAGGCAGGCCGATTTGATCCTTTCCAGATAGACGGACAACGGATTCCCATCCCGGATCTCATCCATGGCCAGTTCGGTATTTCCCATCATGATGTACAAGAGGTTGTTGAAATCATGGGCAATGCCTCCGGCAAGGGTTCCGATGGATTCCATTTTATGGGCCTGGAGAAGCTGTTTTTCCAAATGGCGGCGGTCTGAAACATCCCTGGCAATCCCCCGGAATCCGACTCCGCGGCCGGAGTCATTTTTGATCAGGGAGACCACCGTCTCCACGAAACAGGCGGTTCCGTCTTTTCGGATCAGTTGCCAGTCCAGGGCCTTGGTTGGCACCCCGGTCTGAAATACCTGGTTAAAGGTGGTGTAAATCTTTTTTGCATTGTCTTTGTCCATATAATCCCGGTTGTTGAGTCCCATGAGCTCCTGCCGGGAATAGCCAAGTATCCGGCACATGGAATCATTGAAAAAGGTGTAATTTCCACGTAGATCCACTTCGTAATAGCCGTCTTCTATGCTTTCGAGAATATTCCGGTATTTTTCCTCGCTCTTGCGCAGGGATGCCTCGGCCTTGTTTTTATCCCGTATCTCTGCCTCCAGCTTGGTCTGCTCTGCTTTCAGGGACAGGGCCAGTCGCTTTTCCTTTTCATGGGAAGCCGTCAGCCCACGGACCAGGACGGCGACGGAAATGGCGGACAGGGCGTTTAAAAAAAGAAAATTGATCCCGGCCACCACCATGAGCCTCTTGGAATCGAAAAAGGGAAAATCTGTCCCGAAGGTGCCCCGGACCATGAGATACCCGATGGTGCCCATGGTGACCGTGTTGACCATGAGGGAGATAACCGCGGCCCTGGGCCCGAGAAGCACTCCGGCCAGGACGGCAAAGCAGAAAAGCCAGGCCGGGCCCCCGCTTAAGGGCCCCACGGAAACGATGATGGCAAGGCCGATGATATAGGCAAACAGCAGGGCAAAAGCCGCCCGGACCCTATAGGAAATCTGCGGAAGAAGCAGAAGGCAGACAGCGGCGGACCAGATGAGGACATCCAGGAATACCAATCCCCAGAGCCTTTTCTCGATGGCCATGGGAAGGATGGAAAGAATGACCAGAAAGCCAGCGGCAATGCCAAAGACCAGCATGGTGGAAAGGATCCGGGTCCGCCAGAAGGACAGGCTGTCCGTTTCCGGATTAGCCTCCGGAAAAATCCTTTTCATTATGCGGTCCCAAAAGCGTGTCGGCATCATCCTCCTTTACCGGTTCAGCCTAAGCTTTTTTGATATAGGATCTGAGTATCAGTGCCATTGCTTTTCCTCCTGATAACCGTTTTGGTGTTGATCGTATTGGACCCTAGGGAATAATTCCAGGGTATTATAGGCCAGGCGCCGGACAAATTCAATTCATGTTTTGGGTCTGCCGGTTTTTAAGTATCCTTGCCCCCTGATCCATGATATGATCCAGGCCTGAAAAATTCCATAAATAAAGGGGGAACGCCATGACAACAACAGTGGGTCCGGAAGCCAAGGCATTTTTGTATGAACTCTATATCCGGACGGAAGGAAATCCAGAGGCCCAGGTCTCCATGTATGAGGTGGGCCAGGCTCTGGGGCTGGAGAAAAGCGAGGCCGGAACCATGGCGGAAGGCCTCTATATACAGGGGCTGGCCGAACTGAAAACCCTTTCCGGCGGGATCGGGATCACCCGTGAGGGCCTGGCCGTGCTGGAGATCAAAATCGATCTTGGGCCGGACCCGTCTTTGTCCCTGGGCACCGGCAGGGTCCTGGAAGACCAGGGCCGGACAGCACTTGACACCATCCTCCCGGAAATTAAAAAAACCATGGAAGCGGCCCGGATGTCCTATCCCCGGATGGAGGAACTCCTCATGGACATCAAGACCATTGAGGTCCAGATGCTTTCCCCCTGCCCCAAAACCGCCGTCATCCGTGAAGTCTTAAAATCCATCCATGCAAATTTTGAATCTTCAGGATCAAAGGTTGACTATTTATTGAATTTTCTTCATTAATAGGCCGTGACCCTGATGTGAATTACGAAGATAAAAGGAGACCCCATGTCAAAAGGAAAAATTGTCCTGGCCTATTCAGGAGGGCTTGATACCTCCGTCATCCTGAAATGGCTCCTGGAACAAGGATATGAAGTATATGCCTATATGGCCGATATCGGCCAGACAGAAGATTTTGCCGCAGCAGAGCAGAAGGCCCTGAAGATCGGCGCCCAGAAAGTATTTATTGTGGACATGAAAAAAGAATTTGTCACGGATTATATCTTCCCCGTGTTCAAGGCCAATACTATTTATGAAGGCCGCTACCTTCTCGGGACCGCCGTTGCAAGACCCCTCATCGCCAAAAAGCAGATCGAGATTGCCGGGGAAGTCGGGGCCGAATATGTGGCCCACGGGGCCACGGGAAAAGGAAACGACCAGGTCCGGTTTGAATTGTCCTATTATGCCCTGAACCCGCGGATCAAAGTCATTGCCCCCTGGAAAAATACGGCCTTTCTGAATGCCTTCAAAGGCAGGACCGATCTTCTGGCCTATGCGGAAAAACACGGGATTCCCACCAAGCAGTCGGCCTCCAAACCCTACAGCGAAGACGACAATCTGCTGCATATTTCCCATGAGGCCGGAATTCTTGAAGATCCGGGCCATGAATGCGACGAAAGCATTTATTCCCATACCGTATCCCCGGAAAAGGCCCCGGATACCCCGACCAAAATCAAGATCCAGTTCAAGGACGGCATCCCGGTCAAGGTCGTCAACCTGGGGGACAATACCGTCAAAATTGATCCCCTGGACCTGTTCGAATACCTCAATCAACTGGGCCGGGAAAACGGGATCGGACGGCTGGATATGGTGGAAAACCGGTTTGTGGGCATCAAATCCAGGGGGGTCTATGAAACGCCCGGCGGGACCATTCTTCATGCGGCTCACAAAGACATTGAAGGCATTGCCATGGACCGGGAAGTCATGCGGCTCCGGGACATGCTCTCGGCCAAATTTGCCGAACTGGTCTATTACGGATTCTGGTTCAGCCCTGAGATGGATTTTCTCATGACGGCCATCAACAAGAGCCAGGAACTCATTGATGGGGAAGTGACCCTGAAGCTTTTCAAGGGCACGGCCTATCCCGTCGCCAGGACCAGTCCCTCATCCCTCTATAACCAGGACCTGTCCTCCATGGACATTGCCGGCGGCTACAACCAGGAGGATGCGGAAGGTTTTATCAAGATCAACGCCATCCGCCTCATGGCCCATAAAAACATCATGGACCGGAAAAAATAATCCCTCCCCTGCCCGGAAAACAAAGCTGCTTTTCCGGGCAGGGCCTTTTCTATTTCCCGGCTATGGGTTCAACAAACCGGGATTCCGAATCCCAGGGAAAAAGAATCCAGGTATCCTGGCTCACCTCGGTGACATAGGCGTCCACCAGGGGTTTCCCCGCAGGTTTGGCATAAACCGTGGCAAAATAGGCCTCGGGCAGCATTTTCCGGACAATCCGGGCCGTGGACCCGGTATCCACCAGATCATCAATAATTAATAAATCCTTGCCCGATCCTTCAACCGATTTTAAAATCCGGGGTTCCCCCTGGTTCTGCCAGTCGTAACTGGTGATACAGACCGTATCAATGTGGTGAATCCCCAGTTCCCTTGAAATAACCGCCGCCGGGACAAGGCCGCCCCGGGTGACCGCGACAATGCCTTTCCAGGCCCGGTCCATATCCTGATTCATATCATGGAGCCGCCACGAAAGGGCCTTTGAATCCCTGTGAAGCTGGTCCCAGGAAATGGGATAGCTGCGCTTGTACCGGTCCTCATTCTTTTCCATGGATTCTCCTTCCCGCTTTTATTAAAAATTTTGACGTTTATCCAATGGGGCTCTATTGTATCTTGCAAAAATAAAACCCTGTCAAGCTAAAGTCTATTGCCCTGCTCTTGAACCTTTGAGGAGATAATGGAAAAATGCCTGGACATACCTGCCGGAAACCACATCGGGCAAGGGAAAAAGAGGGGGATCTCCGGTAACGAAGGCTGCGGACAAAGCCAGAAAGACTTCCATGGACAACCGGTCCAGGGCCGGATGGAGGCGGTCCCGCCACAGGGCGGCTTTGGCCCCTTCCGCCATATCATAGGTCCGGCATTGCAGGGGCCGGAATGGGAAGATCAGGCAACGGTCGGCCGCCAGCAGGGGGCAGTCGGCCCCGGACTCCAGAAGGCAGTGCTCGCCATGGTCCCGCCCGAGGGCCATGGCGACCTCCCGTTCCTTTCCGGCCGCAGCCACGGCCCGCTCGATCAGAAGTATCCTTTCTTCACTGCTGAGGCCCGCATTGATCCGGGTGCTGATATGGACGGCCTCGATGAGGGTCAAGGCCACCGGAGTCCGGCAGCAGCGGTCGTGCTCAGCCCCGCAGCGGCCTCCGGTGCTTTCCGGGTCCGCTTCCCCGGTCTCCTGAACCAAGGCCCGGTAGTCCTCAAGAAACGGACTCAGATCAACCGTCTGGGGAAATTCCAGGGCCGGCCGGCGGACGGTCAGTTTGCCGGCCTGCTTGCCGTAACGGCGGACGGTACGCCATTGCCGGAAATTGGAAGGCTTGGAGCGCAATTTTTTCAGGGTCTTGCCGGCCAGATTGTGACCCAGGCCCCGCCGCAACAGATAGGCGTTGAGGACGGTCCCGGTGCGTCCGATGCCGTGGCGGCAGTGGATGAGGACTTTCTTGCCCAGATAGATGGACTCGTCCAGCCAGGCCAGGGCTTTTTCCAGTTCCTGGAGTTCCGGGGTCTCTTCGTCGGGTACCGGCAGGTAATAGACTTCGAATCCCGAGGCCTTTTCGATTTGATGCAGATCGCAGAATTCTGCACACAGATTCATGATGGCGTCGATGCCCTGGGCCTTGAGATCGTCCAAATCATCATAGCTCATAGGCGCATGGCCGACGGCCAGATGATCGGTGACCCAGGTCAGAAGGGATGCAGGATAAGCCATATGCTCCTCTTAATCGTCCTGTTTCCTGTTTTGAAAAAATTCTTCCACCAATACGTCCACCTGGCTCAGATCGGTCAAGCCCATATCCATGAGTTTGGTGAACCCCACAATATAGCCGATTTCCGTCAGCCGTTTCAAGGTCTCCGTTTCCTCACTGCGGAGAAACCGGGCGTCCAGAAGGTCTCCCCTGGTGGAGATGGAAAAACCGGACCGGCCCAGCACCCTGGAAATGAAGGCCAGGCGGAGGACCCGCCGGTCCATGGCGGCGCCTCCGCCCTTGAACCGGAAACGGATATAATTATTCTCCGGCCTGGGTCCGCAATAGCTGTCGATGACGGAAAAATGATACCCGAAACGGATCATGCCGTGCAGGTAGCAATCGGAAACAACCACATAGCTGGCCAGGAATTTGGCTTCTTTGATAAAAAGACCGGCGCTGACCCTGTCAAATTCTTCCCAGTCCATATGGGTCAGACCTCCCGGCCATTTGACCCCGGGATCGGACAAGCCTTGCCAGAATGACTTTAAAAGAAGGCTTTTGAAGTCATCGGGTGTGATTTCAGACCGTCCGGCCCCCTGGCCCGACAGACCGCCGCCCAGGTCAAGGAGATACATGCTCAAAGGAAGTTCGGATTTGAGCTTCACCGCCCCGGAAAGACTCTTCCCGCCACGATCCACCAGGGAAAACATCTCAGTCGTTCCTTTTTCATGCATGAATCTCACCAGGTCATGAAAAGATTTGGCCTTGTCCGGTCTGAATTCCGGCGAGTCAGGGTCGGTCAGGGACAAGGGGGAGATGTGAGGTAACACTTTTTTCAGGCGATCCGGAACACGTCCCCGGAAGCCTTTTCCCAGGGCCAGGGAGGCCGGACAACCGGCCAGGATTCTTCCCCGGTCGGCATCGACGATGATGCTCCGGCCCGGCGCAAAGGTTTCAAAGGCAAGGGTTTCCCCCACCACCACCGGCAGGCCGAATTCCCTGGCCACGGAAGCAAAATGACTGCCCCGGCTGCCGGTTCGGCTGACCACGGCGGCCACCTGGCCCAGAATACGCACCAGGGAGGGGTGGAGATTGTGCACAAGGAGAACAGACCCCCGGGGGATATCCTGGGCATCGAAAACCGCCTCCGCCGGACAGACCGGCCCGCAGGCCATGCCTGCCGATACCCGGGTCAGCCCGTCAACCAGCACTTCCCGGTCTTCCAGGGCCTCCGCAGCCACGACCGTGCCCGGATCTTCGTCCGGGTCAGGGTGTTCCAGGACCAGGGGCCGGGTCTGCAAGAGACTGATTTCCCCCTTTTGGTCCACGGCCCATTCAATGTCCTGGGGCCGGCCGAAATGGAATTCCAGGCGCATGCCCAGGGCCGCCAACCGTTGGGATACCTCGAAATCTTCCGAGAATGGGGCCTCCCCGTCCGGCAGGCGCTCCGGCCGGGTCGAACGGGTGAAACGCCTCACATGGGGTGCCAGGCAGCCGTCGACGAGGGCCCTTCCCTGGCCGGGGACGGCATAGATGGCCAGATGCCCGCCCCGGCAGGATTTCTCCCCGGGTGCGGCCGGGTCACAGGTATACATGACACCGGCTTCCCGGGCATCCACCATGGCCATGACCAGCACCGCCATGGGAATGTCCTCGTCGGCAAGGCCGTTGAGGATGCGATAGGTCACGGCCCGGGGAGAATACTTTCCCGCCACCACCCTCTTGAAAGCATCCAGCACCTTATCTGCGGGAACATCCAGCACACTGACAAACTGACCGGCAAAGGATACTTCTCCATCCTCGGCCCGGGCAGATGAACGCAGGGCCAGACGTTTTCCTCCCGAGGAAAGCATTGCGGCCGCCCCGGTCAGTTCCCGGGCCAGCGGGTCCGGAACCTTTGCCGCCATCACCGCCGCCTGGGCCTCGCGGCAATGATGGGCCAAGTCCTCCGGCCTGGATAAAACCATGTGCCGGAGACAGTTTTGCAATTGCTCCGTCAGGGCATTGGTTTCCAGGAAAAATGTGGACCCGGTGGTGGTGACCACATGGGCCCGGGGAACAGGAATTCCGGGAATTGACGCAGCCGTGGCCAGATTGGCAGCCTTACCGCCGACAAGCTGCGGCTTCCCGGCGCATTCCCCCAGGGGCAGGATAAAGGGAGGGGCCACCCCGGGCAGGGGCAGGTCCAGGCCCATGCGGATGCAGGCGTCGATTTTCCGGTGATATTCAGGCAGATCCGCGTAGCGAACCGGATCCATGGCCATGAGCGACGCCGCCATTTTCCCCAGGGCCTCGGACAGTCTTGAAGAAAGCCAGGTGATCCGGGAATAGTCCGCAGACTCCGATCCAAAAGCGATTTCTTCCAGGTCGGCGATCAATTCCAGGCAGACATTGTCGTATGTGAGGAGATCCCTGAAGGCCGCGTACTTCCGGCGCAGCATGGTCCCCGGGGCAAAAACCTTGTACGTCCAATGTTTGAACAGGTCGTATACGGCCACGATAAGCCATCCCGTAGATTTTTCTATGACAGCAGGACAGACTCGACTTTATGTTCCAGTTCATCCTTGTCAATGGGTTTGACACAATATTCGCCGGCTCCCAGTTTCAGGGATTCCCGGGCGGTCTCCAGCGTGGGGTAGCCGGTCAGCATAATTGCCTTGACCTCGGGCCGGATATTTTTAAGTTCTTCGAGGACTTCCACACCGGTCATTTTTTTCAGTTTAATGTCTAAAATGGCCAGATCCAATGGGTTTCCCCTCACATGGGCCAGAAGATCCTCCTCCTCGGTAAACACCGAAACCGTGTGCCCTTTGCGTTCCAAAATGCGCTTGACCATGATCCCGGCATCCAGGACATCATCAAGGACTGCTATGTAAGCCATTTGCTTCTCCTTCTGCTTTTGTGGACTCATAATGGCAGGAACTGTCCAGGGGCAGCTCCACCTCAAACACCGTTCCCGGCCCGAAAAGGTTCTCAGGCTGTTCATCGGGTGAAAACCAGTCCCGGGCAGGACTTTTCACGCCGACCCGCCCGCCGTGGTCTTTGATGATGCCGAAAGACACGGCCAATCCCAACCCGGTGCCCTTGTCCACGGATTTGGTTGTAAAAAAGGGATCAAAAATTCGGTTCAAATTGTCCTTGCTGACCCCCGAGCCGGTATCCGCCACCCAGATCCTGACCTTGTGCGCCGGTACGTCAAGCTGAGATCGAACCTTAATGATCCCGCCGTCGGGCATGACGTCCCGGGCATTGTTCAACATGTTCAACCAGACCTGTTTGAGCTTTTCCGGATCACCATAAATGACGGGCATGCGGTCATCCAGCTCTTCCATGATGCGGACCCGGTCCAGGTCGAATGTATGACGCACCAGGGAAACGCTCTCCATGATGGTATTGTTGAGGCACATATCCTGCTTGGCGCTGGTGGACTGGCGGGAATAGCCCAGAAGGTCGGCCACGATCTTGCGGCAGACCCTGGCCTGTTTCTCAATAATCTGTAAATCGGCCAGCATTTGACTCCCGGAAGGAACATCTTCCATCAGCAACTGGGCATACCCCAGGATAATCCCCAGGGGGGTGTTGATCTCATGGGCCACCCCGCCGGCCAGCTTTCCCACGGACTCCATTTTCTGAGCCTGGATGAGCTGTTCCTGGACGATCTTAAACTCGGTCACATCCCTGGCCGTGCGAAGCACGCCGGTAACGAGACCATTCCTGTCGGTGACCGGGATGATCACCGTGTGGTACCATCGTGTTTCATTGCCCAATTCCCTGACGCTCTCCATCTCCGCCTTGCGCCGGGTCTCCATGACCTCCATATTGCGCTGCACCCGCAGGGCCGCTACATCAGGCGGGAAAAGGTCCGCATCGGTCCTGCCGACCACCTCTTCAACCGTGAGGCATAGGGAAACGGCAAAGGCCTTGTTGGGTTGGCGATAGACCAAGTTTGCATCCAGGAGGCTTACCAGGTCCGGCGTCTCATCAAGGATGGTCCGCATGAGCTGTTGCTGGCTTTGCAGGGATTCCTGGACCTGTTTCAAATCATCAATGCGCGACTTGAGGATCAGGGCCATGACATCGAAGGTCTCGGCCAGATCCTGGATCTCATCGCCGCCATTTTGTTGATATACCCTGCACGACCTGCATGAATCGAGCTTCTCCGGATAACGGCCCTGGTCACACGCCTCGCAAAGGGTGCCGGCCATGTGCCAGCAGCGCCGGCGGATGTCTCCATAGGCAGGGCAATGAACCTTCCCGCAATTCATGATCTCCCAGCAATTGCGGACCAATGTCGGCCCGGTCTGCAAGTCCAGATTGCCCCTGACCACTTCGTCGGCATAATGTTTGAGGATATTGATCCTGGCCGTAATCCTTTTGGCGTAGACCGTTCCGGCCGTAACGGCAATGGACAGAACCCCCAGGGCAATGAGGATCAGATAAAAATGCAGCCGGTTGACGGCCGCCTGGATATTGACCCGGGAAATACCCAGCCGGGCCGTGCCGATAAAACCGCCGGCCGCAGAAACCGATGCCGCAAAATCGTCCAGCAGCATCCCGTCAGACACTAAAAGCCGGGTGCGGGTCCCGGCATCACCGTCCATGCGGTTGACATCCAGCAGATCTTCAGGGAACCCACCGGGAAAGGAATGGGCCATGACGTGGCCGTTTTCGTCCTGGGTAAAGGCGTAGAGGACGTCGCCTTCAATTTTTTTCAGGTCGTCGACAATGTTTTTCAGGCGGAGCAGATCCCGGGCCAGGAGGGGTTCAACCGCCCGTGTGGCCAGGATTTCGGCCAGGGCCAGACCCCGCCTGTGATGTTCCGCCTTGAGGGCGTTGGAGGCAATCCGTCCTGCAGCCAGGGCCAGGAGAAGGGCCGTGACCAGCACCAGGACGGCGATGCCGATCTCGATCTTGGTCCGGAACCGCATCCGGTCGAATATGCGGCCGGCTATGGCCCTTTTAATCCAGCTCAAGTTTGGTCACCAGGTCGCGAATAGGTTGATAGTCATCATCCTCCGAGGCGACAATGGCCTGGAAGCGAGCCGTATCTAGAATTTTCCTGTGGGCCGGGTTGTCCGGCGCCAGGGCGAGCATGGTCCGGGCGACCCGCTCCACCACCCGGGGATCCAATCCCGACCTGGCGGAATAGACCCATCCGGGATAATGCCGGCTCTCTGCCAGGACCCTGATCTGGGAGAGATCAATGCGATCGCCCATAAGTTCCAGGGCCCCGTCCCTGACGGACCCGATATCATAGGTCCCGGCATACACCCCTAGAATAACTTTTTCCTGCTTCCCTCCCGGACCGGGAGCAAAGGCAATCTCAGCAAAATCTTCCGGAAACACCCCCTGATCATGGAAATGGCCCAAAGCAAAGAGATATCCCCCGGCTGAGGTCGGATCCACGGCAATCCAGCGTTTGCCCCGGCAATCCTGAATGGTCCGGATGGCCCGGTTGTCTGCCCGTACGATGATCCGGCTATAGAAATCCGGCCGTCCCGAAAGTTCAATGGTCCGGGCAAAGGCTAAAGCCCCCCCCTTGGCCAGGCGCACATAAACGAACGGGTTGGAGAAGGAGATATCAATTTCTCCCCTCATGACCATTTTTTCGTGTTCATCAAAGGTGTCAGGGTAGACCTGCCGGAAAGAAAGACCGGTGGTTTCACGGAGATATTCCACCAGGAGCCGGTGGCGCTCATAGGAGGTCTGATGGGAGTACTGGGGAAGATAGGCGTAGGCCAGGGATTTTCCGGGACCCGGCGCCATCAGGTCTGTCCGCCGGTTCAAGTCCACCTCGATGGCGGATTCATCATTGCTGCAGCCGGCAACAAGGATGAGCAGGCCCACCGCAAGGATATTCCAGACATATGACAAAGGAGCAGGTCTTTTACCCCTCATCCCTTTACGCCTCCATGGTTCAAACGCATTCCTTCCCTTTCTTCCTGTTTTTATAAATTTTGACTTTTATCCGGTTTGGCCTTATTTTAGCTTCACCACATGAAAAGATAAAGGATAAACCTCTTGCAAGACATAAAAGAAAAATGCCTCTCCTGCGGCGGGGCACTCTATATCAAAAAAACCTGAACAAAGGTTTCTTTCTGCTGCAGGTCCTGCGGCGCACCCTATCCCGAAGACAAAACCAAAGACCTCATGGACGACTATCTTGAGGAGCGACTCGCCAACATTCCCATCAACCGGCTCTAACTCCATTCTGTTGTGGTCAATTTTGTATAAATCTGTATCTGTTAATTCCCTTTCC
>CAZAHK010000018.1:12183-34875 GCA_964484555.1 uncultured Desulfobacula sp.
ATGATGGATTATCAATCCCTTCTTGCAGACAGAACAGCGCTGATGAAAGCCAATGCCATCAGGGAAATTTTAAAAGTCGTATCCAGACCGGGGGTGGTGTCCCTTGCCGGCGGCATTCCCTCCCCGGAAAGCTTTCCCATGGATATTTTCAGGGAACTGGTGGACCGGGTCCTGACCCGTTATGCCTCCAGGGCCTTTCAATATGACCTGACGGAAGGATTTTTGCCCCTGCGGGAACAGGTCTCGGTTCTGCTGGCATCCAGGGGAATCACCGCTCCCCCGGAGGCCGTCCATATCACCTCCGGGTCCCAGGGGGTTCTGGATGCCATTGCCAAGCTGTTGATCTCCAAGGGTGACAAAATTGCCCTGGAGGCCCCCACCTATCTGGGTGCCCTTTCCGCCTTCAATCCCTATGAACCCACCTATGTCCGCATGGACATGGACGATGAGGGGCTGGTGCCGGAATCCCTGGAAGAGACCCTGAAAACCAACAAGATAAAATTCATCTACCTGGTACCGACCTTCCAGAACCCGACGGGCCGGACCATTACCCTGGAACGGCGGATCAGGATCGCCGGCATCCTCCAAAAATACAATGCCCTTCTGGTGGAGGACGACCCCTACAGCGCCCTCCGGTATCAGGGGGAGGATCTGCCGCCCATCAAAACCATGGCCGAGGGCCATGTCATCTATGTCTCCACCCTGTCCAAAATTTTTGCCCCGGGGCTGAGGATCGGGTTTTACGCGGCTCCGGAATTCTTAAGAAAATGGCTGGTGCTGGTGAAACAGGGAATCGACCTGCATACCAGCACCTTTAACCAGGCCCTGGCCGCAGAATACCTGGAAGGCCATTATCTTGCGGCCCACCTGCCCAAGATCATCGGCCTTTACCGGCCCAAACAGGCGGCCATGCTGTCCGCCATCAGGGAACATTTCCCGGAGGGCTTTGCCTGCTCTCCCTCGGACGGGGGCATGTTCTTATGGGTCAAAGGGCCCGAAGGCTTTGATATGATCCGGCTGTATCACCGGGCCATAGAAAACGGCGTCGCCTTTGTGCCGGGAAAATTCTTTTTCACGGATGAGGCCGAGGGCATCGAAACCATGCGCTTAAATTATACCATGGCCGATGAAAAAACCATTGGAGCCGCCATAGGCAAGCTTGCCGACACCATCCGCGCCCAGTTAAATATTTGACCCACGCACTTTCAAAACCCTGGGGATTGTGTTAGCCTTCATTTTCATAAATTCATGGTCGGCAACCCATCGGAACAGGGAGATGTTATGGATGACGCTTGTTGGTACAGGTGTAAAGCAAAGGCAGGAAGACAGATGACAAAACCCCTTGCCGTGCTTTTGCTATGGGTCCTATGTTTTTTTGCGGCCGCGCCCTCCCCGGTTTTTGCCGCCTTTACCGAGAGTACCCATTCGTCGGACGCTGAATTTCCCCTCTATCCAATCATCAAGCCCAATGTGGATTTCTGGGTCAATATGTTCACAAAATATTCAAAAGCCCACGGCGTTATCCATGATATCAACAATCTGTCCATTGTCTATGAGGTGGTTACCCTGGACCCATCGGAAACCGTTTTTGCAGCCAATACCAATAAAACCGTCAAAACGGCGGCCATAATGAAATACCGGGAGATTCTGCTCAAACTGTCAAAGGGGATAGCCTCTCCATCGGACGAAGAAATCCGGGTTTCGGCCCTGTTCGGAAAGACCGCCGGCCCGGCGGATTTTGAGCTTGCCGCTTCCAATATACGATGCCAAACCGGTATCAGCAAGGAATTCAAAGAAGGCCTCATCCGGGCCGGAGCATTGCTGGATGAATTTAAACGAATTTTCAAATCCTACGGCCTTCCCGAAGACCTGGTCTATCTTCCATGTGTGGAATCTTCCTATAATTTCAAAGCCTATTCCAAGATGGGGGCCGCAGGCATCTGGCAGTTCACCCACGACACCGGAAAAATCTATATGAATATCGATTATGTGGTGGATGAAAGACGTGATCCATACATTTCAACCGATGCCGCTGCCCGGCTCCTGAAAAAAAATTACGCCGTCCTTGGGGAATGGCCCATGGCCATCACCGCATATAACCACGGCCTGACCGGAATGCTGAGGGCGAAAAACGCGGCCGGGAGCTATGAAAACATATTTAAAACCTATCAGGGCAGCTCGTTTAAATTTGCCTCAAGAAATTTTTATTCCGAATTTCTGGCGGCCCGGATTGTTGCCAAAAATCATGAAAAACACTTTGGAACGCTTAGTTTTCAAAACCCTTCCGCCTTTCAGACGGTAAAAACAAAGGGATACCTCATGGCAAAAGATCTGATGACTCAGTTTAGTCTCAGCGCCGAGGACATACAAACCCTTAACCCTTCCCTGCGCCCCCCGGTTTTCACCGAGCAGAAATATATCCCCAAAGGATTCCATCTCAAGCTTCCGAAAACCTTTTCCGTTCATGAAATAGACAAACAGTTGGCCGGGCTCTATAAATCCGGCCAGAAACCCAGCCGGTTCCACAAGGTCCGGAAAGGGGAAACCGCCAGCTCCATTGCAAGGCTCCACTCCGTCCGGCTCAATGATCTGGTCCGGGCAAATGACCTGGGCGCCAAGGCAGCGATCTTTATCGGTCAGAATCTAAGAATCCCGGTCAGGGATGAAATCATCATCACAGCCAAAAAAGAACCGACAAAGGCTAAAGAGATAAGCCTTGAACCTGTGGAAGCTGAAATAGCCGTGGCCCAGGCCCCGTCGGCTCCCTCTCCCGAAACCGCTGCTCAACCCAAACCGGAGCTAACGCCCCTCCCGGAGCCGACCGCTTCGCCGGAGCCGGTTGCCCCACCGGAACCGAAATCAAAACCGGCTGCCGGGCCTGAAGCCATAACTGAAACGGTTCGGTCCACCGGCTATGAAACCCCCATTGATCCGATGTTTGATGCCATGGCCAAACCCCCGACCAACGTGGCCGCCGTCAACCCCAGAATTGATATGAGCGATCTTAAAATCCTTCAGATTGAAAAAAAAGGGCTTCTCCCCATTGGTGTCATCAAGGTTGAAGCAGAAGAAACCCTGGGTCATTATGCCGGATGGCTGAAGGTTTCGGCCCAGGAAATCCGTAAACTGAATGCATTCAAGCCCCATGAACCCATTTCCATTGACCGGAGGATCAAAATCCCCCTGAAAAAAACAACGGCCCAGGCGTTTGAAGAACAGCGGTTTGAATTTCATAAGGAAATGGAAGAGGATTTTTTCGGATCCTTTTCCATAAACGGAGTGGATACCTATGAGATCAAAAACGGGGATAATATCTGGCGTCTTTGCGAGAATGAACTGGAAGTCCCCTTCTGGCTCTTAAAAAAATACAACCCTGAAATCGATTTCAATTCGCTTCAACTGAAGCAGAAGATCAAATACCCGATTATCGGCAAAGCCAAAGGAAAATAAGAGGGGAATGAAAGCGGTTACGGTTTATCAGGTGGATGCTTTCACAGACCAAAAATTCAAGGGAAACCCGGCCGGCGTGGTGCTTCAGGCCGACGGGCTGACCGAACCGGAGATGCTGGATATTGCAAAAGAATTGAACAATTCCGAAACCGCCTTTGTTTTCCCGCCCGTTTCAGCCGACCACGATGTTTGGCTGCGTTTTTTTACACCCTCCACCGAGGTCCCCATCTGCGGACATGCCACCATCGCGGCCCACTATGCCAGGGCCGTTGAAAATCATATGGACTCCTGTACCGTTCTTCATAAAACCGGTGCCGGGATTCTTCCCGTGCAAATCGAAAAACAGGGACAGGATATCCGGGTGACCATGACCCAGGGTTCGATTTCCATTCAGCCTCACTTTGAAAAAAATATCTGCCGGAAAATCACGGATGCGTTGGGCCTGGAACCGAAAGACCTTGACCCGGCCTGCCCCGTGCAGATCGTTTCCACGGGCCACTCAAAGGTGATCATCGGAATCCGGCGCAGGCAGGTGCTCAATGCCCTTCAGCCGGATTTAAAACACGCTCAGGGCAGGGAGCCGGAAGCCTTTCCCAAGGCCTTCACACCCGATCCCCGTGTTTTTTCAATAGCCCCCGGAGCTGATCATAGGACAACCCCAGGGTTTTGGCGGCCGTCCTCTGGTTATACCGGCAATCTTTAAGGGTTCTCGACAAAAGGGTTCTCTCCAGATCGCCCATGGCTTCCTTAAAAGGCTTTTTAAAGGCCTGGTTCACGATATGGGCAAAGTCCTCTGTTGCTTCTTTCGGGTCAGTCGGCTCGGCCTTTTGCACCCCGGATGCTACCCTTGCCCCTCCCTGATCCCGGTTTTTAAAATCACCCCCAAAAGGAGATGTGAAAGGGTTAAAGGAAATGTCTTCAATCTTGTGGCTGGAAGATTTATATACGGCCCGCTCAATCACATTTTTCAACTCCCGTATATTACCCGGCCAGGGATACGCCTCAAGGGCTTTTACCGCACTGCCTGAAATTTTCGGAATATCTTCCCAGCCCAGTTCATAGGCCATTCTTCCGGCAAAATGACGGGCCAGCATCAGGATATCCTCTTTTCTGTTCCGAAGCGGCGGCACATAGATAACTTCAAAGGAGAGCCGGTCCAGAAGGTCCTGTTTGAATTCTCCGGATAGGGCCATCCCCTCCAGGTCCGCATTGGTGGCTGCCACAATCCTGACATCCACGTAAACAGAATCCGAGGCACCCACCCTTTCAAAGCTCCCGTATTCCACGACCCGTAAAATTTTTTCCTGGACCTCCATGGGGATGGCGCCGATCTCATCCAGGAAAAGGGTCCCGTCCGCGGCCTTCTCAAACCGGCCCGCCTTCCGGGAAGCCGCACCGGTAAAGGCCCCTTTTTCGTAACCGAAGAGTTCGGAACCGATGAGCCCCGGTGTCAGGGCTGAACAGTTCAGGGTCACCAGGGGTTTCGACCACCGCTTGGATAAAAAATGAATCCGGGAGGCGGCCAGTTCCTTTCCCGTGCCCCTCTCCCCGAGAATCAGGACCGGGCGGTCTATGGGCGCCACCTTTGATATCTGCTCCTGGAATTCAATAAACACTTCCGACTGGCCCAAGGCCTCGGGCATGGAAAAGGATTTACCCCTGTCCTGATCCGGTGATATCATGCTTCTCTCCAAACAATTAAAATTGATATTTTAACCAATATATAAAAAAATTAACCAATATATAGTCAATATTACAATAAACCAATTCAAATTGTCAATACATCTAACTATTTAATATAAAAAGATAATTTATATAAATCCCTGATTGGCACACAAAATGCTATATTTCTCTGTAAATCAAAGCAAAAAGTTTAGTGGAAATCTTAAAACTTAAGGAGACATAAAATGGGAATTTTTACACGGTTTAAAGATATTGTGGCATCCAACATCAATTCCATGCTGGACAATGCAGAGGATCCG
The DNA here is from genome assembly GCA_964484555.1 of uncultured Desulfobacula sp. Lineage (GTDB taxonomy): Bacteria > Desulfobacterota > Desulfobacteria > Desulfobacterales > Desulfobacteraceae > Desulfobacula. The sequence continues at coordinate 17,616 of CAZAHK010000018.1, forward strand.
GAAAAACTCATCAAGCTCATGATCCGGGAAATGGAAGACACCTTGATCGAAATAAAATCTTCATGTGCCAATACCATTGCCGGGCAGAAAAAGGCCCGGCGGTTTCTGGATGAAATTGAGGAAAAGGAGGCTTTCTGGAGCCAAAAGGCGGAACTGGCCGTTCAAAAAGGTAAAGACAACCTGGCCCGCCAGGCCCTCCAGGAAAAAAGACGGTATACCCAGCGGGCTGAAACCCTTCAGATCGAAGTGACCGAACTCGGTGTCATGATTGAACAATACCGGGAGGATATCCAGGAACTGGAGAACAAGCTCAAATCCGCCCGGGAAAAACAAAGGATGCTGGTTCAACGGCATCTGAGGGCCACCCGGAAAAAAAGGGTTAGGGAAGAAATCCGCCGGGCCGACAGCGCCGAAGTCATGCAGAAATTTGAAGAGCTTGAGCAGCAGATCGAAAGGATGGAAGCGGAAGCCGATCTTGTGGATTACGGCAGGGCTTCAACCCTTAAGGATCAGTTGGACGCCCTGGAGGCCGACGATGAAATCGAAGCCGAACTCAATGAATTAAAATCTTCCCAATCCTTGAAAAATGGTGGTAAAATCGATGCATAGGTCATCAACCACTAACCCAACCGGAGAACTATTATCATGATGGGCGCACTTATCATCGGCATCTCCATCGGCGGGATCATCCTCTTTATCGCCACCATCGGACTGGTTATCATCGGCATCATCCGGGTTTCCAAGTCCGGGGGGCTGTCCGGGAAAGACAAACAGGCCCAGGCAGAAGAAACCCGGATGATTCAAGACATCTATCGCGGGCTGTCAAAAATGGAAGAACGGGTTGAAGCCCTGGAAACCATACTGATTGAGCGCCAGAAAAAGGAATTCGGCAAATGAGACGATATCACGGATATAAACACCATTTTAAATTTGAAAAACGCGGAAGGATTTTCCAGAGGCTTGGGGGCCGCTTTGAGACCCTTGCCGCCAGCCGCGGCATCTACCGGTCCCGGAGGGGCATCTTCATGGGGGTCTGCCGGGGCCTGGCCGAGTATTTTAATTTCAATATTTTCTGGGTCAGGGTCATCACCCTTTTGGTTTTTCTGTTTACCGGGTTCTGGCCTGTGGGTGTCATGTATATCCTTGCAGGGCTTTTCCTGAAAATGGAGCCGGTTTCTCCGCTGCAAGATGAAAACGACGCGGAATTCTATGATGCCTATTCCCATTCCAGGCAATCGGCCGTCCAGAGGGTCAAAAAGAAATTTGAAAACATAGAACGCCGCATCCAGAGGATGGAAGATACGGTGACATCCAGGGAATTTGACTGGAAATAATCCACGGTCTGTTTTTCCCAAGTCCGGCAGGCGTCATCATGACCCCTGCCGGACTTGCTTTTTCACGGCGCTGGCCAGAGAAGGCGGATGCCGTCCTTGAAGAGAAAGACGGCCAGCACGCACAGGAGAAATCCCAGGCCCCTCATGGTAAACGCATAGCCCCGCCCCGTTAAAACAGCTTTGGATTTCCCTGCCAGGACCGCCAATACCATCTTTGACCCGACCATCAAAAGATAAAATCCCAGTAAAAACGCCGCCGGGGCCAAGACGTGCCGGTCCCTGGCCTTGACCATGGCCGGCCCGCCCACGCTGAGCCAGAAAATATAGGGATGGGGACTCAAAGCGTTCACCAGGATTCCCTTGGCCAAAGATTTTGGCGCAGTCTTTGGGATATCCAGGGACAAACCCTCGGCTTTCATGCCATGAATTCCCATGACCAGCACCAGCGCACCACCCATGAGGGAGATAGCCCCCAGTATGCCTTGGGAACCGGACAAGCGGGAAAGGACCAGTACGGCCACAATGATGATGGGCAGATCCGTGATCAGGGGGGCAACAGCCACCTTAATTCCGGCCCGGATATTATAGGCAAGGGTTTCGGACACGACCAGGGTCAGCAAAGGACCCGGGGCCAGACCTGCAGAAAACCCTAAAAGCGCGCCCATGGTAAAATATTGAATCATTATGGGAGCCTCTTAAAGAATGATCTTATCAAGATTTTCAGACGCGATCCCTGCCTTTCCCTGTTCAATCTTTTTGACCATCTCCAGCACCTGGGTGTTGACCGGGGTGCTGATATTGAACCGTGAGGCATTGGAATAAAGATCTCCGGCAATATTAGGGGAAATTCTGGTGGGAAGAACATTATCCAGTACGGCCCTCACCTCTTCCAGACGGGGGTCGGGCCTGTTGTCGATATTGCCCACGATAAAATCCCCCGGCGAGGTCATTTCAAGCCGGCAGGGCGAGTGCAGGGTCGCTCCCCAGCCGGTCACACAGCCGATAATGGTCTCCCGGCCAAGAACGCCGGCAAGGGCTTCCTCGCAGAACCCGTTTTGAAGGGAAACCACCACGGCGCCCGGCTTAAGCCCTGCTTTCAGCTTTTCAGCCGCCTCCATCATCTCCGTGGCTTTGACACCGAGCAGGACAATATCCCGGTCCCCATCCATATCCTCCACCCGGCTGACGGCATCCATTTTTATGGTCAGATCGCCTTTGATTCCCGTGATCTGAATCCCCTCCTCCATGATCTGCCGGGCATGCTCCGGGGTTCTGACTACCACCCGGACATCATATCCGGCATTTTTGATCCACCCGGCGCAGATGCCGCCGATGGCTCCCGCTCCCACCACCCCTATCTTAGGGGTCCTATCCTTTTGGGTCATCCGAATCTTCTCCTTCCCCGATGTTTATTTTAAATTTTTATACACTGCCGATTCTTCATCAGAATAGTGAAAATAATGATTGTGAACATTATCGGCAAATTCTTCAAACTTTGAATATTCCGCTTCATCCAGGGATGCGGAGTACAGGTTCACGATGAGATCATGGGCAATATAATCTTCACTGATTTCAATGAGTCCTTCATCCTGGGTCCAGGTCACCTTGCTGTCTTCTCCCCGGGACACAATGCCGGACACCGTATGGGCGCCGTCAATAATGACGGACATATATCTTGCTTTTTTCTCGGCCATATACCGTTTGATCCGGCGATGGGTCACCAGGGTGTCATAGGGCTTTTTTTCCCCGAAAAATATCCCCCTCAGTACCACTCCCCGTTTCAGGGCGCTGTCCAGTTCCGGCAGAAGATCTTCCATTTCCTCTTCCCAGATGGACACGGCAATTCTTTTTTCAGCCCCTTTTATCAGCAGGTTCAGAAAACTGAGGATATTCCGGCGGCCCCGGATGACCACCAGCTTGTCCTCCTGTTTTTTTTCCGTATACAGCCGGCCCGCAAACCGGGATATATTGGAAAACAATTCCTTATAGCTTTCTTTAAGCTTTTTAATAAAAATATCCGGGGCCACCGGATAATAGACCTTATTTTTTTCCTCGGTCTGTTCAAACACCATCTGCTTTTCCATGAGATTTTTCAAAACTTCATAAATCCTGGACCTGGGTATACCGGAATTTTTACTGAGTGTATAGCCGTTGAGCGGAAATTCTTCCAAAAGCTTCAGGTAGGCCCTGCATTCATATTCGGAAAACCCGAGCTTTTTCATATCATTCATGACCAGAAGTTCATGATCCATACCCATCCCCTTTTACCCAGCAAAAAATAAAATCAAATAGGTAACCCCCACCGAGCCCAGCACGGGAATGATGATCCCGCCCCGCCACAGGCCGAAGACCAGGGTAAACACCATGCCCGAAGCGGCTGCCAGGGGCATGGCCGGGGTGGCGCTGAATACGCCGGGAATGATCAAGGCGCCGATGGCCGCCGCAGGAATACATTTTAAAAACGCATCCAGCCGGGGAGGAAGCTGTTTGCCCGTCATCAAGAGAAAAGGGATCAGCCTGGGGCCGTAGGTCACGGCCGCCATGCCCAGAATCAGGGGAATCAGGTTATTCATAGGCTTCCTCCTTCGCTTCTCCCGGAATCAGAAATGATCCTGCCAGGGCCACCGCAAAGATACTGGCGATAATATTCCAGCCATGGGGAAGGAGGTCAAGCTTAATCAGAAGGATGTTTAAGACTCCTGAAGCAACGGCCAGGGCCAGGGCTTTCAGGGATTGCCGGATTTCCGGCAGGAGAATGGCCAGAAGAAGGGCATAGAGGGCCACTCCCATGCTTTTTGTCAGAATTTCAGGCAGGAACCCGCCCAGAACATAACCTGCCACGGTTCCGCCGACCCAGGCGGAATAGGCTGCCGATTCAAGGATGATGACAAATTTCGGCGACAGGGGCCCCGGCTTAAAGGAAAGGACGGAGAACACCTCATCGGTGACCCCGAAGGCCATCAGAAAAATATTTTTCTTTGCCGTCCCGGCCATTTTTGCAGACAGACAGGCGCTCATCAAAAAATGCCTGAAATTGACCAGAAAGGTGGTAAGGATAATGCCCCCCGGCCCCATGCCCGTCATGAGAAGGTTCAGGGCGATGAACTGGCTGGCGCCGGCAAAGACAAGGGCTGAAAAACAAAAACTTTCCAAAAGGCTGATACCACAGCCCTTGGACAATATCCCAAAGGCAACGGCCGCAGGGAAATAGCCGATAAATATCGGGACCCCGGCCCTATACGCATCCTGCACTTCTTTGGTCATGAAATTCCTCATCCTGCAAATGAATTTCGCTGAACACCCCATAGTAACTATCGCAGTAACTACTATAAAATTTGACAGAGATCAAGAGGAATTATTGCCGGATCACCGGACAGGAATTCAATCAGCAGAATTTTTCCGCATGATGGCAGGTGACCCTTCTGCCGCCCACGGACCTGAATTCCGGAACAGCCTCCTTGCAGATATCGGTCATATGGACGCATCGTTTATGAAAGGTGCATCCCGGCGGAGGGTTCAGCGGGGAAGGGATTTCCCCGGTCAAAAGGACCCTTTGGGTGCGGTCTTCTCGATCCACATGGGGGGTTGCCGCAAGAAGGGCCCTTGTATAGGGATGGATGGGATTCTCGAAAATAACGGTCTTTTCCCCCTGTTCCACGGGCCTTCCGAGATACATGACCATGACATGGTCCGAGATCAGCCGGACAACACTCAGATCGTGGGAAATAAATAGATAGGCCAAATTCATCTCATCCTGGAGATCCATGAACAAATTCAAAACCTGGGCCTGGACGGAAACATCCAGGGCCGACACCGGCTCGTCGGCCACCACCAGGCTGGGGTTAAGCATCAAGGCCCTTGCAACGGCAATCCGCTGCCGCTGGCCCCCGGAAAACATATGGGGATACCGGGAATACTGTTCCCTCCTGAGACCCACCTTATCCATGATGGCCAGGGCTTTTTCCCGCCGTTCGGCCGCATTGAGCCCGGTGTTGATCAAAAGCGGCTCTTCCAGGATGGCCCCCACTTTTTTCCTGGGGTTCAAAGATCCGTAAGGGTCCTGGAAAACAATCTGAACCCTTTCCCTCAAGGCTTTCATGGCTTCCGGATCACTGGTGACGGCATTGATGCCGTCCACTTCAAAATCCCCAAAGGTAGGCCTTTCAATCATGGTGATCAATCGCGCAAGGGTGGATTTCCCGCAGCCGGACTCCCCCACCACGGAAAAGGTTTCGCCGGGTTTTATGGAAAAGGATGCGCCATCCAGGGCCTTTAATGTCGAAGTCCTTTTAAAAAAGAGCCCTTCCTTGATGGTATAATATTTTTTCAGGTCTCGGGCCTGGATAATCGGCTTTTCATTCATACTGGGGGACTCCGTTGATCAATGGGAAATGGCATCTGTAAGCACCGTCGCCTTGCTTTGTCAAGGCCGGCCGCAGGGTCGAACATTTCTCTTTTGCAAACCTGCACCGGGGGTGAAAAAGGCATCCTGACGGTTTATCGTATTTGCCCGGCACAACCCCCGGAATGGTGGGAAGCCTTTTTGAATTGGCATTGCGCTCCGGCAAGGACCTCAGCAGGGCATCGGTATAAGGATGTCTCGGAGCGGTAAAAATATTATGGGCTGTATTTTTTTCCACCACCTGTCCGGCATACATGACCACCACATCTTCCACGGTTTCAGCGATGACGGCCATGTCATGGGTGATCAGGATCAGGGCCATGTTTTTTTCCCGCTGAAGACTGATCAAAAGGTCCAGAATCTGTGCCTGGATGGTGACATCCAGGGCTGTTGTGGGTTCGTCGGCAATCAGGAGTTTGGGGCTGCAGGCAATAGCCATGGCGATCATGACCCGCTGGCTTATCCCTCCCGACAACTGGTGGGGAAAACTTTTCATCCGGTCTTCGGGAGCTGGAATCCCCACCTGCTTTAACAGTTCAACGGCCCGTTCGCGCCTTTGCCGCCGTGATCCGCCCTCATGGATTTTCAGGGTTTCCGTCAACTGGAACTCCACGGTGAAGCAGGGGTTGAGGCTGGACATGGGCTCCTGGAAAATCATGGCAATCTCTTTGCCCGTGATTTGCCGTTTCTTCTTTTTTGACATCGCGATCAGGTCATGATCATTGAATATGAGCCGGTCCGCCTCGATAATACCGGGATATGGAATCAACCCCATGAGGGCAAGCTGGGTAACACTCTTCCCTGAACCGGATTCACCCACTATCCCCAGAACCTTACCCTTGTCCAGGGTCAGTTCCACATCCAGAACGGCTTTGAATCCGTCAAAATCCACGGAAAGGTTTTTAATGTCTAATATTTGATTCATATGTTTTCTCTGTTGGTATGAATTACCGCTTCATTTTCGGATCAAGGGCGTCCCGGAGTCCGTCTCCTGCAAGGTTGAAGGCAAGCACCGTGATCAGAATGGCAAGGCCGGGAAAGGTTACCACCCACCAGGCACTTTGGACAAACTGCAGGGCATTGGCCAGCATGGCCCCCCACTCGGGCGTGGGCGGCTGGGCTCCCATGCCGAGGAATCCCAGGGCCGCCGCATCCAGGATGGCCGTTGAAAAACCCAGGGTGGCCTGGACAATCAGGGGAGCCATGCAATTGGGAAGGAGCACGGCAAACATCATCCGGAAGGGGCCTGAACCGCAGACCCGGGATGCGGTGACATAATCCTTGCTCTTTTCCGAAAGAACCGAGGCCCGGGTCAACCGGACATAATGAGGCAGCACCACCACGGCGATGGATAGAATGGCGTTCTGGAGGCTGGGCCCCAGGATGGCCACAATGGCCAGGGCCAGCAAAAGGCTGGGCAGGGCCAGGATGATGTCCATGAGCCGCATGACCAGAATTTCATAAACGCCGCCGAAATATCCCGAGGTCACCCCGAAAATAATGCCTGCGGCAAGGGACAGCGTCACCACGATAACGCCCACAAAAAGGCTCAGGCGGGCACCGTGAATCAGCCTTGATAAAATATCCCGGCCCACATCATCGGTCCCCAAGAGAAATTTACTGCTTCCCCCGTCCATCCATACTGGAGGCTGCAAAATAGCATCCCGGTATTGGTCAAAGGGGCTGTGGGGGGCGATATAATCTGCAAAAACGGCCAAAAAAATTGCAATAACAATGATGTATAACCCGACAACAGCGCCTTTGTTCTCGCTGAAATATTTCCAGAATTCCTTCAGCGGATGGGGTGGTGCTGAATTTTCCAGGGGAATGGCTGTCATTTCACTCATGTTGAATTCCTGTTCTAATGCGTATACCGGATCCTGGGATTGATGATGCCGTATAGGATATCTACGCCCAGGTTCACAAAAATAATGAGGGTGGCAATGATCAATATCCCCCCCTGGATGGCCGGATAATCCCGGCGGCCGATGGATTCAAGGATCCATTTCCCCACACCGGGCCAGGCAAATATGGTTTCCGTCAGAATGGCCCCGGCCAGCAGCACCCCGGTTTGAAGACCGATAACGGTAATGACGGGGATCAAGGCGTTCCTCAGGGCATGGACCAGGATCACCCGACGGTCGGACAATCCCTTGGCCCTGGCTGTCCGGACATAGTCTTCCTTTAGAACCTCAAGCATGGAAGACCGAGTCATACGCGCAATAACGGCCAAGGGAATGGTCCCAAGAACGATGGAGGGCAGGATTAAATGGCTTAAGGCGGATTTAAAGGCGCCGGGCTCATCCGAGGTGAGGGTGTCTATGAGCATAAAACCGGTTTGGGGTTCGATCCAGAAAAGCGCAGAAAGCCTTCCTGAAACCGGGGTCCACCCAAGAAAAACGGAAAAGAACAGGATCATCAGCAGGCCCCACCAGAAAATCGGCATGGAATAGCCCGTCAGTGAAACGGTCATGATGGTGTGATCAAAGGGCGTTCCCCGTTTAACCCCGGCGATGACCCCGGCCGGAAGCCCGAACAGGACTGCAAACATCATGGCGCAGAAGGAAAGCTCAAGCGTAGCCGGGAAAAGGGTTAAAAACTCTTCAAGAATCGGCTTTTTGGTGACATAGGATTTACCCAGATCTCCTTTGAAAACATTGGTGATATACCGGAAGTACTGAATATGCAGGGGTTTATCCAGACCCATCTCAGCCTTCATCTCGGCATGCCGGACCGGGTCTATCCCCCGCTCTCCTGCACGAAGTTCAACTGCGTCACCGGGGATGAGATGGATCAGGGAAAAGGTCAGGAGGGTCACACCGATAAAGGCCGGAAAAACATGAAAAAACCGTCGAAAAAAAAATTGAACCATGATGGCACCACATTCTTCATATTAAAGTGGCGGTACAAGGGATCTCCTTGCACCGCCGGATCAACATCGTCAGATCTTTAGTCTTTCAGGTCTACGCCATAGAAAACGTGGCCGCCAAAGGGATCGATTTTAAAGTCAACAACCTTTTTGCTCATGGGTTGGAACACAACGGAATGGGCAACGGTCACCCAGGGGGCCTGCTCTTTAAAGACCACCTGGGCCTGCTGGTATAATTTGGTTCTTTCGGCCTGATCCGATATCTGTTTGGCCTTGGTAATCAGGTCGTCAAAGGGTTTATAACACCACCGGGCCCGGTTGGAGCTTTCCATGGCATCGCAGCCCAGAAGTACGGCGAGGAAATTGTCCGGGTCCCCATTGTCTCCGGTCCAGCCCAGGAGAAGAGTTGAGTGCTCGGCAGCCAGGGAGCGTTTCAGATATTCACCCCATTCATAGGAAACGATTTTGGCCTTAACACCGATTTTTGACCAGTCTTCCTGGATCATTTCAGCCATCCTCTTGGCATTGGGATTATAGGGGCGCTGTACCGGCATTGCCCAGAGGTCGGTTTCAAATCCATTGGCAAAACCGGCCTCGCTAAGAAGCTTTTTAGCGGCGGCCACGTCGTATGTATAATCCTTTACGGCGTCGTTATAGGACCAGATGGTGGGCGGAATGGGGTTTTTGGCGACTTTCCCGGAACCCTGGTATACGGCGTCCAGGATGGCGGTTTTGTTAATGGCCATGGTCAATGCCTGGCGGACCTTGACATTGGTAAAGGGTTCTTTTTTGCAGTTAAAGGCAAGATAGCCCACATTCAACCCTGCCTGTTCCATGAGATTGATATTGGAATCCTGTTTCATGGCCGCCAGATCAGCCGGATTCGGATAGGGCATGACATGGGCTTCACCGGCTTTCAGCTTTGCATACCGGACCGAGGCGTCCGGCGTGATGGAAAATACCAGCTTATCGATTTTGGCCCGGCCAGCCCAGTATTTATCAAAGGCCTTGTACCGGATGGTGGAATCCTTCTGATAGGAAACAAAAACAAAGGGACCTGTTCCAATGGGCTTCTGGTCGAATTCATCCGGGGTTTTGGCCGCCAGCATATTGTTTGCATATTCTGCGGAATGAATGGAAGCAAAATCCATGGCCAGATTGGCGATAAAGGGGGCATTGGGTTTGGTCAGGGTGAAGACGACGGTATAATCATCTTTCTTCTCAATGGATTTGATCAGATCGGGCATGCTCATCCCTGAAAAATATTCATAGGAACCGCCGGATATCTTATTGTAAGGATGGTTCTTATCATACTGCCGCATAAAGGAAAAAATAACATCATCGGCATTAAACGGGCGGGTGGGTTTGAAAAAAGGAGTGGTATGGAATTCCACGCCCTTTCTCAGATGGAAGGTATAGACGGTGCCGTCGGCAGACACATCCCAGGAGGTGGCAAGGCCCGGAACGATTTTTGTGGTACCCCGTTCAAACATGGACAGTTTATCAAAAACCTGGCGGGATGAGGCATCAAATGTGGTCCCGGACGTGTATAGGGCAGGAGTAAACCCTTCCGGGCTCCCTTCCGAACAGAAAACAAGGGTTTTCTCTTTTGCATGAACGGATGCGGCAAGCAGGCAGAAAAGCACTGCCATGCCTGCAACAGATAATAATTTACGCATTTTCATCTTTTTTCTCCCCTTTTTAAGTAAAATTCTAAAAAGCTACGGTATATTTTGATAATCCGTTTAAATTACAAGATATAATTTACAGGATTAACAAATTGCTAACATGTTCATATCTATTGATACTTGGCCTGCAAGTCAAGGAAAAACCCTATAGATAAGACTTTTTTCCAAACCTTTCCTAAACCATGGAATAGGCCGTTCTTTGTATGATTTCTTCCTGGAGCGCTTCCGTAAGATCCACAAAATAATCGGAATACCCGGCCACCCTCACAATCAGGTCCCGGTGGGCCTCGGGATTTTTTTGGGCCTCCCTCAGGGTTTTTTCATCCACCACGTTGAACTGGATATGGTGTCCGTCCATTTTAAAATAGGACCGGATCAGATGAACAACTGCCTGGATTCCCTTTTCATCCTTCAGCAGCTCCGGCAGAAATTTCTGGTTCAAAAGGGTGCCCCCGGTTTTCAGATGGTCGATCTTGGCCGCAGATTTCAAAACCGCCGTGGGACCGCAGGTGTCTGCGCCCTGAACCGGGGATATGCCTTCCGAGAAGGGAATCCCTGCTTTCCTGCCGTCGGGCAGGGCTCCCGTGATTTCACCGAAATAGACATGGCAGGTGGTGGGCAGAAGATCAATCCGGTATACCCCGCCCCTGGCATTGGGCCTCCCGGTCACGGCGCCATGGAAGGCTCGGAATACCTGCCTCAGGATATCATCGGCGGCATCATCGTCGTTTCCATATTTAGGCGCTTTTTTCAACTGGTGACGAAGGATATCCTCCCCTGAGAAATCCTTTTCAAGGGCTGCCAAAATCTTTTCCATGGAAATTAATTTTTGGTCATAGACGTAATATTTCAACGCTGAAAGGCAATCCGTCAGGGTTCCCATGCCGACACCCTGAATATAGGCGGTATTATACCTGGCCCCGCCCTGGTTATAATCCCTTGCCTTTTCGATGCAATCTTCCGTCACAAGGGAAAGCAGGGGCACGGGCATATGGGCTCCGTTGATCTGTTCGATGATATTGCTGCCCCGGATCTTGATATCCGCAAAATAGTTCAGTTGCAGTTGATAGGCATCAAAGAGGTCATCAAAGGTCTTAAATTGTTTCGGGTCTCCGGTTTCGAGGCCGATTTGTTTTTTTGTTCTCGGGTCCCATCCGTTCTGAAGGGTGATTTCAAGAATTTTGGGAAGATTAAAATACCCGGTTAAAATATAGGCTTCTTTTCCAAACACACCGGCTTCAACGCAGCCGGAAGCCCCTGCAGACCGTGAATCCTCAAGGCTTTTGCCGTGAAGGGCCATCTCCTGGAGAATGGCATCGGTATTAAAGACCGAGGGCTGACCGAATCCCGTGGCAATGATCTTCAAGGCCCGTTTGATGAACCGGTCCGGGTTTTTCCGGGAGACCTGGATCATGGAGCTGGGCTGAAGCAATCTCATTTCCTCAATGACATCCAGGACCAGATAGGTCAGTTCGTTTACCCCATCCCGGTTATCCGGGGTGACCCCGCCCAGATTGATGAGACAGAAGTCCACATAGGTATTGCTTTCTTTGGCCGTCACCCCCACCTTCGGCGGGGCCGGATGGTTGTGAAATTTGATCCAGAAACAGGAGAGCAGTTCCTTGGCCTGGTCCCGGGTGAGGGTCCCGTTTTCCATATCTTTTTGGTAAAACGGATACAGGTTCTGGTCGAACCGGCCCGGGTTGTAGGCATCCCATGGGTTCAGTTCCGTTATAATCCCCACATGCAAAAACCAGTAATATTGCAAGGCCTCGTGAAAAGTTTCCGGTTTATGGGCCGGAACTCTGCGGCAGACCGCCGCCATTTTTTCCAATTCCATTTTTCGCCCAGGGTCTTTTTCCGAGGCCGCCAAACGGTCCAGTTCACAAGCATGACGGCCGGCAAAGGAAATCAGGGCATCGGCTGCGATATCCAGGGATCTTAACACACCCTGTTTTTCCAGGGCACCAGGGTCCTTGAAAAAATCAAGCCGGTCCAGGCAGCGGCGTATATCTGATTTCAGGTCGGTAAAGCCTTTTCGATAGATCAGGTCTCCTCCGGCCGTGTGACCGGGGGACCGCTGTTCCTGAAATTCGGTAAAAATTCCGGCATGGAAGGCATTCAACCAGGGTCCGGACATGGCTGAAAAAATTTTTTCCCGGATGGTCCTGCCCTTCCAGAAGGGAATGATTTTTTCTTTATATATCTGCCGGGTTTCATCGGACACCTTATAGGCCACCTTGGGCCTTGAATTCAGGATCTCAAGATCTTCCAGGGAATGAAGGCAGATTTCCGGATAGGTGGGAACGGCCTTGGGTTCGGGCCCCCTTTCCCCTACAATCAGTTCCTGGTCTTCAATATAGATTTTCTTATTTTCCAGTATATGTTTCAGGCAAAGGGCCCGCTGGACCGGGATGGGTTCCCCCATGGCTGCATGGGTTTCATAAAAATCAGTGACCAGGTCTGCCCGTTCATGGGAGAGACTCACTTCTTTGGCCCGGGTTTTTACCCTGAGACTTTCTATTCTTGGGTTCATTTTGTATCCGCCTTTTATATCCGCCGTTGTTTATCCACTATTTTTAACCACCTGTTCTTAACCACCAATCATGACCTGGAATCCATGGGATTCAAATTCTTCTTTAACTTTGGCTACCCGTTCCGGGGAGGGTGGTTTGATCTCCTTCATGGGATTCTTCAATTTTAATGCCTCGTATTTCCCCTCTCCGGCCTTATGAAGGGGCAGGATATGAATCTTCCGGAAGATCGTGCCCTTCTCCAGAAAAGACATCACGGCGTCAATATTAGCCTTTGTATCCGTCATCCCCGGAATTAAAGGAAACCGTATGCAGACCCTTGCCTTCCGGTCCGACAATAGCCTTAAATTATCCAAAACAGGAAACACAGGTTTTCCGGTCAGGGTTTCATGGGCTCGTGCATCCATCAACTTAATATCATACAGGATAAGGTCTGCTTTTTCTGCGAGGCTTGAAAGAAATTTTGCATCGGCATAGCCTGAAGTGTCAACGCAGGTATGAATTTCCTTTTCCCGGCACTGGTCCAGAAGTCGGAACAGCAATTCCGGCTGGGACAGAGGCTCGCCTCCGGAAAAGGTCGCCCCCCCGCCGGAATCATCATAAAATATCCTGTCCTTTTCGATTTCAGCCATCATCCTAAGGACCAGCCCATCCATTTCTTCTGCCTGAATTTTTCCGGGCATCTTTTGGCTTTCCGGGTTATGGCACCATGGACAACGCAGGGGACACCCCTGAAAAAAAAGGGTGGTCCGGATGCCGGGACCGTCATGAATGGAATATCTCTGAATTTTAAAAATATGGGCGTTCTGCATCATTCAAGATTCTTTTCCATCAAGGCATTGAATTTCGCCACATGTTCCTCGGCTATTCTTCTCGCCGTCCCAGGGTCCCTTTGTTCCACGGCTGCTGCAATCCCGCATAAATCCTTGAAATTGTCATGGAGCAAGGCCTCGCTCCAGGGCAGGTATTGATGAAAATATATCTGGATATTGTCGTGAATGGCCGTCAGATTCGCCTCCAGAAGCGGATTCTCTGCAATCATAGCCAGGGTTCGGTGAAATTCGGCGTCCATTTTATGGAATTCCGTCCACCCGGAAGGTTTTGTTTGAATATGGGCTGCGGCATCACGCAAAATATCCATCAGTCTTTGAACATCTTTTTTATCGGCTTTTTTGGCGGCCTGCTCCGAGATATGGCCTTCCATCATTTTGCGGAATTCCGCCAGATGATGAAGGGAAACCTTTTGCTGGCGGATGAGAATGGCCACGCTATCGGTCATGGGTTTTGCGTTGGCCCCCTGGATTCTGGCCCCGCCGTTCACCCCTGTCCGGACGGAAACAAGCCCTTTTTGCTCCAGCACCCGGAGGGCTTCCCGGATGGTTCCCCGGCTGGTATCAAACATTTCCTTCAGCTTCATTTCCGATGGAAGCGTCTCCCCCTCTTTCAGATTTCCTTCACATATGGCGGTCTGGATCTCATCCACCACATGCTGATAGGATTTAAGGGGTTTCATTTTTCTAAATTGAACATTCATTTCTTGCCTCCGGAAAACACCATGGTCCGAACCTACGATCAAACTGTAGGACAGTTTAATGATTCGTCAGACCCATGTCAATCTATTTTTCAGACATATTCGTTCCGGCTTTGTCAACGAATCGGTCGGCTGCCAACAAGGCGGCAGTAACCCCATATTTTTTGAGCGATACTGAGCGCATATTCAGCTCCTTTGATAAAAAGGCCGGTAACATCGCAGCCTTCATTATCCATGATCTTTGCCTTTCCATTCAAAACGTCGATGCCGCTTCCATCTACGATCTGGGCCGGGGGTCTCGGGATCTTCATGCCGCCGTCAACCTCGGGGCAGGCCTTCACAAGCCGGTTCTCTTCTTTCCACCGGTCCAAAAGCAGAGTTTCAAGGGGTACTCTCCGGCCGTCGTACCGGACCCGATCTCCTGCAAAGCAAGCACTGATTAATATTTTTTCCATTCAATAACCCTATATGATTATTCGGAATTTGTAAAAATAATCATTGACAGAGATAAAATTTAATGCGATGAATTATCATTCATTTTGTATTTAGCGTTAATCAGGGGATGGATATTTTTTTTAATGACCGATCATAATTTATATAAGTTTTTATTATCATTGTTTAAAAATGATCATACAAAAATCGGATCAACTCTTTTAAAAATCCACAATCCCCATCATATCGAAGTGAGCAACAATTCATTCACTACTGCCACAGAAGAAACAAACCATAAATATTTTTGCAACACAAACAGCAGGAGGATAGTTTAAAAATGACCCAACTTATTTCCGATCGAAGAGACATCGAATTTGTTCTTCATGAACAGCTTGAAGCCGAGACCCTGTCCGGGCTTCATGAAAATTTTGCTGATTTCAATAAAAAAACCATAGACCTGGTAATCAGCGAAGCCAAGAATTTTGCCGTCAAGGAGCTTCTGCCGGCCAATAAAGAAGGAGACCAGGTGGGCTGCACACTCGAAAACGGAAAGGTCACCACACCTGAATCCTTCAAGCGGCTGTATAAAATATTCAACGAGGGAGAATGGCTGGCCACTACCGAAGATCCGGAATGGGGCGGCCAGGGAATGCCCAGAACAGTTGCCTCTGCAGGAGCTGAATATTTTAACGGCGCCAATTTTCCCTTTATGATGTATCCGGGCCTGACCCAGGGAGCAGGGCATCTGGTTGAAAAATTCGGTACTCCTGAGCAAAAAAGAATTTACCTGAAAAATATGTTTACCGGCAAATGGACCGGCACCATGCTCTTGACGGAACCAGGGGCCGGGTCCGATGTCGGTGCTCTCACGACAAAAGCGATCCGGAACGGGGACGGCACCTTTTCCATCATCGGCGAAAAGATATTTATTTCCGGTGGCGAGCATGACCTGACCGACAACATCATCCACCCGGTGCTTGCAAGAATCGAAGGCGCTCCCGAAGGCACAAAAGGCATCTCCCTGTTCCTGGTGCCCAAATTCAGGGTCAACACGGACGGAAGCCTCGGTGAATTCAATGACGTCATCTGCACCGGCATCGAGCACAAGCTCGGCATCCACGGCAACAGCACCTGCTCTCTTTCTCTCGGCTCCAAAGGCAATTGCATCGGTACCCTCCTGGGCCAGGAAAACAAGGGTATGCAGGCCATGTTCCTGATGATGAACGAAGCCCGTCGCCTTGTGGGGTTCCAGGGTTTTGCCTGCGCCACCGCCGCCTATATGTATGCCCTGGATTATGCAAGGAACCGGGTCCAGGGGAAAAACATCCTTGAATTCATGAACCCGGAGGCTAAATCCGTCACCATCATCAACCACCCGGATGTCAAACGTCAGTTGATGATGATGAAGGTTTTTGTGGAAGGCATGAGATCCCTTCTGTATTTTGTCCAGTATTCTGCGGACATGGCCCTCCATGCGCCCACCCAGGAAGAAAAGGACAAATACCACGGCTTTGTTGAAGTTCTGACCCCCATTGCCAAGGGCTATGTCACCGACCGTTCCTTTGAGGTCTGCAGCCAGGGCATGCAGGTATACGGCGGATACGGATTCATTGAAGAATATCCCATGGCCCAGCTTTTGAGAGACTGCCGGATCACCCTGATCTATGAAGGCACCAACGGCATCCAGGCCATGGACCTTCTGGGAAGGAAACTGGGACTCAACAAGGGCAAACCCATCATGGATCTGTTCGGTGAGATGCAAAAATGGGTAGTGGCCGGAAAAGCCATTCCCCGGCTTGAAAAACAGGCCGTCAAAATCGAAGAAGCGTTGAACAAGCTCGGTGAAGTCGCCATTCACATGGGTACGGCAGCCATGTCGGAAAAGGTATTACACGCATTTGCCAATGCCCATCCGTTCCAGGATGCCACAGGGGATGTCACCATGGCATGGATGCTGCTCTGGAGAGCCGTCATTGCCGCAAACAAACTGGAAACCGCCAAGAAAAAAGATGTTTCCTTTTATGAAGGCATCATCAGGTCCCTGCAATTCTTTGTGGAAACCCAGCTCCCCATTACCCTCGGCAGATTCAAAGCGCTCATGAATGTGAGCAGCGTTGCCGTAGACATGGATGATACCATGTTCCCCAGCTAGACAGCGGATTGATCATTATATTGAGGCGGGTTGTGCTTTTGGCGCTTCCCGCCTTTTTTTTATACCGTTTTGATCCGCATCTCACACCGGGTGCAATCAAATTCAAGCTGAAACCGGCCGGACTCGTTTTCAAGAAAAAGAGGGCCTTTCCATATTTCAGGTATTGATTTGACCTCCCTGCGGCATTGCCCCTGGGATCTCAGAATACAATGCTTCAGGGTCATGACAACGGTTCCCGGACCCGGTTGAAAGAGTTCAAAGGCCGGATCAATGGTTTTTATCCCCCGATTCTTATAAAATTCACGAGCCTTTGAATTG
>CAZAHK010000019.1:0-20413 GCA_964484555.1 uncultured Desulfobacula sp.
ATGAAACCCCACATCCATCCTTTCATCCTTGAGCATATGACAGGTTTCAAAGGTCCGGCTTTCCATAAAACGGAGGCTTACCCCCGGCATGAGCCCTTCGATTCTCCTGCTGATATCGGACACCTCCAGGAATTTGGGGTCCGTGTTGATGCCGATATTCAAAGTTCCGGAAATCCGGGTGTGCAGATCCATGGCTTTCTGCTTCATTTTCCGGGAAGCCTGGACAATGGCCCCGGCTTCGGAAAGCAGCTCCTTTCCCATTTTGCTCAAGAGCATACCCCTGGGTTGCCGGATGAAGAGCTCCACCCCCAGTTCCTCTTCCAGGGCCTTGATCTGCGAACTCAGGGCAGACTGGCTGATATTCATTTTTTGTGCGGCACGGGTGAGATTCCCTGTCTCGGAAACCGCCATAAAGGACTGCAACTGATAAATTTCCATTTTTCCCCTGATGGATCTTGAGCGTTCGAAAAATCCGAACACTGCATTCTTTTATTACCGGACCCTATTGAAATGCGCTTCGGATGAAGTACAGAACGGGCAAGGGTTTGTGTGCATCTCATGAAAATCCAACTGATCCGCAATGCCACATTAAAAATTTCCATGGCCGGTATCACCCTCCTGACGGACCCGGTACTTCTGCCGCGGCACGGGATAGACTCCTTTGCCGGGGTTGAGAAAAACCCTACGGTTGATCTTCCCTTCCCTGCAGCAGAGGTGATCAAAGATATTGATATGGTGCTGGTTTCCCATCTCCACCGGGATCATTTTGATGACGGGGCTAAAAAGATGCTGCCCAAGGATATCCCCATCCTCTGCCGCCAGGTCAATGAAGCGGAGTTAAAAAAGAACGGGTTTTCAAATGTGACCCCCATTGAAACCAGAATGACCTGGAAAAATATGGACATCACCCCCACCCCGGGCAGGCATGCGGGAAATGAAAAATGGGAAGCCATCCTCGGCAGGGTTTCAGGGTTTGTTCTCCGGGCGCCCGGCGAACCTGTGGTGTATTGGGCCGGGGATACGGTTTTGTATGATGAGATCAAAACCATCCTCACCTCGGTCAAGCCTGATATTATCATCACCCATTCAGGCGGAGCGGAACTGGGCGACAGCGGTCCCATTGTCATGGATGCAAGGCAGACCATTGACGTGTGTAAGCTCTGCCCGGACGCCTTTGTGGTGGCTATTCATATGGAAGCCTTGGATCACTGCAAAGTGTCCCGGAAGGCGTTAAGAGAGTTGGCCGTTGAAAACAAAATTTCAACGGAACGCCTGTTCATCCCGGAAGACGGAGAAATCCTGAATTTTTGATTTGGAAAATGGAGACCGGCCATGAGATATGCCCACACCAATATCGCGGCAAAAGACTATAAGGTGCTTGCACAGTTTTATATGGATGTTTTTGACTGCAAAATCAAACCGCCGGAAAGAAATCTCTCCGGCGACTGGCTGGACAGGGCCACGGGCCTCACATCTGCCCGGCTGAAAGGCGTGCATCTGGTCTTGCCGGGCCATGGGGAAAAGGGCCCGACCCTGGAAATTTTCACCTATGAGACCCTGGTGGAAAGAGAACCCCTCATGGCCCATCATACCGGGTTCACCCACCTGGCCTTTGAGGTGGAGGATGTGGAAAAAACGTTTAAAAAGGCCCTCACAAAGGGCGGTAGCCCTCTTGGGCAAGTGACCCGGAAAAAAGTGGAAGGCGTGGGCCTTCTCACCTTTGTCTATTTCAGGGATCCGGAGGGAAATATTATCGAAATCCAGTCCTGGAACTGAGGGTGTGACGGGGCTATCTCATCCCACCAGAACTTTTTCAAGCTGTTCCACCAGAAAATCCATCTCCTCCTCATTGATGACCAGGGGAGGAGAAATCCGGATGGTATGTCCGTGGCTGTCATTGACGATAATGCCAAGTTTGAACAGTTTTTTGCAGAAGTCCATGGCATTGCCGTCTTTGAGTTCTATCCCGATGAACAGTCCTTTCCCCCTGACTTCCTTGACATGGGGGGAGCGTTTGGCAATATCTTCAATTCTTTGTTTGAGGACTTTCCCCTTTTGGGCGGACTGCTCCGCCAGTTTCTCGTCTTCAAACACCTTCAATGCAGCCGTTCCCGCCACACAGGCCAGGGGATATCCGCCAAAGGTGGACCCGTCGGACCCTTTGGAAAAGACCAGGTCCATGATGACGGTGTTGGTAATGAAGATGGACAGGGGCACAAGGCCTCCTGACAGGGCTTTGCCGAGTATGACCCCGTCCGGGACAATATCTTCATGCTCAAAGCAGAATTTTTTCCCGGTCCGGCCCATGCCCACCTGGATCTCATCACAGATCAAGAGAAGATCATGGTCATCAGACAGTTTTCGAAGCCCTTTGAGAAACCCTTTAGGCGGGATTCTCATTCCGCCTTCGCCCTGGAAGGGTTCCACCAGGATGCCGCAGGTGTTCGGGGTAATGGCCTTTTCAACCGCTTCAAGGTTGCCGAATTCCACGGAGACAAAGCCGGGAGTGAGGGGGCCGAAGCCTTCTTTGTATTTTTTACTGGATGAAAAAGAGACAACGGAAATGGTTCGGCCGTGAAAATTGCCGTCAAACACGATGATTTCCTGTTTTCCATCCTCGATTTTCTTTTTCTTGAATCCATAATACCGCATGGTCTTGATAGCGGTTTCAACGGATTCCACGCCGCCGTTTTTGGGAAGGACCTTATTGCCGTGGGCGCCGAACCGGGGCGCCATCTGGGGGGCGAATTTGGCGGCTTCAGACAGGAAAATTCCCAGGGGATCCGTGAAGACCACATTGGACAGAACCGAGGCATAGTTTCCGATCAGGGCATCCATGACGGCATTGACAATGGTCGGATGGTGATGGCCGGGATTGGCGGCAGAATAAGCGGCAAGGCAGTCCAGGTATTTCCGGCCCTTTTCATCGGTCAGCCAGCATCCTTTTGCATGCCTGACAACGAGATCGATTCTCTCATAATGATGGGCGCCGTAATCTTTTTCCAGATTGAAAATGGTCTCATCCTTTTCATTTGAGAACCCGCTGAAATAATTTATTTTTCTCATTGCAGTCATGTTGATCTCCTCTAATTATCCTCTTTGATGATGCTGTAAATTCTTAATTCGTCTTCGGTCAGTTCCTGGCGCTGATCCAGGATCTTTTCCAGGAAACTGTGATAAAAGTCGTGGCGCAGGCTGTCCCGGTTGGCCACGATAAACCATTGATTCCGGGTCCAGTTGATGGGGGAAATATCTTCCTGTCCGGCTCCGAAAATTCCGACCAGGGCTTCCCGTTTATCGGTAATGACTTCGAAGGATCGTCCGCCGATGGTTTTTTGAAGGTGTTCATGATCCGGATGCATGACCATGACATCAAATTTTTTCGGGATTTTGCCCATGGCAATATACCGGATTTTCACGCCCCGCTGCTCTGCTTCCTTTAAATACGGGTCCAGGCGCCGGCTTGCTTCGGGAAACAGGCGCACATAAATTTCTTCCTTTGCCTCATGGATCATTTCAGCAGCCCTATGCATGACATTGTCATACCCGGTAATGGTCCAGACATATTCAAAATCTTCCTTCCGGGTTGAATTTAAAATCTGAGTCTCAAAGGCATTGAGATTGGTTTCAAAGCTTTTCTTGAGCCGCCGGATCAATTCATCGGAAGGCAGGGGGGCATATTGGCCGGGATTGATTTCCATGACATAGCCCTTGGAGATCAGGCTTCTTAACACATCGTAAATTCTTGACCGGGCAATGCCGGATATTTTGCTCAACTGGGACCCATTCACCGGGTGTTCCGCCACCAGCGCCATATAACAGGTGGCCTCATACTGTGAAAAACCAAGCTCTTTTAAATTTGAATAGGTATCCATACTAGTCTCCGGAAGAGTTGCTACTTTAATAGCAACATAGCTTCAAATTCCCTTGTTGTCAACTCATATTGATTTTTGATAAAAAATATCTCTTTGACACAAGGGGTTGAATCGGGTAAATATTTTACAAACCATATTCTAAAATTTACCCTAAAACAGGAGAGAACAAATGGCTGGTCTTAATAAAGTGATGCTTATCGGAAACCTTGGCAGGGACCCGGAAATCCGGTATTCCCAGCAAGGTTTGGCAGTAGTTAATTTTTCCCTTGCCACAAGTGAGCAATGGACCGACAAAACAAGCGGTGACCGGCAGGAAAAAACAGAATGGCATAATATTGTTGTTTTCGGGAAGCAGGCGGAAACCTGCGAGAAATACCTGTCCAAGGGCAGCCAGATCTATATTGAAGGAAAACTCCAGACCTCAACCTATGAAAAAGACGGGCAAACCCATTATATGACCAAGGTGGTAGCATCCAATTTCATGTTTCTCGGAGGAAAACAGGATGCTAAAGGCGGCGGGGGGAGCGGTGGCGGATACCAGAAATCCGATTCGGGTGGGTCCAACCATTACCAGGGCCAGACCCAACCCGGTATGGGTGGAGGGCAGGGCCCCATGCCCGATGACGATATTCCGTTTTAGCAAGCCCTAATAAAATCGCCCCATTGAATGGCCCATGGCCGGTTCAATGGGGCGTATGGTTTTGTAAATCAGGCTGGGTCAGCTTAACTGTTCTTTCATGGAAATATCATGCTTTCGTTCCCGGAGGGGTTTTTTTCCGGCTTTTTTGGATTCTTCACCCGTCTGGTTGGCCACACAGACCTTTCTTAATTTTTCAACATTATTTTCCAGTTCCTGCAATTCTGCTTCAGGCAGATCTCCGATGCAATTTTCCTGTCAAACCATACTTAACCCGTATGATGCCTCTTATGTAGAACGATAAACATTCAAAAAGAAGTTCGCAAGCCGGAATTTATTTTCTGGGGTTTTCCCTGCGCCATTGTTTCGGGCTTTTATAGTTTTTTTTGAGCTGCCAGATGCCTTTGCCTGCGCCTCTCGCCTTTTCTTCTTCTTTAAAATAAAGCTGTATATCAAGGGTTTTCGGCGGGTTTCCCCGATAAACTTCAGCCAGGCCCTGCTTTATGATTTCAAGGTTTATATTTTTCTCATTCAGAAAAATTTCCGCCAATTGCCTGTGATAGCTGTCTGCGCCATGGCTTTTCAGGGTAATTTCCCGGCCGTTGAGAAGCGTCTCAAGATATGACCGGGCCTCCCGGCTGAAAGGCTGGCCCTTCAGTCCTTTGGTGCCCATCTCAGGGGAATCGATACCGCAAAGCCGAATGCTGAATACAAGATCCATGGCCGAGACCTGAAGGCTATCTCCGTCAAATATTTTTATTACCTTGAATTTTTGCCGACCATTTTTTCCGGATGTCAGCTTTTCAAAAGCTTTGTTGCTTTCGACAAGCTCTTCAACCGCTTCGCCCGTGGGCGGGGCAACATTGGTATAATGCCTGGTTCCGCTTTCATCAACCCAGAAATAAATATTGCCGTAAAGAAAGCCGCTTAAAATAAGGGAGGTCAGGATGGTTAAAAAAGCCTTCATGCCCTGTATGTATCATTATTTTTTCACGAGTACAAAGCAAGACCAGTTTTTATCATCCCTTTGCCATATAAGGTCAAAGCCTTTTTTTGAATAGGAATTCAGAACCAGGTCTTTTTCCCATTCCCTGAAACCGGATAACACCGCCGTCCCGTTTTCTTTCAGGCTTGAAGAAAGGGTTTCAGAAAGGCTCACCAGGGTGGGATACCGGAGGTTGGCGCAGGTGATGGAAAAACTATTTTCCCCGGTTTTCATTGTGTCTTCCAGCAGATGGATTTTGCCCGAAAGCCGATTCAGTTCAATATTCCTCCTTGCTTCCCGGATGGAAACAGGATCAATCTCATAGGCTGTGCAGGAGGAAAGCCCGGCAAGGCACATGGCCATGGCAAGAACGCCGGAGCCGGTCCCGATATCGGCCCCGGAATCTCCAAGGGATATTCTCTTATCCTGAAAAAAGCAGAAATCAATGGCATTCAGGCACAAACTTGTGGTGGGATGTTGGCCTGAACCAAAGGAAATGCCGGGCTCAATGATGATTTCAATATGCTCTCCGGCCGGACTGTCGGTAGACCAGGGAGGTTTCAGGATAAAATGAGGGGAAATCCGAACCGGTCTTAAAAAGCTCTTTTCAACATAGGTGGACCCGTAAAGATAGTGATAGGAGAGTTCTTCGGCATCAACCAGACCCTGCAATATCTTTTTTGCCTCGGAAAAGGGCAAAGAATAAAGATTTTTTATTTGTTTGAGGTATTCCTGGGCCGTCAGCCGAACGTCGGATTGATAAAGGATATTTAAAATTTTTTCCTGAATTTCTTTTAGCTCAGGGGGTCTCATAACCTTCTTTTTTTAAGAGATCCTGATACCAGCAGGCAAACTCAAACATTCCCCGTATCTTCTCGTCATTATTGACAATTCCAAGGGCCATTTCAAGGGCGCCCTGGGCAAAGGTGTTTGAATATTCCTCATGGCTCGTGCCGGATAAAAACTCCCGGATAAGGACCTGGGTAGTCCGCTTGGTTTTATCCTTCCGGATATCAATGGGATCTTTGGGCTCCTGGAAAGGGTTCCAGTTTTCATATCCTTTTTTCAGGATCTGTTTTTGCCCTCTTTGGCCCATGGCGTCAAATATGGCTTTTTTCTTGTTTTCGATTTCTTCCGGCGTAAATTTATCCATCTTTTTTAACTCCCAGATAGTCTTCGTTAAAATCCGTTACAAGGGCCATGGAAACCGGAATAAGCATTTCATGCATCCGGATGTTTTTCGAGCGGATATCTTTAACCAGTTGGGCCGAAAGAAGCTGGAGCTGGGTATAAATTTTATCCATATTCAGGGTGGGATAAGGTTCCCCCTGTTTAAAATTGGTGCGCCCGCAGATATGGCTTGTCCCGGCCGTGGAGGTCGGAATGCCGTATACCCTGCAGGTGATGGGCCGTGATTCATACATGAGACAGAGATTGTTTTCGCCCAGAAGCGGGCATCTCACCCGTTCCATGGACATTTTTCCGACGATATCCAGTTCATTGGCCCCGGCCTTGACTTCCATGAAGGCATCCCGTTTCATTCTGGCCAGAACCCGGTCTGTTTTATCCGCGATTTCAATGAGATCATTTTTGGCCTTGCCGCTGAATTTTTTCAGGAACCGGTCTTTGAGATACAAGGCTTCAATCAGGGTGAGATCAAAAATGGCGTAGCAGCAGTCGCTGCATTTCTCCCTGCAGAACACTTCTTTGGGGAATTCGGTTTTAACCCGGTCAAATACGGCATCCGTTATCTGAACTAAGGCTTCATATTTTACAAAATGTTCCCTTAAATTTATTGCCATACGTTCAATCCTTTATTTACCAATGCAAAAATTACTGAAAATAGCGTCCAATATGTCTAAAGAGGCTGTCTCCCCGGTAATGGTGCCAAGAGAATCAATGCCGGTTTTAATATCAATGGCCAGAATTTCCTCGGCCTGTCCGTTTTTCAATCCGTCCAGGGCGGCTTCAAGGCTTTCCACAGCCTGTTCCAGGGCTTTTTTATGCCTCAGGTTTGGAATGACCGGAGATTTTTCCATGTTCAGGTCGGCAATACTGATATTGAGAACCTTCTGTTTCAGCTCTTGCACCCCTTTGTTCAAAAGGGCTGAAATTTCAACCGTGGGAATATGCCGGTATTTCTCAGAAAGTTTGGGCAGGTTGCCTTCGCTGAGATCAATCTTATTCACCACAAAAATCACTTTTTTTCCTGGGGGTACGAGTTTTTCAAATTCCCTTTCGGAAAAATCAGCTCCCGGTTCTTTCATATAGAGGATAATATCTGATGTGGTGATATGATCTTTTGCCTTTTCTATTCCAATAATTTCCACAAGATCATCGGTTTGATGAATCCCGGCCGTATCGGTGATGACAAAGGGCACCCCCTCTATATTCAGCCCCTCTTCAACAGGGTCCCGTGTTGTTCCGGGGACTGCGGTGATAATGGAGCGGTCCTTTTCCAGCAGACGGTTCATGAGACTTGATTTGCCCACATTGGGCGCCCCGCAGATGGTCACCCGGATGCCCTCTTTTAAGAAACAGGCATCATTGTGCTGTCTAATGAATTCCCGGCATTTTTCAAGCACATCCACAAGGCCCTGGATCTCATTTTCCGACGGGCGAAAGGGGACTGAATCGTCTGGAAAATCAATATTGACCTCAATGAGGGATAAAAAATGAATTAGCTGTTTTCTTAATTCCTGAATGTTTTTCCCCAGGGTTCCAAGAATCTGGGATGTGGCAAATTTCAAGGCATTGGCGGATTTGGCATTGATGATGTCGGCAACGGCCTCGGCCTGGGTCAGATCAATCCTCTGATTCAGGAAGGCCCTTTTGGTGAATTCACCCGGCTCGGCCAGCCTTGCCCCGCATGACAGAACTTCCTCAAGAACAGCCCTTAATACAAAAGTGCCTGAATGGGCCTGAATTTCAATCACATCCTCTGCCGTGTAAGAGGAGGGTCCTTTCATGGGGATTAACAGCACCTCATCGATCACGGCCAATGTTTTGACATCAAAAATATAGCCGTGATAGACGGTGTGGGATTCTAAATTTGCCAGGCCCTCGAACCGATTTTTTATTTTTGAAAATAATTGAGATGCTATACTGAATGCATCTGGGCCTGAGATCCGGACGACACCAATTCCGCCGCTTCCAAAGGGAGTTGCTATTGCGGCAATTGTATCATTCATAAGCGCTTATTTTTTTACCCGTCTTTTGCCCTTGAAAGCGGTTTTCTTTTTTGGAAAAATCACAAGCCGCCGGTAATACCCTTCCCCCATGCTCTGGGTTCTGACCTTTGTATCATCTTTCAGGGCCAGGTGAACAATGCGCCGGTCCTGGGCGCTCATCTGGTTGATGGTGGCAGGGCGGCCCGTTTTTTTAGCCTTGTCCGCCATTTTATAGGCCAGATGTTTAAGATTGGATTTACGGGTTTCCATATACCCTTCAATGTCGACTCTTACCCTGACCCGGGCATCGCTTTTGCGGTTAATGATTTTATCCGTCAAAAACTGCATGGCGTCGAGGGTCTGGCCTTTTCTGCCGATCAAAATTCCTGAATTTCCGCCTTCAATGCAGAGGGTCAGGCGATTCCCTTCGGTCTGGGCGCTGACTTTTGCATCTTCCGTAATCAGATCGGCGATCTTCTGGAGGGTTTCAACCCCTAAAGCAGCCGATTCTTCAGTAACATCGACAGCGTCTTCCTCTGTTTCTTCTTCATCCTCGGTCTCGACATGTTCATAGCTATCTTCATCAATATCTTCATTTGCAAAGTCATCTACATAGTCAACACTATCCCCGTCTTCATCACCATCTTCTATTTCCGGTCCGGACACCAGGGGTTTTTCTTCGCGGCGGGTTTCTTCACCAAAGGCCTCATCCACCATGGAAAGGATTCCTTCCTTTTCTTCGGAATCGTCTATTTCAGGAAGAAAGACCCTGATCCGGGCGTCTTTTCTGCCGACAATCCCGAAAATTCCAGAGGTTCCTTCTGAAATGACGTCATATTTCAATTTGTCTTTGGAGAGGGATAAAGCCGAACTGGCATTTTTTATAGCGATATTTACATCTTTTCCGGTAAATTCCTGAGTTTGTGTCATAATCTAAGCCGTCCTCCTGCTTATGCGAGTTTCTTTTGAATATAATACTGCTGTCCCATGGAAATGATATTGTTTACAAACATGTAAAGAACCAATCCTGCCGGGAAGTTAATGAATAAAACCGTCATGATCAGCGGCATCAGCATCATCATTTTGGCCTGCATGGGGTCACCTGTCGCAGGTGTCATCTTTTGCTGCAACAGGAAAGATGCGCCCATTAAAAGGGTCAATACCGGGATGCCGTGGGGGGCATCCATGAATGGAATAGAAAAATTAAAATGGAACAGACGTTCCGGGGCTGCCAGGTCTGTGACCCATCCGACAAAGGGGGCATGCCTCAGTTCAATGGCCTGGTAAAGCATTTTGTAAAGAGCAAAGAAAATCGGCATCTGGACCAGCATGGGCAGGCAGCCGCTGGCCGGATTGACCTTATAAGTCTTGTAAAGGCCCATGACCTCCTGGTTCATTCTCTGCTTGTCATTTTTATATTTTTCCCGGAGTTCCATCATCAAGGGCTGAATTTTTTTCATTTCGTTCATGGATTTATAGCTTTTCGTGCCCAGGGGCCAGAATACCAGCTTGATGATGATGGTTAAAAGGATAATGGCGATTCCATAGTTGGGAATCACCCCATAAATGTAGTTCATGCCGATGAGAAGCGGCTTGGCAATCACATTGAAAAAGCCGAAATTGACGGCCTTGTCAAGACCATTATCGAATTTGCTCAGAACCTTGTGGCTTTTGGGACCCATATAGACGACAAAAGAACAGGTTCCCTGGCTGCCCTGATTCAAGGGCTCCATTTTCTGGATATATTGATTGGCAATCCTGTCATTGGCATAGGAAATTACAAGCTTGGCATCGGTCGGATTGTCGCCGTCTTTTTGCTTCGACATCAGGGCGGTGAAAAAATACCGATCCGAATAACCAGCCCAGCCTATTTTTCCGATATAGGTGTTTTTTTCATCCAGGTCATCGGGATCAATTTCAATATATTCATTGCTGATGAGAGCAGAAGGTCCTTCAAAGGCGAATTTGGAACTGTCCTTGACCGCTTGATTATAAATTCCGGGGATGGAAACGACTACCGCATCGTTTAATACTGTTCCGGACCCGTTCTGGAAGGTGATGTCATAATCAATGAGATAGGAATCGGCTTTAAAGATGAAAACTTTTTTCACCAGGATTCCCTGGGGGGTTTCAAAAACAAATTCAAGGTTTTTTTCCCCTTGAGAGACATTGATCTCGACGGCATCGGTGTCGGCTGTATACACGGCATTTTTCAGGCCGGGGATGGACCGTCCTTCAAGATCAACGGAAAAGATCCCTTCGCTGATTTCTTTGGGCACCAATTGTTTTAACGGAGAATTCTTTTCATTGGTTTCAGAATAATTTTTAAGTTCAAAGCTTTTAACAGTGGCTCCGGCTTCTGAAAGGACAATATTATACAGCGGGGTTGATACGGTTATGGTGCGATAGTTTGCCTTTTGCGGTTCGACGGTTTCAGAAGCAACCTCGGTCTTTGACGTGTATTCGGTAACAACCGGGACGGGGTCCTTTGACTGAACCTCCCCCTGGGTCTGAACTGCCTGTGAAGGACTGCCCGGCTCAGGCGGTTTTACAAAGAAGGCCTGATATCCGACAAGGACCAGTACAGAAAGTACGACAGCGAGTATTAACCGTTTTTGTTCATCCATTTTCTCTCCTAAGTCTTAAAAATATATTGCAACTGCAATTAGAAGAGGAAATACGTCGTGCGTTCGGATAAATTAGGGTACAGGATCAAAACCCCCTGCATGGAAAGGATGACACCGCAGTATTCTTTTTGCCGTTAGAAATACACCTTTCAGGCTGCCGTATCTTTCAATAGCTTCAACTGCATAGGCCGAACAGGTCGGATAATAGCGGCAGTTATGGCCTGTAAAAGGTGAGATAAAAAATTGATAAAATTTAATAAATATCAATAATAGCTTTTTCATGATAATGCTATTTTTATAAAAAGTTTATCAAGCTTTTCAATAAGCAGCTTATTGGATAGCGTAGCCAGACCCTTCCTTGCGATGATATTAATATCCCTTGGTCCTGAAATATTCTCTTTATTATGCCTGAAATATTCTCTAATGATTCTTTTTATCCTGTTTCGCTCTACTGCATTTCCTACTTTTTTTGATACTGTAATGCCAATTCGATTGTTTTGAGCAGTTCCATTAAGCACAATTGCTATAAAGCTGTCTGTATGTACCTTTTTCCCATGTTCTGAAACTGTTAGAAATTGAGGTCTCTTCAGGAGCCGTACATTTTTTGGCAAACAAAAATTAGTCAATCATTCCCTTTATCAGACGGCAAGCCTTTTTCTTCCTTTTGCTCTTCTGGCATTGAGAACGCGTCGTCCTCCGGGTGTGGCCATTCGTTTAAGAAATCCGTGCTTTCTCGTTCTTTTCCGGTTGCTGGGTTGAAATGTTCGTTTCATAAATAATTAATCCTTACCTAAATAATTTCCATATGTTCACTTACAATACTGTAAACCACCATAAACGCAGGACTTTATCGTTTTTAATTAAAATTGTCAAGAATGATGGTTTATCTTTTTTAATTTATATGGATTCAGAATAGCCGCCTGAAAGCCTTTTTGCCAAGGTGTCGATAAATTCATAGGAATCCAGGATTTTTTTTGCACCAGGATCACAAATGGCGGCAAGATCTCCGGTCATATATCCGTCTTCAATGGTTTCAATCACTGTTTTTTCAAGCCGGTCTGAAAAATCTGAGAGCAGGGGCAGTCCGTCCAGTTCCCCCCGTTTTCTTAAGGCCCCGGTCCAGGCAAAGATCAGGGCCACGGCATTGGTTGAGGTTTTTTCCCCTTTCAGGTGTTTGTAATAATGTCTTTGAACGGTTCCGTGGGCCGCCTCATATTCAAAATATCCATGGGGCGAGACCAGGACCGATGACATCATGGCCAGGGACCCGAAGGCCGAGGCCACCATATCGCTCATGACATCCCCGTCATAATTTTTGCAGGCCCAGAGGACACCGCCGTCGGACTTCATGATCCGGGCCACAAGATCGTCGATCAGGGTATAAAAAAAGGAAAGTCCGGCTGCGGTAAATTTTTCTTTATATTCTGCATCATAAATGTCTTCGAATATATTTTTAAAGGTCTGGTCATAAATTTTTGAAACCGTATCCTTGGTTGCAAACCAGCAATCGATTTTTTCTGTCAAGGAATACTCAAAACAGGCCCTGGCAAAACTTGAAATGGAGGCCTCGGTGTTGTGCATTCCCTGGATAATACCGGGGCCGGAAAATTCCATGATGGTTTCCCTTGTCTCATGGCCCAGGGTATCGGTAAACACGATTTCCGCCTTACCCCCTTGCTCTGTTTTTATTTCAGCATTTTTATACACATCCCCATAGGCATGCCGGCCGATGGAAATCGGTTTTTTCCATGATTTTACCGCAGGCTTGATATTATCGACAATGATGGGTTTTCTGAATACGGTGCCGTCCAGCATGGCGCGGATGGTGCCGTTGGGGCTTTTCCACTGTTTTTTTAAACCGTATTCTTCCACCCTTTCCCGGTTGGGCGTGATGGTGGCATTTTTTACCCCTACCCCAAATTTTTTTATGGCATTGGCGGCATCCACCGTCACCTGGTCATCGGTGTCGTCCCGGTGCTGAACGCCCAGATCATAATATTCCGTCTTCAGATCGACAAAGGGGTGAATGAGTTTTTCCTTGATCACCGGCCAGAGGACCCGGGTCATTTCATCTCCGTCCAGCTCCACCAGGGGGGTTTTCATTTTGATTTTCTGCATATGGGTCTCCTTACGCGAATAGGGGCTGATATTCAATCCAGCCTTTTTTTATCAGGTCTTATTTTATCAGGGATTCAAATATATGGTATTCTTCAATGTGGTAATTGGTTTCAGGATAGATCACAATGGGTTTTGAAAACTGTTTTTCAAGGGATGAGATCAGGTGTTTTTCCCGCCCGTGGAGCAATTGGGCGATTTCAGGATGGACTTTTACCGTAAACCGGTTGCCCATCATATCGGCAGCCTCAGTGACAAGATCCCTGTAAATCTTATGACAGATGGACTTTCCCGACAGCAGGTGGCCGTCTCCATTACAGTAAAAACAGGGCTCGCAAAGGGTCCGGGTCAGGTTGCGGCGGATTCTTTTCCGTGTCATCTGCACCAGCCCGAGCTCGGTCAGGGGCAGGATATTGGTCTGGCTCTTGTCTTTTTTCATGGCCTCGTTCATCTGGGCCATGACCTTTTCCCGGTGGTGCTCTTTTTTCATATCGATGAAATCAATGATGATGATCCCGCCGATATTGCGGAGCCTGATCTGGTAGGCAATCTCCTTCACCGCCTCCAGATTGGTTTTTAAAATGGTTTCGTCAAAATTGTGCTTGCCCACATAACGGCCGGTATTGACATCAATGGCCACCAGGGCTTCGGTCTGCTCAATGACGATATAGCCCCCGGATTTGAGCCAGACTTTTTTCTTCAAGGCCCTGGCCACATCCCCTTCGATATTGTAGGCATCGAAAATCGATTCCCTTCCCTGGTAAAGTTCCACAGACAATTTAACATCGGGCATGAGCCGTTTTAAAAAGCGCTGAACATTTTCATATTCTTCCTTTGAATCAATGATCAGTTTATCGGCTTCATTGGCCAGAAGATCCCTTACGGCCCGGAAGGTGACGGTAAGATCCTTATAGATAAGGGATGGAGCCGGGGCGGGTTTAGTTTTGACCATGATGGCGTCCCATGTTTTGGTCAGAAATTCGATTTCTTTTGCAATGGTATCCTCGTCTATTCCTTCGGCCTGGGTTCTTAAAATATATCCGAATTTATTTTTGCGGATGGACAGTAAGAGGTCTTTCAGGCGTCCCCGTTCAGCATCAGCTTCAATCCGTTTTGAAATGCCGATATGATCCACCGTGGGCATGAGCACCATATACCGGCCGGCCAGGGAAATATGGGTGGTCACCCTGGGTCCCTTGGTCCCGATGGAGGATTTTGCCACCTGAACCAGGATTTCCTGACCCTCCGTCAAAAGGTCCTCAATATTGCAGTCATGGTTCATGGACGCTTTCCAGGACGGAAGGCTTTCCGCCATTTCCCCGGATTCCATTTCCGCTTCGCCGGACTCGGCGTCCCCGTCATTGCCCTGTTCAAATTCCTGGTACATGACAGGGCTTGCCGTATCCAGGACATCGTCCACATAAATAAAGGCGGCCTGGTCAAACCCGATGTCTACGAAGGCGGCCTGCATCCCCGGCAAAACCCTTTGAACCCGGCCCTTATAAATATTTCCCGCAATGGAGGTCTCATCCGGTCTTTCAATAAACACCTCCACCACCGTGCCGTTTTCAAGAAGCGCCACCCGGGTTTCATGGGGGGCGGAATTGACAACAAGTTCTTTTAACATGGATCTATCCTTGTTTTATTTTTGTTGTTTCATCTTTGTTATCCTGATGGAGGCCAGGGATTTTTCATCCAGTTTAAAACAATTTGTCAGTATTTCCATTGGCCTTACGGTTCGTTCATTATAAGGTTTCAGTATCATTTCAAGGGTATATAAATTAATATAAGATATTTTATCAACGGATTTTCTTAAATCCGTGGTCCGGGTTTTCCCCTTTTTGCTCAAATCCTGAACCATAAATTCCGATAATCGGGAAAAATGTTCCACTTCATCTTTGTCAAAATTTCCCTCTGCGAGCAGGAGGCTGTATCGGGCGGATTTTTCATTTCCATCCTGTGATCGTTTAAAGGGTCTGCACCCGGTAATGAAAAGACCCAGGGGAAGTTCTTTGTTTAAGACTTCCACAATTTTGTCCGGTGCTGTTCCGTTTTCAAAATAGATCCACAGAATTTCCTCTTCGCTTTCCATCCCGACGGGCAGGGCATTTTCAAAGGAAATCTGCATCAGAGGATTAAACCCCTGTGAATATCTGGCCGTTAACCCCGCTCTTTTGACGGCCCGCTGAAAAATGATCCCCAGTTCAAGATGGCCAAAGAACCTGGCCCCATCCAGCTTGGAAAAGGAGAGCTCAAATTTGGTGAAGGCATCGTCCTGCAATCGTTTCTGATCCGGGGAAGGAAGGGGGTCCGTCTCCCGGGTATCCGGAATACCGTCATAAAGCACGGGCTTGATCTTTTCAAAATCACAGACCCCGCAGCCGTTGCAGTCATGGTCCCGGCAGTCCGGGGTAAGGGACATTTCCTTGGCTTTTTGAAATTCCTGTTTTAAAAATTCCGGACTGACGCCTGAATCAATATGGTCCCAGGGAAGGGGCTCATTTTCATTCCTTTCACGGGTCGTATAGAACAAAGGATCAATTCCGGTTTCCTCAAAGGCTTTCTGCCATAAGGAAAAATCAAATTTATCCGTCCACCCGTCCAGGCGGCAGCCCTTTTCAAAGGCAGCCATAAGGAGCTTTGACAATCTTCTGTCCCCCCTTGACCAGACCCCTTCCAAGAGGCTCATTTCAGGGCTCTGCCATTTCAGATTGATTTTGGGGTGCCTGAGGTTATTTTTCAGATATTGCAGTTTTTCCCTGGCCTCAGTCAGAGAAATCTGGG
This sequence comes from uncultured Desulfobacula sp., assembly GCA_964484555.1. Taxonomy (GTDB): domain Bacteria; phylum Desulfobacterota; class Desulfobacteria; order Desulfobacterales; family Desulfobacteraceae; genus Desulfobacula. Next base: position 16,194 of record CAZAHK010000019.1, read on the forward strand.
GTACCCTTTGAAACGGGGTATGGGCCTTGGGAATAAAACAGGTGGTGCTGACATTGATGGTCTTTTTGCCTTTGGCATAGGAAGAGGCCAACCGCCTTGACAGCCGGCAGATGGCCTCAATATCTTCCACGGTTTCAAAGGGCAATCCCAGCATGAAATAGAGCTTGATATTTTTCCAACCCAGAGTCATTGCGTTTTCAACGGTTGAGAGAATGCTGTCTTCGGTGAGATTTTTATTGATGATGTCTCTCAGCCGCTGGGACCCGGCTTCAGGAGCAATGGTGAAACCTGTTTTTCGAACCTTTTTGATGATCTGCATGAGATCCGGGGTGAGTTTTTCCGCCCTGATGGACGGAAGGGAAATGGCATTACAGTGCTCCTGTCCGATGGCATGCAGGCGCTTCATCAATTCCGGCAGATTTGAATAATCCCCGGTGCTCAGGGACAAAAGAGAGATGTCTGAATGGCCGGTGGTTCTTAAAGAGGTCTTTGTGATGTCAATCAGATCTTCCAATGATCTTTCCCTCACCGGTCGGTAGATCATGCCAGCCTGGCAGAACCGGCAGCCCCTTGAACAGCCCCGGGCAATTTCAAGCCGCAGCCGGTCATGGACCGGCTTTGCAAAGGGGATGATGGGAGAAACAGGAAAGCTCTCCTTGGTCAGGCTCGGCAAAAAGGCCCGCCGGACGGTCCGGTAATCTTCAAACATAGGGGTAAGATGCTGAAGGCCGGCCGCATCATAGGCCGGTGTAAAAAAGGAGGGAATATAGACCCCGTCTATTTTTGACAGAAGCCTCAGCAGGGTCGTTTTTTGGCCGTCTCCCTCTTTTTTAAAGGCCATGACAAGATTTGCAATTTCTACGGATACCGCTTCCCCGTCCCCGATGACAAAGGCGTCGAAAAAATCGGCCAGGGGCTCGGGATTAAAGGCGCAGGGCCCTCCGCCGATGATGAGAGGAAAGGCATCTTCCCTGTCTCTTGCGTAAAACGGGATGGAAGACAGGCTTAACAGAGTAAGAATATTGGTGAAATTCAATTCATACAAAAGGCTGATGCCGATGATGTCAAAGCTTTTCAGCTCTTTTTTGGATTCCATGGACAGACAGGGGATCTGTTTTTGGGACAGCAGGGCTTCCATATCCGGGGCCGGGGCAAAAAAGCGTTCGGCTGCTATCTTTTCATGGCGGTTTAAAATGGAATACAGGATCTGAATCCCGAAATGGGAGGTCCCGATTTCGTAAAGATCCGGAAATACCAGGGCAAAGGTCAGATCCACGGTTTTCAGATCTTTTCGAATGGTATTGATTTCGTTGCCGACATATTGAGTGGGCCGCTGAACCTGAGAAAGGATGTCTTGATAATTTTGCTTGTGCATGATACTGATTTTTATAAAAAAACCTTTTCGGTATGGAGTATAATCAAATTTTATAATTTAATATTTTTTCCAGGATAAAGCAATGAAAAGAACCAAAATCAATGCACTGCTCAGGCTTGATCAATCCTCCGGAGACGTGCTTGTCAAAGGCTGGGTCAGAACAAAGCGGGACTCAAAAGAATTCTCCTTCATGGAAATCAATGACGGATCTTGCCTTTCCAATATTCAGGCCATTGCAGACAAGGGTCTGATCAATTATGCAGAAATCGGAACCCTGACCACGGGAAGCTCGGTATCGGTTTCGGGAACCCTTGTGGAATCTCCGGGAAAGGGCCAGAAATGGGAAATCAAGGCCAGAGAAATTGAGATTATCAACCTTGCACCGGACTCCTACCCGCTTCAGAAGAAAAGACATTCCGATGAATTCTTAAGGACCATTGCCCACCTGAGACCCAGAACCAATAAATTCGGGGCAGTCTTCCGGCTCAGGTCGGAAATGGCCTATGCCGTTCATAAATTTTACAAGGAAAAGGGATTCCGTTATCTGACCACCCCCTTGATCACCGGGTCTGACTGCGAGGGTGCAGGGGAAATGTTCAGGGTGACCAGCCTTGATCCTGAAACCGTTCAAAAAATGGGGAAAATGGATTTCAGCCTTGATTTCTTCGGCCGGGAATCCAATCTGACCGTGTCCGGCCAATTGTCTGCGGAAATGTTTGCCCTGGCCCTGGGAGATGTGTATAGCTTCGGCCCGACCTTCAGGGCGGAAAATTCCAATACCAGCCGCCATGTGGCCGAGTTTTGGATGCTGGAACCGGAAATGGCCTTCTGTGATTTAAACGGCAATATGAATCATGGGGAAGAATTGGTCAAATACCTGACCCGCCATGCCGTGGAAGAATGCGCCGAAGACCTGTCCCTGTTTCAAAATTTTGTGGACAAAACCCTTACAGAGAGACTTGATACCCTCCTGAATTCGGAATTTGCAAGGCTCACCTATACCGAAGCCGTTGATATCCTTAAAAAATCCGGACAGGCCTTTGAATTCCCGGTGGAATACGGCACAGACCTCCAGTCCGAACACGAACGGTTCCTGGCGGAAACCTATTGCAAAAAGCCGGTCTTTCTGACGGATTATCCCAGGGGAATCAAGCCCTTTTATATGCGGGTGAATGAGGACGGAAAAACCGTGGCTGCTGTGGACCTCCTGGTGCCGGGAATCGGAGAACTCATCGGCGGCAGCCAGAGGGAAGAGCGCCTGGACGTGCTTGAAGAACGGATGAAACAAATGAACCTGCCCCTGGAGAATTACTGGTGGTATCTGGATTCCAGAAGATATGGGTCTGTCCCCCACGCCGGTTTTGGCATGGGCTTTGAGCGGTTTTTAATGATGATTACCGGTATCGCCAATATCAGAGATGTCATCCCATTCCCTAGAACCCCCGGCAGTATTGATTTTTAAATGGCGGAATCCTTGTTTTTTTTCCATTTTGAAGCCGTGGCCGCCATTCTTAATGCCATGCGGGAGGGGAAAAATGAAATCCTTGCGTCCCTTGATCTCAATCTGACGGAAAACCTGTGGCCCATTGAAAAAGACCGGCTGATCCTGAGCACTGATGTGTTTATTGACCGGAAAAAGCTGGAGGCCGCGGCTTCCAGACGAAATATAATTTTCAGATTCCAGGATAATGCCTTAACCCCTCTTGAAATCCGGAGCCATGCCTATTATAAGCTTTCTCCCACCAGAACGGCCCCCATCCTGGAAATCGACGGCATCAAGATGCATCGCTCAAAGGAGATAGATCCCCTGATGGACGCACAGAAAAAAACCCGGATGGTGGTTTCAACAGGAGATACGGTTCTGGATACCTGTGGCGGTCTTGGCTATTCCGCTTTTTTTGCCCTGAGAGTCGGGGCCAAAAAAGTAATCTCAACGGAAAAAAGCAGCGAAGTCATCCAACTTCGCAACCTGAATCCCTGGCTGAAAAAATGGAATGTGGATGCGCTTGAGTTTATCCATGCAGACATCATCCAATATATTGACGGTCTGGAAAGCAATGTTTTTAACAGCGTAATTCATGATCCCCCGAGATTCACGTCCCAAACCGGGGATCTTTACGGGAAAAAATTCTATGACGGGCTTTTCAGGGTCATGGCGCCCCGGTCAAAACTATTTCATTATACCGGCATCCCCAAAAAGATCAAAACCGGAGACCGGTTTGTTGTGAATACCGTAAAAAGGCTTGAAACATCCGGATTTCATTCTGTTGTGTTTAAAGATGACCTCCAGGGCCTTTTTGCAAAAAAGGATTGATCCGGCCGAGGGGGGATAATTTTCTTTCAAAAACCCAGGTTGAATGATAAAACATTCCGCTGTATGGATGGGATCAATATTCAGGAGTTGAAAGTGGAACCGGAAATCAAAATCAGAGGCTATCACACCGACCTTTATCAGCATGTGAACAACGCAAGGTATCTTGAATTCCTGGAAGAGGGGAGGTGGCAGCTTCTGGAAGACCACCTGGACCTGGAAGAATTCATGCAAAAGGGGTTTTCATTTTTTGTCGTCAATATTAATATTTCCTATAAAAGCCAGGCCAGGGCCGGAGATATCATTGTCATCCGGTCCGGACTTAAAAAGATTGGGAACAGAAGCGCCGTCTTCCGGCAGCAGATTCTCAACAAAGGCACCACGGCGGTCTGCGTTGATGCGGAGATTGCCTTTGTGATTGCGGATATCAACGGGAACCCCATGAAATTTCAGGGAGATCTAAAGGAGAATTTACTGAAGATCCCTTTATTTGAAGGATAAAAACATGATCATCACTCTTCTGGATTACGGCGC
>CAZAHK010000019.1:20513-34465 GCA_964484555.1 uncultured Desulfobacula sp.
GAAAGCATCGGGCTTTTCAAGGGACGGGTCAAGCGGTTCAGGACGGGACTTGCCGTTCCGCATATCGGATGGAACGGGGTCAACCTGAAAAAAGACTCGCCTGTATTCGAGGGAATCGGCGCAGACGCCAAATTTTATTTTGTTCATTCCTATCATGTGGTGCCGGAAGATGAATCCGTTATTCTCACCACCACGGATTATGATTATGCTTTTGTCAGCAGTGTTCAGAAAGGCAATATCATCGGTACCCAGTTTCACCCGGAAAAAAGTGGTTCCGCCGGTATCCGGCTGCTTGAAAATTTCATGACTCAAAAAAACCTGAAACCGGGGAAACCGGTTGACATCAGGGGAAAGGGCCTGTCAAAACGGATCATCGCCTGTCTGGATGTGAGAGCCAATGACCACGGCGATCTGGTGGTCACCAAGGGTGACCAGTATGACGTGCGGCAGGAAGGCGACGTCAGAAATCTCGGAAAACCCGTGGAGCTGGCCGGGCGGTATTATGAAGAAGGGGCCGATGAAATCACCTTTCTCAATATCACCGGGTTCAGGGATTTTCCGCTGAAAGACATGCCCATGATCGAAGTTTTGGAACAGACCAGCAAAAATGTCTTTGTCCCGTTGACCATCGGTGGAGGGATCAGGGATTATACCGACAGCAAAGGGAAAACCTATACGGCCCTGGATGTGGCATCCCAATATTTTCGCTCCGGAGCGGACAAGGTCTCCATCGGCAGCGATGCCGTTCTGATTGCGGAAGAATATGTGAAAACAGGAAAAAAAACAGGAACCAGCGCCATTGAACGGATATCAAGGGTCTATGGAAACCAGGCCGTTGTCGTTTCCATTGATCCCAGGCGGGTGTACGTGGCTTCGCCGGATGAGGCCAAACCCCATCATGCGATCCCCACCCGATTCCCCGGCCCTAATAATGAATCCTGGTGCTGGTATCAGTGTACGGTCAAAGGCGGCCGGGAAGGCCGGGATATGGATGCTGTCACCCTGGCCAAAGCCTGCGAGGAACTGGGCGCGGGAGAAATCCTGTTGAACTGCATTGACAGGGACGGGACCAATTCAGGATTTGATCTTGAACTCATCAATGCGGTTAAAAAAGCGGTTTCCATCCCTGTCATTGCTTCCAGCGGGGCAGGCTGTGAAGCTCATTTTGATGAGGTCTTTGAGAATACCGATGCAGAGGCTGCGCTGGCAGCCGGTATTTTTCACCGAAAGGAAGTGCCGATCCAACGGGTGAAACAGTATCTCTCGGATAGAAATATTCCTGTAAGGGCCATGATATAGCTTTTTTGTATTTTTGCTTGCAATTTATGAAATTTCAAGCTTAGTATAATCTTTAATTTTAGGTACCCCTGTTTCATGACTTGCGTCATTTATATATTTTATTAGCCGTCCTTGCCTCCCCAATGCAAGGGCGGAATCAGACGAGGAGTAAAAATGGTAAACATCGGTTTTGATAAAAAGCTTTATATCGGTTCCATAGGTATTATCTTTCTTACTATTTTGATCATAGCGATGGTCAATTTTTATCAGAGCAAAAATTCTTTTCTTGCCAAAGGGCAGACCAGTATTCAAAATGTGTCGGATGTCCTTTTAAAAACCATTCAACTCAAATACAACCTTCAAAAGGAAAAAATTGATGCCGACATGGGAGCCCTTGTCTCAGAAAGCACAGGGGCCGGAAATATCATGCTGGTCGCTTCCAGAACCATGGATATGGATATTTACGATATCAATTCCGGAGCAAAAGAAAAGATAACCCTTCCGAAACTCATTTTCGGACTTGAATTTGCCACCGGCAATTATGTAACCGTGGATAAAATTGCTCAATTCAGCACATCTGACATTGCCGTATACCAGATTCATGACAATAAACTGATCAAGGTGTCCTCCAGCGTTAAGAACAAAGATGAATCAAGACTCATCGGAGAATATTATCCAGCCGACTCCGGAGCCTACAAATCCGTAATAGAGGACAAGCCCCATCAGTTTATCACCCAAAAGGGAGCCGAGATTTCCATGCAGGTTATTCAGCCCTTTAGAGATAAACTGGAAGACACCATGATCGGCGCCTATTCCGTTACAAGCAAAATATTGACCGCCGACTTGAGTGATCTTATTAACAAGGTGAATGTCGGAGGATACGGATACTCCTTTGTCTGTAATTCAGGGGGGGAGATTCTCATCCACCCGGACAAGGCCTATTTATCCATGAAAGTCCAGGATTTTAAAAACGGGAAAGATATTCTGAACGGAAAGTCCGGATTTGCCGTCTATGAACATGAAGGCAAACCCTATTATGCCTATGCCACCTATTTTCAGCCCTGGGATATCTATTTCGTTGTTGCGGTATCTGAAGGCGAACTCATGACCGGAGTCAACAAACAGATTCTTACCGGGGTCGCCATTTCCGGCAGTATTGCCTTGATCGTCGGGATTCTCATCATCGGGTTCATGAACCGGCAATTGATGAAAAGCATGAACGGCATGGCCACCCTTGCCAAAGAGGTTGCCAATGGAAATTTCAAATACAGTTTTGCCTATGAAGCCAAGGATGCCATTAAAGATACGGTGGACTCCATGAATGAGATGGTGAAGGGACTTGCCCAGATGATTAAAGACCTGAATTCCGGCGTCCATACCTTGAGTTCCGCATCCGGAGAATTAAACCTGATTTCCGATAAAATGACGGAGGGCTCTGAACTAACCGTTTCAAAAGTCAATACCGTTGCCTCTGCTGCGGAAGAAATGAGTGTGAATATGGATTCCGTGGCCGCAGCCATGGAGCAGGCCAGCACCAATGTTGAAATTGTTGCCAACGGCACTGCGGACATGAGCAAAAACATCGAAAAAGTGGCCCAGAACTCCAACCATACCCGTGAAATAACCAACAAAGCCGTCGAAAAAGCCCAGCAGACATCCAAACGGGTCAGCGACCTCGGACGGGCTGCCGAGGCCATCAATAAAGTGACGGACACCATCAACGGGATCAGTTCCCAGACCAATCTCCTGGCCCTGAATGCCACCATTGAGGCGGCAAGGGCCGGTGAAGCCGGAAAGGGATTTGCCGTTGTGGCCAATGAAATCAAGGAGCTTGCGGGTCAGACCGCCCGTGCAACAGAAGACATTGCCAGGAATATCCAGGAAATCCAGGATCAGATCGGCGGCGCCGTTATCGAAATTCAGGATATCACCAAAATCATCAATCAGATCAATGGGTTTGTGAATGAGGCGGCTACGGCCATTGAACTTCAATCCGACACCACCAATGCCATTGCGGAAAATATCGGCCAGGTGTCCCAGGGAATCCAGGAAGTCAATGTCAATGTGAGCCAGAGTTCCCAGGTATCCGGCCAAGTGGCCCAGGAAATCAGCGATGTTCTGAGGGCCTCCCAGGAAATGAACAGCCTGTCTTCAACGGTTAAGGAAAAAGCAACCCTGCTGAACGACGTCATGCTTCAGTTGCAGGCCATGACCGAAAAATTTAAAATTTAGGGATTAAATCAGGTTTAAGAGGACAAAGAGCTAATTCACATTTTCTTTTAACAGGTCCCGGTCCTTATCCGGAAGAATTTTGATGATGCCCGGCATCACAGTATTCCGACCACTCCGTTTTGCCTTATAAAGCATGGTATCGGCATCCTGGATGATTCTTTCCATGTCTGTATTCCGGCCCATTTCAGACACGCCAAAGCTGGCGGTGACCTTAATCTGATGATCGCCGTGGGTGACCACTTTTCGGGAAATCCGGCTCCTCAGGCGGTCTGCAAGCTCCATGGCCCTGGTTTGATCGGTATCCGGAAGGATGGCAATAAATTCTTCGCCGCCATACCGGGCAAGGATATCGCCGGTCCTCATATTCTGCTGAACAATGGCGGATACCTCCTTAAGGACCGTATCTCCGGCAGGATGGCCATAGGTATCATTGATGGTCTTAAAATGGTCCAGGTCAAACATGAATACGGACAATTTTGTTTTATGCCGGACGGCGCCTGAAATATTTCTTTTGAGCTGATTTTCAAATTCCCTTCGGTTATAGCATCCGGTCAGAGGATCAATCACCGCCGCATCCCTGAGTCCCTGCATTTTGATTTGTCGGGAGAGTGCAACGGAAGCACCCTGGAGAATAAGGTTCACGATTTCGTCATGGTAGAGGGAAAGCTGTTTTTGGGCCATCATATAAAGCCTGAAGCTTATATTTTCTTCGTGAATTTCATAATAGAGCAGGTCCTTCATATCAAAGGACAATTCAGATTCATCTTCATAAAACCGATGATTCAGATAATTCAGGCTGTCTTTGTCGTCAATGCCGAAATCCTTCAGGATAATATCTTCCAGGGATTTTTTATACATCCGGGGGTCCAGCCATACGTCCACCCCGCCTTCCTTTTTCATAACAAGGGCAAAGAGTCTGTAATTCAGGATATCTTTTAAGCAAAGGGCGACTTCGTGAATAATATCTGTTGGGGATTGTTTTTTATTCAAAGCAAGGATGTACTCTGCCAATTTTTTATGGTCTGCCTGTTTTTCCGCTGCTCTAAAGAGCATGGAAAATATTGCCGTTAGTTTTCCCGATAGGCTGCCGATGGTCTGGTTCATTTTTTTTCCCTATTTCAGGTTCATATCAGATCCTGTAAGGGGATAAAGCAATACTTGTGCCTGCGAGATAATAAGAATAAAAATTATTTAAATTCAATATGTTAAAAATTTTACCCTGTTTTTGGCCATGCCGTTAACCGGGAAAAATTTTCTTTGCGTCATGAATTTGACAGATAGCTCTTCAACTCGGTATCAGGTCTTCCCAAATTTCAGGTAAACTGCGGTTCCTCCGGAATGAAAACAATCCTCCGGCGTTTGGCAGGCAGGGCAGAGGGTGATGTCTCCGGGGCAGAGATCCGTGTCTTCGGGAATGACCGGACACCGGGTCGAATCGATCCTGAGGGTATAGGGATAGCGTTCGGAAAAGAGTTTGATTCTTAAAAGATCAAATCCCCGGCCCCCGGCATTAAAATCAAAGGGGTTTTTCGTGGCATAATTGACGGATTCCGGGGGAGTGAAATAGTTTTCAAGGATGAGCCGGCGCTTTTCCCGGGTCAGGCCGATGCCGTAATCCTGGATGATGAGTTCCGGCTGATGGTCCGTGGTCCTTAGTATGATGCCGATTTTCCCGCCGTCCGGGGTATATTCAACGGAATTGCGGATCAAACCTTTTATGACGATATCCAGAATTTCAGAAGGCATGTGGACGGATGGGGTTTTTTCAATCCTGATGTCCAGAAACAAACGGCGATGGGAAAATTCGGGCCGAATTTGACGGATGCTTTCTTCCATGTATTCATCCAGGTGAAGGGTCCGGGATTTGAGATCCTTTGGTACAAAAAGGGTTTCCAGTTTGCGATGAATTTTTTCGGCCAGATCGGTATCTTCCGATTCAAGCGCGATGAGCGACTCCAATTCATCCCGGCAGGCATCCAGGAGCCGGGTCAAGAGGTGGTAGGCCTTAAACTCTTTTTTCCGTAACAGGTCTTCCACCTCATACTGAATGTCCAGGATGCGTTGTAGATTTCTCCGGCCCCGGTTCAAAATATTTTCAATGGGCTGGGAGTTTATGCCCAGGGCATTCAGTTTTTTTGACAACAGCGTCATGGAGGCCCCCAGAACGGAAACAGGGGTTTTCAGTTCATGGGCAAGGTGGTTGATGACTTTGTCCTTGGCCCGGTTTAAGGTTTTCAGCTCTTTATAGGATTTTCTCAGGGCCTCATTGATTCTTGTATTCTCAATGGGCAGGGCAATGGTACTCGCCACCATGCTTAAAAGTTCCGTATCGATGGTGTCGAATTCCCCATGAAGCTTATTGACAACGGCAACCACACCAATGATCCGGTCCTGGAGCTGAATGGGAACGGACAGCATATTTTTTGTAACCATATCGGTTTCTTCATCCACCCGCCGCAGGAAAAAAGAGCATTGGGACACATCGGGAATCATCAAGGGTTTTCCTGTCTTATACACATGGCCGGTAACGCCCTGGTCAGCCGGAAATTTGATTTTCTTAAATAATTTTTCCGATTCCTTGTCCCGGAACTGGGCTGAGAAAAAATAGAGCTGGTCTTTTCTCTGGTCGGCCAGGAGAATGAAGGCCCCTTCTACGGAAATAAGCTTTTGGATCTCACTGTTGATCAGGGCGATGAGATCCCCCAGTTTTTGATAGCTGTGGAGGGCTTTTGAAATCCGGAACATGATCTGGTTGGTCTTGGCCATACGTTTTTCAACGGTCATATCCCTCAGGATCAATACCTGGCCTACGGGCTTGTCCTCTTCGTCATAGAGAATGGAGCCGTTGATGACAATATCCAGAATCCGGCCGTCCTTGGTATATCTCTGGGTTTCGAAATCATGAACCAGTCGGTTTTGATACAATAATCGCATTCCCTGATTTGCCTGGGCAATGAGATGGTCCGGAATAAACCGGATGTTTTTGCCTTTGACCTCCTTCAATGTCCAGCCGAAGACCCGTTCAAAGGCAGGGTTGATATATTCCACCGTATTATTGAGGCTGAATACGAATACCGGGTCCGGCAGAAATTTCAACATGGCATTCAGGCGTTTCTGGGCCAGACGGCTTTCCCGGTATAATTGGGCCGTTGATTTTTTGATATTCCGTGAGCCTTCCTTTTCCGGCCCCCTATCCAATGGTTTCATCGAACCTCGCCATAAAATGGGTCATTTGTTATCCAAGATCCGCCTTATACAACCTTAAGCTGTTGGTGACCACCGATATGCTGCTGGCAGCCATGGCCAGGGCCGCCAGGATGGGATGCAGTTGCCGTAAAAAATCCGGGAACTGATCAAAGGGGGCCAGGATTCCGGCGGCCACAGGGATCAGGATGATATTATAGACAAAGGCCAGGAACAGGTTCTGCCGGATGGTGGCAATGGTCTTCCGGCTGATTTTAATGGCCTTGGGGATGCCGGTCAGGTTTCCGCTGGAAAGGATGATGTCCCCGGTTTCAATGGCCACATCCGTGCCCGTGCCGATGGCAAAGCCGATGTCGGCCTGGGCCAGGGCCGGGGCGTCATTGATGCCGTCCCCCACCATGCCCACAAGGACCCCGTCCTTCTGGAGCTGTTTCACCCGGTCGGATTTTTCATCGGGCCGGACCTCCGCTTCCACGTCATCCACATGGGCTTCGGCGGCAATGATCTTTGCCGTTTCCAGGTTGTCGCCAGTGAGCATGACCACTCGCAGGTCCTCATCATGAAGCTCCTTCACAGCCTGTTTGGATTCGGGTTTCAGCACATCAAAAACCGCCACCACGCCTAGAACCGTCCTGTCCTTTACCAGGGCCATGACGGTTCTTCCCTTTTTCTGCAACCCGAGGATCAGGGTTTTGGCCTCATCTTCTAGGCCGGACTCCTTTTCAAACCATCGGGGCTTGCCGAACCGGAATGTATCGCCCTTGATTTGGGCTTCTACCCCGAAACCGCTGTGGGCCTTGAAATGGAGGGGGTCATCCAGGGCAAGGCCTTTTTCCCGGGCAAAGGCCACAATGGCTTTGCCGATGGGATGCTCAGATCCTTTTTCCAGGGAAGCGGCCAGGGTCAGCAGGTCTTCCGGGGAAAGGCCCGAAGCCTGGGTCGGGACAATATCCACCACCGCGGGTTTTCCAAGGGTCAGGGTCCCGGTCTTGTCCATGACGATAATTTTAAGCTTGGCCGCATTTTCAAGGGCCTCGCTTCTTTTGAACAAGATTCCGTTCTCGGCTCCTTTTCCTGTTCCCGCCATAATGGCCGTAGGGGTTGCCAGGCCCAGGGCGCAGGGGCAGGCAATGACCAGGACGGCCACCATCCGGATCATGGAAGGAACAAATTCTCCGGTGACACCCCACCAGATACCGAAGGTGATCACTGCAATGCCGATGACCCCGGGCACGAATACGGCCGCCACTTTATCCGCCAGGGCCTGGATGGGGGCCTTGCTGCCCTGGGCCTCCTGGACCAGCCGGATGATCCGGGACAGCACCGTATCTTTTCCCACGCCTGTGGCCCTGAATTTTAAAAGCCCTTCCCCGTTGACGGTGCCTCCGGTGACCTGATCCTCCTTTACCTTGTCCACGGGAATGGGTTCTCCGGTGAGCATGGCTTCGTCAACAAAAGAAGTCCCTTCAACAATCACCCCGTCCACGGGTATCCGTTCTCCCGGCCGGATCAGGATAATATCATTGACCTGGACCATGGCAATGGGGATTTCCTTTTCCCGGCCGTCCGCGATGATGGTGGCGGTTTTGGGCTGAAGACCCATGAGTTTTTTGATGGCACTGCCGGTTTTGCCCTTGGTCCGGGCTTCCAGGAGTTTGCCGAGTTTGATCAGGGTGATGATGACGGCCGAGGTTTCAAAATACACATGGCCGTGGCCGCCGGGAACAAAAAGGATGGCCAGGGAATAAAAATAGGCCACGGAGGACCCGAGGGCGATGAGGACATCCATATTGGTGCTTTTATTTTTCAATGCCTTATAGGCGCCGATATAATAATCCATCCCGGTGTAAAACTGGACCGGACTCGCCAGAAAAAGGAAAAACCAGTTGACCCAGGGGGCATGGCTCCAGGCGCCGATGAGGCCGAAATCCCTTGACATGCTGATCAGGAACAGGGGCAGGGCAAAAACAGCCCCCACAACGAATTTCCAGGTCTGATCCTTTATTTCCAGATGTCTTGCAATCTCTTCGGCATCCTCTTCCTTGCCTTCTTCGGCAAGAACAAGATCAAAGCCGATTTTCCGGACTTCGGCAACAATGCCGTCCTGGGAAACAAGGGAGGGGACATATTCCACGATCAGCCGTTCCGAGGCAAAATTCACCTGGACGTCGTTTACGCCCTCCAGTTTGCTCAGCGTTTTTTCAATATTGGCCGAACAATTGACACAACTCATCCCGGTAATGGGAAGGGTCAGGGTTTCTTTGGTCATACACGCCCCCACACAAATATATACAGGCTGATTCCAGCCGCCAGGCCATTATGCTCCCATTATAACCATAAAAAACGGATTTGCAAAAGATTCAAAGTTACGTGTTTAATTCCATACCGGGGGGCATCAGGACCGCCCGGGAGGTTTTTCCGTCCACCAGGATTTTGATGGGGGCCTTAAACCGGATATGCTTCAGATAGGGAGTTGTATTTTCATATTCCCGGTTCTTCAGAAAATCATAATCAATGAAATCTTCCCCCTTGTCTGATACGGTGATATAGCTGATGCCCAGAGAAGTGATGTTCTGAAAAAAATGGGATCCCTGGGAAGGGGTGGCCTTGATGCTTTCAATGGTGGTTTCCACCACGACCCCCACATTGGATATATCGTTCCAGCTCACGGGAATGCCCAGCCACCTGTCCGAGGAACCCCATCGGCCTGGGCCCATGAGAACGAATTTCTCCCGGTTCCGGTTGAACAGGGCATTAATTTTATTGATTTCCGCTGCAATCTGAACGGTTTTTGCAGGATCAAAGGCTTCCGGGTCCACATACACCACATCATGGATATTCTGATATTCCCCGTTTCCCAGGGCCAGGCTGGAATAACAGAAGGCTTTATCTATCTGATCCTGCCTGATGTCAATCCCGATATTTTGTTTATACCGCCCCATGGGCCTGATCTGAAGAATGGAAAACCGGGGCCTTTGACCTTCATTTTCCGGCAGGGTCACGGCAAATTCAACCTCCACGGAGGACCCCATCCACCTGGCCCCCATGCGGGTGACCTCTTCAAGGAGGCCTGCCAGGGGAAATGAATTGTATTTGAGGATATTGGCAAAGGTCAGGACAGGAACTCCTTTGGGAGAAAAAGAATCCCTGATCCGGTTGTCTTCAGCATCATAGGTTGAGGATAAAAACCGGACAACCGGATGATCCGTTGCCTCGGAAAAATCCAGCCGTGACAGGGAAGGGTCGTTTGTCGAGCCCCCGATAAAATCCTTGTCATCGGGAAAATCATCCAGTTTTAGGGCATAGAAAAATTTCTGGGAATTCTCAAGAATGTCTTTGACCATGGAAAACTGGGGCAGGAAGGTTGGATATTTCGGACAGAACCGCAAGGTCTTGCCGCCCTCCACAACGATTTTACCAAATCCCAGGGCAATATGGGCAATGCCGTCTTCGGCCTTGAGATGGGCAATGGGATAAAAATTATAAGACTGGGCCAGTCCTGAAATGGAAGGATAAAAATAATGCTGATGCACATTGCCCGTCAATTGCTGAAGAATGATGGCCATGTCCTCATCTTCCGTCCGGTGCATACTGGATCGGGCATAGGATCGAGGCGCCTTGAGATAGGTGGAGGCATAGACCAGTTTGATGGCCATGATGAGACGTTCCAGCCGCTTTTCAAGGCCGGGATGGGAATTGGGGAGCATATAGGTTTTATAAAGGCCGGCAAAGGGTTGATAATGGGCATCTTCAAAAAGGGAGGAAGACCGCACGGCAATGGGATACCGGATATTTTTCAAATAAATTGCCAAGGTTTTCTTCAGCCGTTCCGGAAACCCGGCCCGGACAAATCGTTCATTGATTTCCCGGTCTTCCAGGTCATCGGCCGAATCAAGAAGCCTTGACAGATCGTTTTCCTCGATAAAGGTTCTGAACCCTTCCGTTGAAATGACAAAGGTCTGGGGGATGTGAATATCCACATCCGGGAATTTTTCCCTTAATGAGGCATCCTGCCGGATCTGGGAGGCCATAAAGGCAAGCCCTCTTGCCTTGCCGCCCAGGGACCCGTTTCCCGTCTTCATGAAATCCGTGTCCGGATCAAAGGCTTCGGAATCAAAATCAATGATCAGGCCCTGTCTTGATCCTCTTCTTCGGGCCCGGATACTGTCGATGAGAAATTTTTTCATCTTTTTTGGATCAGGAAAATCGCTGATTTTATAGGGCTTGAGCCTGAGGGCAAAATCAATCTCGCTCCGGGCCATGAACCAGCGTGAAAAATCATTGTTCATGGCATGGTAGACAATGGATTCATCGGGAATTTCCGATAAAACCCGTTCAATTCCCCTCAAATCATTTACTTTTGCAATCTCTTTACCATTGGGTAATCTGAAGACAAAGGGACCGAATCCCAAATCGGACACAAAAAAATTCTTGATCTGATCGTTCAAGGTGCTGGAATTTTTATTGATGAAAGCGGCCGGAATCGTCATGACCTGTTGCCGGTTCTGCTCTTCCGTGCTCAGAATAAGGACGGGCAGATCCGGGATTTCCCCTTTGATCCGGGTTAGAAGCTTGTATCCGGCAAGCTCATCTTCGATCCCGTCCTTAGTATAGCGCATATCTGAAAACACGGACAAAAGATAGGGCTTATGGGTTTCATAAAGGGCCAGGGCCTTTTCGTAAGTGTGGGCAACCACTACCTTGGGCCGGCCCCTCATTTTTAAAAGCCGATGATCCTCGTTCATGGATTCTTCAATGACCGACTGGGTCTGTAGGACAATCTGCTTGTATAGAACCGGAAGAAAGGACGAATAATGATAGGGGGAATCCTCCACCAGGAGGATCACCCGGACATTGGCTCTGGCCGTATCAAAGGCCACATTTTTTTCATCCTCAAAATTTTTGATGATGGCCAGGAGAAGATCGGTGCTTCCCCGCCAGATATAGGTGCGGTCGATGGCCGTGGTTTGGGTGGCCTGACTGAACTGGTCAATATCGCAGGTCTTGTGCAAGAGCATGAAAAGCGGAATATCGGCATATTGAGCCTTGACCCTGGCGCCGAAGGTATTAACATCCATTCCGTCCAGGCTGGGCATGACCAGGATGAAATCGAATTTTTTTTCTTCCAGCTTGCTGAAGGCTTCGGCAGCAGAGGATACCCAGGTGAGCCGGGGCGGTTTTGAAAGGTTCAGCCCCTTGTATTCATTGATAATCCGGGTGGAAAGCCGTCCCTCCTCCTCCATGATAAAGGCGTCATAGGGGCAGGAGACCAGGAGGATGTCTCCAACCTTGTTTGCCATCAATTCATGATAAATTTTAAGCTCAGGCATTTTGCCGGAACTGCCAAACCCATCCATAGGCATATCCTTATTTTGTCCATGCTGTTTTAACCGGGGGCTTCGAAATCCTATCTTCCGACAAGACAAATGCTTGCCTTGTCCCACTGCCCGTTTTTAGCCCAGAGGTATTTTTCATGGAACAGGTCGTCACTGTCATAGAATTTGTTTTTGGCCAGCCTGCCCAGAAACTTTGAAAATTCCCCGGGTCCCCCGTTGTAGAGGGCATACAGGGTCCTGGCAACATTGTCTTTATTTTCCAGGGCAGGGTATTTTGCCTTTGCCGTTTTCTTAAGAATATAGTCCTGGAGATAATGGTCCAGGATCTCGCACCCGGCCGCCATATTATAGCGGATATTCCATTTTAATTTTTCCTGGTTGTACATGCCCCGCCACACCCGTTCGTTGATCTGCATGAGGCCCACGGAGGTATTGTTATAGGACCTGAGATATTCGATCACGCCCTTGTTCTGCCTGAATTGCCTGAAACAGCTCTCCTGCCAGGCAACGGCATCCACAATGGGATAGAACAGATCCCGGAATTCCGGGGCCGGTGATTTTTTGACCACGGTCTGGTCGGCGGCAATTTTCAATTCCTTTCTCACCCTTTCCACATACCCGTCAATATTTTCCGTATCCGGCAGCCATTTGGCCGGGTCTTCCCGGTCCGGTTTTTTCTTATCCGCAGCAATGGCTTCGGCATAGGGGCTGAGGCCCATGAGGTTTAAAGCAGCGCTGATGAGCCGGTTCAGAATCTTGTGGAGGAAATCCTGTTCCTTGCCCGGTTCTTCTTTTATATATTCCGGGGATTCGATCAATTCGGCGTCAAACCCCATGACCTTTCTCAGGTTTTTATCGATTTCAAAGGAATAATACAGATCCGCGCCCTGTTCCTGACCGCCGGAAATCAGCCGGGCCAGCCTTAACAGACCGTTGCGGCTGATTTCGATATTCAGGGCAGGCCCGATAGCATCCAGGGCCTTTAAGGCGTCCAGAGATGAGAAAAAGGCAAGGGTTCCCATGGGAGAGGAGTTCTTTTCCAGGTGATTTCTGAACAACCCGGACAGATTGCCCCAGGCCTCCATAAACTGGGTTCTGACAAAATCCTCTTCTGTTTCCGGTTTGTCCAGTTCGGCCAGAAACCGGTACCGGGCGCCCAGCAGGGTTTCCAGTGCGATCTGACTTTCATCCGGGCTCAGCCCTTTCCCGGACAGGGAGCCCAGGGCATATACCATAAAGGCATCCATGGTCTGCCAGGTGTCGATGAATACGGCAAGTTCCTCTTCACTGAGGGGGGCCTCCTCCTGTTTTCTTGCCCGGTCATAGACAGACGATACATCGGCATTCATGTTGATTCGGATCGCCTGACCCTGAACCTCAACCCTGCCCGGCGTCATGCTTTCCACCATAGCCACGGCCTTTTGCAGATCGCCTTCTGGAAACATAATGGCCAGGAAGGATTTCATTTCATTGACACAGGGGATTAGATCAATTCGCAGGTCGTCCACCCGGGTATGCACCTTTTCCTTGACCAGGTTCCACAGGGGGCCGGAAATGATTCCGGGCTCATGCTTTTTGTTGAGAACCCGGGAATCTTCCGTCCTGAAGGACAGTTGGAAGGTTTCAGGATCGATGACCGGGGTCTGGAAAAACACCACATACCCTTCCCATTCCACGGGCAGGTAACAGTCATTGTTGGCTTCAAGCCCGGCTTTGATGCGCACCTTGATTTCAAACCGCAGGCGGGCATTGTCTTCCCTGAATTCAGGGTCGCTGACAACGATTTTTTTACATCCCAGGGGGTCCTTGACCAGCTCCACCTCGCTTTCGTTTTTTGGGAACAGCCGGGATTCCACCAGGGCATTCAGCATGGGATAATCAATGGTGATGGGGAGTACGGCA
>CAZAHK010000020.1:0-34284 GCA_964484555.1 uncultured Desulfobacula sp.
GCCCTTCTTGACAATTTTCGGGAATTTGAATACAAAGCAGTCAAACATTTAAACGGAGGATGATGATGCGGTATGTGATGATGATGTGTTTGATTCTTTTTGCATCGGCGGCTTTTGCTGCCGATGATATTGCGGCCACCTATGTCTACGAGGGCGGGGATAAGGTCACCCTGGTCACCCGGGACAGCAAGCATGTCCGGATGGACATGTCCCCGGAAAATTATATGCTCCTCCAGAACGGCAAGGTCTATACCGTTTCAAAGGATGAAGACGGGAAATGGATGGTCATGGACATGAGCCAGATGAAGGGTTTGGCCTCCGGCGGCCTTGCCGGCCTTATGACCGGCGGGGCGGCTCCGGTGGCAGCTCTTCCGGACAAGGCCTATACGGTTAAATATGATAAAACCGGGAAAAAAGAAGAGATCGCCGGGTATACGGGAGTGG
This sequence comes from uncultured Desulfobacula sp., assembly GCA_964484555.1. Classification (GTDB taxonomy): domain Bacteria; phylum Desulfobacterota; class Desulfobacteria; order Desulfobacterales; family Desulfobacteraceae; genus Desulfobacula. The sequence continues at coordinate 445 of CAZAHK010000020.1, forward strand.
TCTATAATATGACCACCCTGGAAGACGGCAAAGTCGTGGATCAGGACGAAATAGTCCTGTGCAGCCACGAGGATCTCAAAAAGGTGAACGATGCCTGGTCTGCCATCGCCCTTCAGATGGGGGAATTCATGGGCGAAAAAGAGGCCAAAAGTCTTGAAAAGGCAACAAAGGAAGCCAATGCGGCCGGTTATGGGGGAATGCTGAGATACGGAAAGGATATGAAACTGGAAAGCCTGAAAAAACAGTCTCTTGCCGCCTCAACCTATGAAATCCCGGCCGGCGCGGAGGTGATGGATATGGGCGCCATGGGCCTGCCCCAGGGCTTGATGAACCCGCTCCAGGAAGACTAGATCCGGCCGGCTCCCTTCGGTTCAACTCATAGGGTCAGGGACCTGTTGAATGCCGGAAGGATGACCTTTGTTTTGGGGTGATATTTTTTCACCCCGGCCACAAAGGGACCGATATCAACGCTTTTTGAAATGGGCGGGAAAAAATCGTCATGATGGTGGGGAATGACCACGGCCGGTTTCAGATATCTCACATAGTCCAGACCGATACGGCAGATATGGGAATGGCCCTGGAGGGGAAGCATGAGGATATCCATGGGCAAAGCCCCCAGCTTTTCCAGTTCTGCCGGTGATGATCCGGCACTGCCGAAGAACTGGATGATCCGGTTTTCAAGATGAAAGCGCCAGCTTAAGACTTGACCGCAGGGAAAATTGCGGAACAGGGGCAGGTATTTGAAAAAGCGGATATGGATGTTTTTCAGGGTCCCCAGCACCAGGGGCAGATCAAACCGGACATGGCTGCTGAAAAAAGCCTGGGCTGAAAATCCGGGAAATTTGAAAACCGTTTCATCCGAAGAAAAACCCGGTACTCTGTTCCTTGCAAAAAGTGAATCTTTTGTTCATCCACTCCGTTTCGGATGAGGTTCTCGGCTGTTGTTTCGGCGCAATAGATATCGGCGCCGGTCTGCCGGGCGATGGGGGGGACATCCAGGATATGGTCAAAATGGCCGTGGCTGATGAAGATCCGGGATGCTGCGGGAAGATCCGAAGCGATCAGGTTCTGCCGGGGATGGGCTCGTGGATTGCGGGACAGATAGGGGTCCAGCAGAAACACGTCCTGCCCTGTGGAAATCTGAAATCCTGCCGCGCCCAGCCATTTAATTTCCATGGCGATCTCCCGTAAACCTTGAATCTCCGGTTAATTTCCCCAAACCTATTGATTTATCGCTGATAAATCTCTATAGACCATAAAGGCCATTTATGATTAACTCTTTAATACAGTTTTGGGAATGACGCAAAATAATATTTTTGAAACCTTAAAGCAGTCGAAAAATCTTCCTCAGCTTCCCCAGGTTATGCTCAGACTGATTAAAGCCTGCAAGGCGGAGAAAACCTCCATTGAGGAACTGACGGAAATCATTTCCACAGACCCCTCCCTTGTCTCCCGTCTCCTTCAGATTATCGGATCTCCCTATGTCAATCTGCCCAAAGAAGTCAACAGCATCAAAACCGCCGTGGTCTACCTTGGCATGGATACCATCCGCAATATCGCCATCTCCACCTCGGCCATGCATTTTTTCAAGCTGTCCAAGGCCGTCAAGTCCTTTGACCTGGTAAGATTCTGGTATCATTCCTATAAATGCGCCGTCATGGCAAGAATGATTTCCGAAGAAAACGGATATTCCAATCCCGAGGAATTCTTCCTGGCCGGTTTGCTCCATGATATCGGCCGGCTGGTCCTGATGCAGAATTTTCCCGAACAGTATCAAACCCTTTTTGAGACGGCTCCCACCGAGGATCAGATCCTTTCATCGGAAATGAATCTGTTTGATGCCGATACTCCCCAGGTCTCGGCCTGGCTTTTCAGCCAATGGAACCTGAACCCTTTGATTTCCGATGCGGTCCTGTTTATTAATGAGAGCGCAGAACAGATTGAAAGCGCCCTTTCCCATGTGAAAATCCTGTACGTTGCCAATGTCCTGGCAGATACCGATGCCCTGGAAAAGATCCCGGAAATTCTGAGCCTGGCCGATATCTCCGGGCCAAGGCTGGAAAAGCTCCTGGTTTCGGCGGAAGAAGAGGTCGGCGTCATTTCAAAGAGCCTTGGCCTTGATTTGACCGAGGCCAAAGAAAATGTCTATGAAGCGTCCATCCATTCCGAGATCAAGGACCTGTCCCTTTTTTTCGGAACCCTGCAGAATCTTTTGCAGGCAAGGGATGTGGAATCCATCCTGGATATCACCCAAAGCGGGATGAAGATTCTTTTTCATGTTCCCCGGGTGTTTTATTTTCTTCTGGATGACAAAAAGAATATCTTGACCGGATTCTGCAGCAGCAGGGACAAATCCCATAAAATCATCCGCAGCATTGCCATCCCCCTGACCGGCCGGTCCAGTCTTCCCGTGGCCTGTTTTCTTGAGCAGGCCGCGCAGAACAGTCTTAAACAAGACGAGTCAAGAACCCCGGCCATTTCCGACCATCAGATCATCCGTCTCCTGGAGACCCGGGGCATGTATTGCGTTCCCCTGTATTCGGCGGACAAGTCCCTGGGGGTCATGGTCCTGGGCGTGGATGAAAAAATTGCCCGGGACCTGGATGACAACCAGGGTCTGATCACGCTTTTTTCAAAACAGGCAGGGCTCTGTCTCCAGAGCATCCGCTTCTATACCGAATATGCGCTTCAGGTTCACGACAAGAAAATGGAAGCCTATGCCACCCTGACTGATAAGGTCATCCATGAGATCAACAACCCCATTTCCATCATTAAAAATTATATTGAAACTCTGGGGTTAAAGCTGCCGGACAAGCACCCGGCCCAGACCGAGCTTTCCGTGATCGGGGAGGAAATGAACCGGGTCGCGGGCCTCCTGGACCGGCTCAGGAGCTTTTCAAGGCCCAGGATAGAAGGGTTTGAATCTGTGGACATGAACCATCTCTGCCAAAGCATCCTGGATATCCTGAAAAAATCCATCCTCATGCCCAAACAGATTGAGGCCTTCCTCCATCTTGATCCCGAGCTGCCGAAAATAAAAACAGACCCCAACGGATTAAAGCAGATCCTCATCAACCTTGTCAAAAATGCATCGGAAGCCCTGGACAAGGGGGGAAAGATTACGGTGTCCACCCGGTTCCTGGACGAATCCGCCAAAATCATGATTGATGAAAAAAAACGGATTCCGGGCAATATTGAAATCGAAGTGGCCGATGACGGGCCCGGCATTGACGAAACGATCCGGGAAACCCTGTTTGACCCGTATACGACAACCAAGGCAAGAACTTCCAATTCAGGCCTGGGGCTCTCCATTGTGCATTCCATTGTCAGGGAATTGAACGGCCGGATTCGCTGCCTGTCGGAAAAGGGCAAGGGAACCCGGTTTATCATCACCCTTCCGGTGACCTCATCCAAGAAACAGGACGGGCAGGCCTAATTGCAATCACTTCAGAAAATAACTCCTGTAACGGTGGAGGCCTTGAAGACCGGGGAGATTATGGTCAGGGAAGGTCTTATCCGCCTGGACGACATTGACGCGGTGCTGGCCATTCAGAAAAAAAGACAGGCTGCCGTGAGCCTTGAAAAAAGCCGTCTTTTCGGAATGATTCTCTGTGACCTGAACCTGGTTACTCCCCTGGATAATTACGGCGTCCTGCATAAACATAAAAAGCTCCTGTCCATAGAGTCGGCCCTGGTTTCAAAAAAAATGCTGTCCCGGGATCTGGTGCAGAAAATTTTAAAAGAGTCCCGGCTTGAGGGCATCCCGTTTATCAGCAGCCTGATCACAAAAAAATATGTTTCCCCCACCGCCATGCAGACCCTGTTGTTTGATCTCTTTCATATCCCCTTCAGATCCATCAGTGATTTTATGTTCAATGACAGGGACAGGGATGCCTTGGTCAAGGTGTTGGACAAGGCGGCCTCCCTTGAGAAACGAAGTCTTCCCCTGGTCATCAAAAACAATACCCTGCTTTTCGGAATCACAGACCCTGAAAATATTCTGTTTCTCCAGAAATTGAATGACCAATTTCCCCAATACCGGTTCAAGGCCATGTTCATACCGTTTTCAGGGTTTACCTGGTTTCACCGGATCATCTATGACGGCCTTGGGGCCTTGTCTGCTAAAAAACCGCCGGCCCTGTCCCTTCTGCTCAATTTCAGCGTTTCCATCCGGGACCCGGAAAAGGAAACAGAAGCGATTTTATCCCTTTGCCGGCGATATGAACAGCTCCGGATACTGACGGGAAATCCCGGGGCCGGAAATTTTGCGAAGGAATTCGTGGAATTTATTGTTTTTCATCATCATGCCCTGACGGCAAAATTTCAGAGCCGCAGCATTCGGTTCTCCCTTCAACGGGATGAAACCGGTGTCAAGGTGGCGGCGTTTCCGGAAAAATAAGAGATCATGGCCAGAATCATTACCATCACCAGCGGAAAGGGAGGCGTCGGAAAAACCAGCATCAGCCTGAATCTTTCCCTGGCCCTGGCGGCTGAAGGATTTAAGGTCTGTCTCTTTGACGCAGACCTCGGTCTTGCCAATGTCAACATCCTCACGGGCCTCTATCCCCAAAAGGATCTGGAATCCGTCATTTCCGGCCGGGCCGCATTGACCGACATCCTGATCCGGGACTACCAGGGTATTGATATCATCCCGGGCTCCTCAGGGGTGGAAAGGCTGGCCGACCTGACCCGGGCCGAGACCGGGACCCTGATCAGCGCTTTTCTAAATCTGGATGCCTACGATTTTTTCATTTTTGATACCTCGGCCGGAATCTCGTCCCAGGTTCTCGCCTTTTGCATGGCCTCCCATGAAATCATCCTGGTGGTCACCACAGAACCCACTTCCCTGACCGATGCCTATTCCATGCTGAAAGTCATGTCAAAACACGGCTATGACCGCCCCGTCAAAGTTATCGTCAACCAGGTCGCCGAAGGCAAGGCGGCCCAGAAAGCCTATGCCCGGTTAAAACAGACCGTTACCCGGTTTCTTCCGGCCAGAATAGAACCCCTGGGCATTGTGGCATCGGATAAAAATGTCAGGGCCTCGGTCATCGCCCAGACCCCTTTTTTCCTCCTTTTTCCGGACACCGTCGCCTCAAGGTGTATGACCGCCATTGCCGAAAAGCTGATCAAGCATCATGGAAAAGCCGGGGATATCCCCCTGGAGCTTTTCTGGGACAATTGCCTGTATTTCCTGGAAAAACATTCTCCCCGCAAAAGCCGGAAACCCAGGGATAATAAGACCGGGAGAACAGATCCGGACCTTGGGGAACGATTGTCCCAAATGGAAGAAAAGCTGTCTTTTCTGGTCAACGAAATGGGCCATATCCGGGAATTGCTTGAAACCCGCGTTCCGACAGCGGCCAGGGTAGAGGAGGGTCCCTGTCCCGAGCCCCATAACATCATTCTTGACTTTGAATCCTGGCTTTTGGTATCTGGTTGCACTTTACGCCAACCATGACGAGCCAGGAGTCGATAGGCCGTTGATAAAGGAAGTTTACGATCAAGCCTTTCTGTTGTGGCATTATCTCGGAGAACCTTTGCCTGCTTTTACAATTTTGATCCGTAAACCCGTATCAATATTTAGAATTCGCGTAAAGAGACATTCAAAGGATAAAGTCCGTGATATAGATGTTTTCCTTCATTTCCCTTTCAAGGGTGGATTCAAATTCTTGGCCCTGGTGGTGACCGGGATGGATAATGGTCTTTTTATCCAGGGGGATGATCCGGGTCCGGATGGACTCGATCAACCGGGGCAGATCGCCTCCCGGAAGATCGGTCCGGCCGGCCTCGCCCACAAAAACCGCATCGCCGGTAAAGAGCCGGCCCCGGCATAAAAAACAGACCGACCCGGGGGTATGGCCCGGGGTATGGATTACCGTCAGGCAAATGTTTCCGAACCGGATCTCATCCCTGTCGGCCAGCCGGACATCGGCCGGATACGGGGGCGGAAGCCCCACGGCCCGCCTTGTTTTCTCCCGGACTTCCGGGTCCCTGAAAAAATCGTCGTCTGCCCCGTGAAGGCAGGAGGGGATGTTAAAGTCTTGTTTAAAGGACGGGATGGAGAAAACCGGGTCGGCGTGGCCGTGGGTATTGAGTATCCGGAGGGGCGCCAGGCCCTTTTCCCTGACCAGGGCCGCCAGGGCCTCCGCCGTGCCTCCCGGATCAATGATAAGGGCCTCCCTGGTCTTTTTACAGACCAGAACATAGGTGTTCAGATTATAAGGGCCTGACACCCGGCGGATCACCTCTAAACAAGTAACATTCATGATATGGCCTATTCCCGACAAAGAGCTTCTCTCTGCTCCAATAAAGAGTTGGCGATCAAATATCCATCAATTAACATCAGGCCCAATACGGAACATATTTCATCATCTTCCGGGAAGCCTCGACATCCGCTGGTTTGATCACTGCTTTTTCAACAGCCTCCCGGATATATCGTGAAACTGCCGCCTTGTTCTTTTCCTCAACGCCAAACCGTTTCCTCAAAGAGGCGTGGATCTATCAGCGGTTCTCCCGGATTGGTAATTTCCATCCGGTCATCAAATATTTCCACCATGGGACCAGCGCCCGTGATAAAATAATCCTGGTGAATCAGTGCATTCGCTACCAGCTCTCGTACCGCCAATTCCGGAAACATGGGAAGGGTTTTCCGAAATGCTTTCTCAATAATTTCATGGGTTGGCACCAGTGTCATATAAAATAGGCTGATTATTACCACCCCCACCTCAAACCGCCCATGAATCAAATACGGTCCGGTTCTTTTTGAGCAGGTCGCCGGACAGAAGATCGTCCAGGGCGGCCTCATAATGCTGTTTTGCGACGCCGGGGATGAGGGCATTTTTTGAGACCGACCCCAGGAGGGCCATATTCTGCATGCGGGCATCGGGAAGAGTGCCGAGTTCCAGTTTTATGGAAACGGCTCCGAGGACAGTGCACGCCTGGATGACCTCTCCAGCCGTAATTTCAGGGCTCCGGCCCAGGCGCACAGGCAGGGGCTGCCACGAAACATTGAGAAAGACCAGGGTGCCGCCGTTTTTCAGGGCCAGGGAAGCCCCCCGGGCCGCTTCATGGATTTCCATGCCCAGGACCAGATCTGCGCTGTGTTTCATGATGAGGGGAGAATGGACCCAGTCCCCGCACCGGATCTGTGACACCACAATGCCCCCCCTCTGGGCAAGGCCGTGGGTATCCACGGCAAGAGCCGGGATGCCCGCATGATCGATGCCTCTCAGGAGGGCCTGGCTCAAAAGGCCGATGCCCTGGCCGCCCACACCAATGATATAAATATTAAAGGATTTCATTTTGCCTCCTTGCCGAAGACGATGGCATTTTCAGGGCAGGTCTGCCGGCATGATCCGTCCCCGATGCAGAGGTCCGGGTGGGTGAAGACGGTGCCGTCGGGTTTCCGGGTAAAGGTCGGGCAACCGAACCGTTCGACGCAGTCACGGGTTTGGGTGCAGATGTCCTGATCAATATCCACATGGGTCTGAACAAAGCCCGGCTGTTTTCTCTTCTGCCGGGTGAATTTCAGCATACAGGGGTGCTTGGCAATGACAACGCTGACGCCCTTGATGGCCAGGGAGGTCCGGACCAGTTCCGTCAATTTGGACTGGTTATAGGTATCGCAGGAGAGAATGCTCTCAATGCCGAGGCCTTTCAGAAGATTTTCAACGGGGATGACGCTGCCCGCATGGTCCTGATGGCCGGTCATGGCCGTGGTGCCGTTTTCCATGAGGATGAGGGTGATATTGTGCCGGTTGAAAATCGTATTGATGAGGCCGGGAAGACCGGCATGGAAAAAGGTGGAATCTCCCAGGAAAGCCACCACCCGTTTCCGGTCGTTGAACAGGGACAGACCCGAGGCCATGCCGGCGGAAGCCCCCATGCACAGAAGAATCTCACCCATCTCATAGGGCGGCATATAGCCCAGGGTGTGGCAGCCGATATCCGCTACGGTGACATCTTCTTTTTCCAGGGCTTTTTTAATGGCGAAAAAAGCGCTTCTATGGCCGCAGCCGGGACACATCTGGGCCGGTCTCGGCGGTACGGTCAAGGGAAGGACAGGCCATGCCGGAGAAGAGATCGCCAGATCCGGCCAGACGGCGGCCAGTTTATCCCGGGTCTTATCCGGGGTGTATTCCCCCACGAAATCTTCGTCATAGATCTTGCCTGTTAATTTTGTTTTTAACCCATGATCATAGGCCAGGGCCTTGATCCGGAGTTCCAGGATATCATCCAGTTCTTCCAGGATGAGCACCTCATCATGGGCCTCTAAAAAGGCAAGCACCCTCTCCTCATCCAGGGGATTCACGGCCCCGAGCTTCAGGATATCCGGCCGGTATGCGCTTATTTCCAACACATCCAGGACCGACAGAAAGGTCAGGCCCGAGGTGATGATGCCCTTGCCCCTGCTGTTTTGAGATGAGATTTCCCGGTTCAGGCCCGCCTGTTGGATATATTGCCCGGCCCGCTTCAGCTTTTGTATGGAGTTCCGTTTCATGTCCAGGGCCATGGTGGTCAGGGCGATATAGGGTCCCTTGGCCCGGTTGAAATCGGTTCGATAGGGAACCGGCTTCGACCGGGCCCCGAACCTGATTTTCTGCCGGGCATGGCAGACATGGGTGGTGAGCCTGAGAACCACAGCGGTCTGTTCCTTTTGTGCCAGGGCTGCGGCATGTTTATAGTATTCATAGGCCTCCTGGGGGGAGGCAGGCTCCAGGACCGCGACCCTGGCCATCTGATACACATTCCGGTTGTCCTGTTCGTTCTGGGATGAATTGGCGCCGGGATCATCGCCCATCACCACCACCATGCCGCCGGTGATATTCATGAGGCTGAGCTGGACAAAGCTGTCCAGGGCCACGTTGAGGCCCACGCTTTTGAAAAAGGCGCAGGACAGGTTCCCGTTCAGGGCCGCGCCCAAGGCCACTTCCGTTGCGACCTTTTCATTGACGGAAAATTCAAAATAAAAGGGCCGCCGGTCCTCGGGAATACTCAGGATGGCCGCAGCGATCTCCGGGGTCGGAGAGCCGGGATAGGAGGCGATCACCCGGGTCCCGGTTTCAACCATGGCCCGGACAACGGCCTCGTTGCCCATGAGAATTTCTTCAAAGGGATCTTTCGTCATAAGGACATCATTGATTTTTTTCATCCGGGTTTCCTTATTGGGGTTCATGTCGGATATCTTCCCTGCCTATGAACGGATCATTCCTAACAGGTGTTGACTATTGACGCATTCTTACATAAAGTCAGAAAAAAAAACAGAAAAAACAGAGGACAACATGACCCCCATTCCCATCACCCCGGACATGATGATTGTATTCGGCTTTCTCATCTGTGTGACCCTGCTTTTCATTTTTGACCTGGTCCGGGTGGATATGGTGGGACTTCTCATGATGGTGCTTCTGCCTCTGTCCGGGGTGATTTCACCCGCCGAGGCCATCTCGGGCCTGAGTTCCAGCGCCGTGGTGTCCATCATTGCCGTTATCATCATCGGCGAGGGCCTGGATAAAACAGGGGTCATGAACCACCTGGCCCGGATCATCATCCGGATGGCCGGTAAAAGCGAAACCCGGATCATGGCCCTGATTTCAGGTACGGTGGCGTTTATCTCCAGCTTTATGCAGAATATCGGTGCGGCGGCCCTGTTTCTTCCCGTGGCCAACCGGATCTGCCGCCAGGTCAACGTTCCCGTTTCCCGGATACTCATTCCCATGGGCTATTGCGCCGTTATCGGCGGCTGCGTCACCCTGGTGGGCTCCAGTCCCCTCATTCTCCTGAATGACCTCATGGCCGCCTTCTGGTCCAACAGCCATGACCTTGTGGGCGGCAAACCCTTTGAACCCTTCGGTCTGTTCAGCGTCGCTCCCATCGGCATCAGCCTTGTGGTGACGGCGATTTTATATTTTATGGTGTTGGGGAAAATCGTCCTGCCGGCGGGTTCCGGAAAAGATGAAGAATTCTGTCTCCTGAACCACGAACTGGAATGCACCTATGGCCGGGAAATCCATCAGGCCTATGAACTGAAAGTGCCTGCCGGGTTTGCCGCCAAGAGGCTGGATGAACTGTTCATCCGCCCCAGATATCATTCCACCGTCATCTGCATCTGTAAACAGGGGGCCAATGACAGCCGGTACAGGGTCAATGTGCCCTCCCGGTCGGATATTATTGAAGCCGGCGACATCCTCGGCATCATCAGCAATAAGGACCATATCCATGGTCTTACAAAGGATCTGGGCTGGGACCTGCAGGAGGAACTCAACCACATGGGTGAAATCCTGTCCCCGGACAATGCCGGGATTGTCGAAGCCATTGTCACGCCCCGGTCGGAACTGGTGGGCAAGACCCTTCATGCCCTCTATTTCCGGAAACGGTACCAGGTGAACCCCCTTGCCCTTTTCCAAAGGGGCACGGTCCTTTTTGAAGATATCTCCGAAACAAAGATCCAGCCCGGAGACGCCCTGCTCCTGTTCGGGGAATGGGAAAAATTCCATCTGATCCGGCAGAAAAAAAATCTGGCCTTTACCGAGCATATCAAAAACGAGGTCCTTCACCCTGAAAAAGCAGGCTTTGCCGCGGCAAGCCTTGTCCTGGCCCTGGTGCTGGCCCTGGGATTCAAGGTTGAACTGCCCATTGCCCTTCTGGCCGGTGCCATTGCCATGATCCTGACCCGGGTCCTGACCCTGGATGAGGCCTACCGGGGGGTGGACTGGATGACGGTATTCCTCCTGGCAGGACTCATCCCCCTGGGCCTTGCCTTTGAAAAAACCGGGGCCGCCCTGTATCTTTCAACAAACCTTGCCCATCTAACGCAATCTTTTTTGACGCCCCTTGTCCTGTTTCTGCTCATCGGCCTTTTGACTTCTTTTTTCACCCTGGTCACCTCCAATGTGGGGGCCACGGTTCTCATGATTCCTCTGGCCATGAACATGGCCCTTCAGTGCGGGGCTGATCCGAGGATGGCGGCCCTTCTGGTGGCCCTGGCCGCTTCAAACACCTTTATCCTGCCCACCCACCAGGTGAACGCCCTGATCATGCGGCCCGGCGGATACAGGGTCATGGACTATGTCCGGGCCGGGTCCGGCATCACCTTATTGTTCATCATCGTGGTCATGACCATCATGTATTTTTTTTACGGTATTTCAGCCTGATGCGAGGGTAACAAACGGAGTATAAAATGAAAGCCTATATTGATTCCCGGCACGAACAATTTCTAAACGATTTTCAGACCATCGTGAATATCGATTCCAGCAGCGACAATAAACACGGAATTGAAAAGGTGGCCCGGTTTTTTGAAACCCGGTTTCAAAACCTCGGCCTGGATACCCGGGTCCTGTTTCTTGGGGAGGATCAGGTTCCCTGTCTGTATGCGGAACACCCCCAAAAAGGCAATTCCTTTGATATCATGTTTCTCGGCCATATGGACACGGTATTTCCAGTCGGGGAAGCTGAAAAACGCCCCTTTTCCATCCGGGACAATAAAGCCTTCGGCCCCGGCGTCTGTGACATGAAGGGCGGGCTCCTGGTGGTGCTTCACAGCCTTGAGGCCCTGAAACAGGATGGCATCCTGGATTCCCTCTCCCTTTGTGTGGCCTTTAACGGGGATGAGGAAACCGGGTCCCAGGCTTCCAAAGAATGGATCATGGAAACGGCGAAGAAAAGCCTCCGGACCTTTGTATATGAACCCTGCCGGCCCGGATACCGGTTTGTGCTGCAAAGAAAGGGCGGAGGGTCCTTCCATATCACGGTGAAAGGCCGGGAGGCCCATGCCGGAGCCGACCCTGAAAAAGGCGTCAATGCCGTGGTGGAACTGGCCCACCAGATTGTCCGGATCAACAGGCTCAACGAAAACGACAGGGGCACCACGGCCCAGGTCACGGTGGTTTCCGGCGGAGACAAGGTCAATATCATCCCGGCCCTGGCAGAGGCCTGGGTGGATATCCGGATTTCAACGCCCGAAGAAAAAGACCGGGTGGAAGACTTTTTCAATACCCTGGGAGATCAACCTTTTTTTAAAGACTCGATCATCCGTATCCGAGGCCATATCGACCGGCCGCCCATGGAGGCGGGAGAAGCCGCCCAAAAGCTCTGGGAGCTGGTCCGATCCACCGGGAAAACCCTGGGCCTGACCATGGAACCCATTGCAACAGGCGGGTGTTCCGACGGCAATTATACCTCCTTTTCCGGCACGCCCACCATTGACGGTATGGGCATTGTAGGCGCCAATTCCCACCGGCCCGATGAATATGCCGAGCTGGACAGTATTGACAATATGGTGCTCCTGACGGCCCGGATCTGCAAAACCATTGCAGACCAGTGAGGGCAGGTCTTGAATTCAGCCTCAATAATCCTTTAATACCATGGGAGACGATATGGGCAAAAAATACACCCTCTTTCGATTGAATATTGTTTCTAAATTTATTGTTTTTATCGGCATATCCCTGCTTTTTGTCATTTCAACCTGGGCCTATTTTATTATCCGGTATCAAAACGAAAAACTGATGGACCATATTATTTCCGATACCGACCGGCTCACCGAAACCATCCGGCTGGGCACCCATTATGCCATGACCCTGAATTCCAGGGATGATATCAACCAGATCATCCGGAATATCGGTCAGCAGGAAGGCCTTGAGCAGATCAATATTTACAATAAAGAAGGGGAAATAAAATTTTCCAATATCAAGGACCAGGTCAATTCCCGGACCAATATCAAGGCTGAGGCCTGCAATATCTGCCATGAAACCGACCCCCCCTTGAGCCGGCTTGATCTTTCGAAAAGGACCCGCATTATTCATTCTCCTGAGGGATACCGGCTTTTGGGCATTATTTCCCCGATTTTCAATGAGGCCGGGTGTTCCACCGAGGCCTGCCATTTTCATCCAAAAGACAAAATCATCCTGGGAGCCCTGGATGTGGTGGTGTCACTGAAAAAAAGAGATGAGGAAATCCAGGGCGCTAAAAAAGCCATTATCGGTCTGGCCGGTATTGCCTTTGTTGTCCTGTCCTATATTATTTTTATTTTTGTCCACCGGTTTATCAATGCCCCCATCAAAAAACTGATTGAGGGCACGGCCCTCATCTCCGAGGGTGACTATGAAAGCAAGGTGGATATCCGGCAGGACGATGAAATGGGACTCCTGGCCCGGGCCATTAATACCATGGGAGACCAGATCAAAATCCAGAGGGCGGAACTCAATGAACAGAGGGACGAATACAGGACCCTGTTTGATGACGCCCCCTGCATGATCAGCGTCCAGGACCTGAATTACAGGCTTTTGCGCTGCAACCGTCAGTTCATCAGAAATTTTGATCCAAAGCCGGGAACTTTCTGCTACCAGGCCTATAAGGGCCTGGGCCATAAATGTGACCATTGCCCCATGGAAAAGGCCTTTCAAGACGGGAAATCCCATTACGGGGAAGAATCCGGCATGGGCCGGGACGGGGTCCTGCACCACTGGATTCTCATTGCCTCGCCCTTGAAAAATTCAAAGGGAGAAGTGGTGTCCGCCCTGGAGATGAGTATTGATATTACCGCCAGAAAACAATTGGAAAAAAGGCTGGCCACATCGGAAAAAAAATATCAGTCCATTTTTAACAGCATCCCCAATCCCGTCTTTGTTCTGGATCAGGAAACCCTTGACCTGGTGGATTGCAATCCCAGCGTGGAAGCGGTCTATGGATATAATAAAAATGAAATCCTGAAAAAATCATTCAAGGATTTCTTTCCCGACGAGGAAAAAGAAAAGATGGCGGCCCGGATCAAATCCTCATCGGTTCTGAACCAGGTCCGGCAAACACGAAAGAATGGCCAGCCCCTTTATGCCGATATCTGGATTTCACCTCTGGAATATGAGCACAAACAGGTATGGCTGGTCATTACCAGTGATATCACCAAACGCCTTGAAACCGAACGGGAACTGATGCAGGCCGGCAAGATGGCCACCCTGGGGGAAATGTCCACCGGCATTGCCCATGAGCTGAACCAGCCCCTGTCCGTGATTAAGACGGCCAGTGATTTTATCCTGAAAAAAATCAATCAGGCGTCAGCCATTGAGGATTCCATCCTTCACACCCTGCTGTCAAAAATCAACAGCAATGTGGACCGGGCCTCCAAAATCATTGAACATATGCGGCATTTTGCCCGGAAATCCGATATCAATTTTGAAAATATCCATGTCAACGATATCCTGAAAAGGGCCTATGATATCTTCAGCCAGCAGCTCAAGGTCCGGGGAATCGAAGTGGTCTGGCACCTCGCCGACGATCTGCCCACGATTATCGGAGACCCCAGCCGCATCGAGCAGGTATTCATCAATCTTCTGGTGAATGCCAGGGATGCTGTTGAAGAAAAGAGTCAAAAAACCGGATCGAAAATCGACCATGAAAAAATATTCATCCAAACCCTGTCGGAAAACCATCAGGTGACGGTGAAAATAAAAGATACCGGCATCGGCATTCCCGAAGCCATCCGGGAAAAAATCTTTGAACCCTTTTTTACCACCAAGGAGGTCGGGAAAGGCACAGGGCTTGGATTGTCCATCAGTTACGGGATCATCAAGGAATGCAAGGGCCATATCGAGGTGTCATCGGAACAGGAGGGAACCACCTTTACCATCCGGTTCCCCTTTGCCAAAAATGAACCGGACAGGGATTTCAGATGATTTCCTTTGGCAGCCGGATATGCATGGCGGTTCCTTTTCCCTTGGCCGAACGGGCCGTGATCTCTCCCCCGTGCCGGTGGATGATGCTTTTGGTGATGAACAGGCCGAATCCGGTGCCCTTGTTCTGCTTGGATGAAAAGAAAAGATTGAAAATCTTTTCCCGTGTTTTCCGGTCCATGCCGATACCGTTGTCCCGGATCTCAAAAATGATATGGGTATCGTCATCCCGTATGATAAACCGGATCTCACGGCTTTTCCCGGACAGGTCTTCCATGCAGGCATCAACGGCATTGTCCAGGATATTGATAAGGGCGGACCGGAACTCTTCGGCATCGGCCGTGAACCGGTCCGGTGCGCGGTCAAAATCACGGACAATCCGGATCTTGTGGGGCAGGGCTTTCTGATCGGCAATATCGGCCACGTCCCCTGCAAATTTCAACAGGGGAATGGGTTCAAGCTGAAGCGTTCTCTCCTTGGATGAATAGAGAACATCAAAAATCATTTTCTTGATGCGGTCAACGGTCAGTTTCAGGATATCCAGGCCTTCGCCGAGCCGGGCCTTATCCTCTTTTTGCACGGCCGACTCAACCAGATAGAGTCCCCCGTCCAGCCGTGTCAAAAGGCCCTTGATACTGTGGGAAATGGAGCCGATCATCCCCCCCAGGGAGGACAGATGGTCCTGGAGCTTTGTCTTTTCCCGGACCAGGTTCTCCAGATTTTCGGTATAGCGGCGCAACAGCTCCCGGGTGAGAATTTTTTCATTGGCCCGTTTCAGGGCGATTTCCAAGGCATCGCTGCTGATGGGCTTGGTGATAAAATCAATGGCCTCATATTTCAGGCTTTTGATGGCAATATCCGTATCGCCGTGGCCGGTAATCATGATCACCTCGGTATAGGGATTTTCGCTTTTGATGCGTTTTAAAATTTCAATCCCGTCCATGCCCGGCATTTTAATGTCCGTAAGAACGATTTGAGGAGATTTTTCCCTGTACAGGTCCAGGGCCTTTTCCCCGTTTTCCGCCGTCAGGACCTCATATCCCATATCGGCCAGGGAAATGGCCAGGACCTCCCGGATATCGGCTTCATCATCCACCAGCAGAATGATTTTTTTTTCTATTTTTTCCATCATCGTTCCCTTGAAATCCTCATTTAAAATATTGAATCTATGGCATCAAACACCTGCTGGTCCTTAAATCCCGACAAAACCGATGCGCTGTTGGGGCAGACGGCGGCACAGGACCCGCACCCCTGGCACAGGGCCGGATGCACCACAACCTGCATCAGATCCGTGTCCAGGGACCTCGCCCCATAGGGACAGGCCTCGATGCAGCGCTCACACAGGCTGCACAGGCTGTGACGGACCCGGGCCGTCACGGATGCCGCCTTGATCCGGCTGTCTCCGATAATTCTCAAGGCCCTCTGGGCGGATGCTTCAGCGCCGGCCACGGCTTCCGTGATATTCCGGGGGGAATGGCAGAGACCGCAGGCAAAGACCCCTTCTTTTAAGGAATCCATGGGCCGCCATTTATAATCTGCTTCCCGGAAAAATCCGGAAGCATCCGTTTCAACGCCAAAGCAGTCCGCCAGGCTTTTGGGGAGTTCGGGTACCACACCGGTGGAGAGCACCACCAAATCGGCCGTGATTTCCATGGGCCGGCCAAGGACGGGCTCCATCCCGGTCACAGAGAGTTTTTGGCCGCATGGCGTCACAAGGGGTTTATGATCCAAATCATATTGGACAAACAGGATGTCTTGTTTTCTGGCCCGGGTATAAAACTGTTCGGAAAACCCATAGGCCATGATGTCCCGGTAAAAGACCGTAATCATCATCTCCGGGTTCAGGCTCTTCAGATACAGGGCGTTTTTCAAGGCCGAGAGGCAGCAGATCCGGCTGCAATAGGGTTTTGAGGCCGGTTCCCGGGAGTCCACACACTGGATCATGACCACGGAGTCCAGACGGTCCGGGACCAGGCTGCCGTTAGAAAGGCCCTGTTCCAGTTCCTTCTGGGTCACGATGTTCGGGGTTTCACCGTGACCGTAGGCCGTGGTTTCAGCCTCTTTGCCGCCGGTTGCAAGGATGACGGCGCCATGCTCCAGCGTAAGCACTGCCTCCTTTTCCCTCAGGGTGGTCAGAAAAGACCCGGCCGTCCCAAAGGACCCGGTGACCTCTGAGCTGGTATGGACATGGACCAGGGGGTGTTTTTCGATCTTGGCCATGGTGTCTTGGGAAAGGGCCTGAACGTCATGACCCTCAATGGTGTGCCGGAGCCAGGTCAGATTCCCCCCGAGACAGGGCCGGCGCTCCACCAGATCCACTTCAAACCCGTGATCCGCAATGGCCAGGGCCGCCATCATCCCGGCAATGCCCCCGCCGACCACCAGGGCCTTCCGGATGGAGGGAACCACACCGTTCCTCTGGGGCTCCGCCCGTCTTAAGCGGGCCATCCCCATTTTCAATTTTTCCATGACCGCAGACACGTCCGGTTTTTTCTCTTGAAAAAAGCGGAGGTCCACCCCGGCCACCAGGCCTGGATAAAGACCCGAGGCCTCTGCCAAGGCCTTGATTTTCTCGGGCCGGGTGCAGGGAAGACAGGCCCCGATCAATATACGGTTGGCAACGGTGCCTGAAACCAGGGCCGCCAGGTCAGACCCGCCTTTTTCCGTGCAGAGCCGGTCCATGAAAACCACCTCCCCCACCACCGGGTCCTTCATGATATCCTTTTTCAAATTTAATTCTTCGGTTTTTTCAAAAAGAGCCTGACCACAGGGGCATACAATCACCAACGCCTTTGGCAGATCCCGGCCGACATCCCGAAATCGCGGCGGCGCATCCGGTTCGGGGGACAGGCTCCCTCCCCCGGCATGGATAAACCGGGAGGCGGATAAAGCGGCCGCTCCGGCCTGGGTGACGGAATCGCTGATATCCTTCAGACCGGTAACAGAGCCTGAAAGGAACACCCCGGCCCGCCCGGACAAGCTGGTTGAAAAGGGCAGAGATGAGGGAAATCCCCATTCATTCAGGGTCAGCCCGGCCATTCGGGCAAAATCTTTCATGCAGGAGCCCGGTCTTTGCCCGATGGACAGCACAATCATATCAAACCGGTCTGAATGAGTCCCTCCTTCCGGATCCGCATAGACCACATCCAGCCCACCCGGGTCCTTATTTTCAATGACCGTATGGACCCGGCTGCGGATAAAAACAACCCCGTATTCTTTTTGGGCATCGGCCTGATAGGCATAATAGGATTTTCCAAAGGCCCTCAGGTCCATATAAAAAATAACGGTTTCAATGGAATCCCCGGCTTTTTTCTTGACCAGCCGGGCTTCCTTGACGGCATGCATGCAGCAGACCGAGGAACAGAAATCCGCATCGGCCTGAATATCCCTGGACCCCACGCACTGGAACCAGGCGATTTTTTGGACCGGTTTTCCGTCGGATCGCCTCAGGAGTTCCCCATGGGTGGGCCCGGCGCCGCTGAGGAGCCGTTCAAATTCCCGGCTGGTCACCATATCCGGATACTCGCCATACCCAAAGGGATTTTTTGATGTCTGCGGATCAAAATAGTCCGTGCCCATGGCCAGCACCAGGGCGTTCACCTCCAGCACCTGCTCTTCAACCATGTCCATGGCCTGATAGATATCAAGGATTTTCGGAATAAAGGTCCGGGGGTCAAAGGGTTTTAAAAGATAATCCCCGGCCCCTGTCTTCAAAGCCTCCACCGCTGTTTCCACGGTGGCATAGGCCGTCATCATGACAACGGGAAGGTCGGGATAAAGCGCTTTTGCACGGGTCAGAACCTCTACCCCGTCCATGCCCGGCATTTTAATGTCCGTGAGCATGAGATGGCAGGGCTGCTGTGACAAGAACTCCAGGGCAGCCTGGCCCGACTCGGCCATATCCACGGAAAACCCTTCATCCAGCAGCCATTCCTTTAAAGAATCCCGGACGATGAGTTCATCATCCACGATGAGGATATGGAATTGTTTCCGTTTTTCTTCCGGGAGCCGGATGGCTCCGGTGGGACAGGCCGTCACACAGGCATTGCAGCGGGTGCAATGGGTAAGATCAAGGGTGTAGGCAGTGGGGATCATATGGGGGATGGGAAGATAAACGGCCTTTCTATTTCCAAGCCCCAGGTTAAAGGCATCCGGGACCTCAACCGGACATACGGCGGTGCACTCCCCGCAGCCGACGCACAGGGCCGGATCAACAGCCGGGAAGGGCTTTTCCAGGATGATTTTAAAATGGCCGGGTTCTCCCTGGATGTCCTTTAAACGGGTATTGGAAAGGATCTGGATATTTTCATGAAAAAGCCCCCTGCGAAGGCACTGCTGGGAGGATTCGTCCCGGTTCACCAGGGGCAGCATCCTGCACATGCCGCAGCCGTCTGTGGGAAACTGGTCATCCAGTTGACTTAAAATGCCGCCGATGCCGGGGGCCTTGTCCACAAGGGTCACCCGGTATCCGAATTCCGCCAGATCCAGGGCG
The DNA here is from genome assembly GCA_964484555.1 of uncultured Desulfobacula sp. Taxonomy (GTDB): domain Bacteria; phylum Desulfobacterota; class Desulfobacteria; order Desulfobacterales; family Desulfobacteraceae; genus Desulfobacula. Next base: position 19,600 of record CAZAHK010000020.1, read on the forward strand.
GACCGGATACCGCTGATCCCGGCACCCACCACCATGGCCGTACCGATCTTCTTTTTCATGATGCCCCCTTTATCCCCACGATGTCTTCATATTCATCTTTTTCAAAGACCGCCAGCGGCATGGGCTCATCCACCCTTCTGCCGGCCTCATACCCAAAGGCCTTCTGTGCGGCATGGGCCGAAGTCCGGAACAATTCCATCAAGGGGATATCGTTGGGGCAGGCATTGGAACACTGGCCGCATCCCACACAGGTCAAGCCGATATGGGCCATGCGGGTGAGGTGAAAAAAATCCGTGTCCGACGGCATTTTGACATTGCCTTTTTTCCTGGCCCATTGCAGGTATTGATAGGGATCATGGTCAAACACATCGGTGACGAACACACATTCTTTGCAATAGCATACCGGGCAGGCCACCCGGCAGTTATAGCAGTTCACGCACCGGGAAAGATAATGGGACAGTTTTTCAATACTTGATGTCAGGGCCGAGGTTTCTGCCATCATTTTATCCCGTTTTGCCGCGCGGTCCGAGACCAGGGCGTCAATGGCCTTTTTCCGGCCCGCCGGTTCCGCGGCCCTGGAAAGATTCAACCCCTGGACCAGGGCTTCCCCTTTGGATGTGGCCGCTTCCACCAGGATCTCCGTCGCATGATCAACGCCATAGAGCCCGATGACGATATCGGCATTCTCCGGCACGGGATGCTCACACACGGTACAGGCCCCGGCCAATTCATACCCGTCAACGGGACCGGAACGGCCGCCCAGGATCTGTTCATAAAACCTGCGGGTGGACCCTTCTGTTTCTGCAAATTTTGCATAATCCCCATTGGTATAGGCTCCGAGGCAATCCATACCGATGATGACCACATCCTCCAAAGATCCCTGCCGAAGCTTGATCAATTCAATAAAGGCCCTGATTTCACAGGGTCTCAGAACCAGCCCCAGCTTTTCACCGGACCGTTTCTTGGTCAGCCGGGAGGCCATGCGGGCCGCATTCAAGGGAAAAGCGGGGGCCAGGGGATCGGCCTGGGCCAGATCATCCGGGTTATAAATCAGGGCCGGCATCACCACCGCCTTGTGGGGAAGCTGCCGGGGGATCAGGAGCGCGTCTATTTTGTCCGAGGCCAGCAGGGATACAAAAAGGCCCTGTAAACAGGATGAAAGGTCCTTGTCTTTGACTTCAATCTTTGAAAAAAGGGTCATATCTGCCTCCGGGTTGGCGGCTGAAGCATGGAAAAGGGTGCATCCAGCCGTCGGAAAAATTTAAATCACCAGGGTCTTTTTTGTTTCAATGGGCCCCAGTTTTTTAACCTGGGCCGTCATCTCACAGATGGTTTCGGCAAATTTATGGCCGTCGCTGGCGCCGATCCAGGTCAGGCGGAGCCGCTCTTCTTCAATCCCGAAGGGCCTGAGAATTTCTTTGAGCAGTTTCATGCGCCGCCGGGCCTTGAAATTTCCATTGATATAATGGCAGTCTCCGGGCCGGCACCCGCTCACCAGAACGGCATCAGCCCCTTCCAGAAAGGCTTTGATCACATATTTCGGGTCCACCATGCCCGTACACATCATCCGGATGATCTTGATATTGGAGGGGTAGGACAGCCGGGAGGTGCCGGCCAGGTCTGCCGCCGTATACGTGCACCAATTGCAGAAAAATGCAACAATGACGGGTTCAAATTCTTTCATGGAAGTCCTCCTTTTCTTAAACGCCTATAGCTAAGGCCTGATGACGATTATCCGGCCAGCAGCCCTTCAATTTCCGCAAAAATCTGCCGGTCCGTAAAATGACTGACCTTGGCCGCCCCGCTGGGGCAATAGGCGGCACAACTGCCGCACCCCTTGCACACGGCCTCATTGACCACACTGACGGCTTTTAATTCATTGAATTCAATGGCTGAATAGGGGCAAAGCCCGATGCAGATCCGGCACCCGATGCAGATATCCGGGTCAATGGCGGATATCATGGGTGACACAGACACCTCTTTTGCCGCACTGAGGGCCAGGGCTTCGGCCGCCGCCCCCTTTGCCTGGGCCACGGTATCGGGAATATCCTTGGGCCCCTGGCAGGCGCCGGCCAGGAAGACACCGCTGGTGGCTGTGGAAACCGGCTCCAGCTTGGGATGCTCTTCCATGAAAAATCCGTCGCTTCCCGTGCTGATCCCGAAAATGCGGGCCACGTCGGTTATATCTTTCCGCGCTTCCATGGCCGTACACAGAATCACCATGTCAACGGGAACCTTCAGCATGGACCCGGAAAGGGTATCTTCCGCCGATACCAGGAGAAGACCGTCTTTCTCTTCAATCCGGGCGGCTTTTCCCCGGATCATCCTCACGCCTTCCTCTTGAACGCGTTTATAAAATTCTTCATAGCCTTTGCCAAAGCACCGCATATCAATGTAAAAATTATAGATTTCCGTATCCGGCCCGCATTTGTCTTTCAGAAGATGGGCATATTTGAGGGCATACATGCAGCAGGTGCGGGAGCAGTATTCATGATACCGGATATCCCGGCTGCCGATGCAGTGGAGAATGGCCACGGTTTTGGGCGGGTCCAGATATTTCAAACGGTCCTTTGAGTCCCGCTTCAGCAGCTTGCCGCCGGTGGGCCCGGTGGCATTGGAAAGCCTTTCAAATTCAAGATTGGTAAAGACATTGGCATACCGGCCATAACCATACTGGGTCATGGGGGTCGGGTCCAGGGGGTCAAAACCCGTGGCCACGATGATGGACCCGATGTCAAGGGTTTCCACCCTATCGGTCATGCCGTGGTGAATGGCCTTGGCCTCACAGGCTTGAACGCAAAGTCCGCATTCACAGCAGGTCCCGCAGGACACACAGCGGGCCGCCTCAGACCGGGCAACGGCTTCTGAAAACCCCTTTTCGATTTCAAAAAACCCTTGGACCTGCAATTCAGGTTCTATCACCGGCATTTTTGCCCGCTCCCGGGCAACGACATTTTGGGGCAGGGGCAGCCAATTGGTTCCCCTGGGCCGCGGGGGCCGGTCCGCTTTTGGGTCCAGGCCCCTGATAAACCGGTCCATGGACCAGGCCGCCTCGCGGCCGGCGGCCATGGACCGGACGGCCGTGGATGCACCGGACTGGATCTCTCCGCCGGCGAACAGGCCCGGCCGCCCGGTTTCATAGGTTTCCGGATCCACCTCGACCCCGCCCTGGGGGGTAATTTTGACTCCGGTGATCCCCTTGAAGAGGTCCGGGGCCGGTTTCCGGCCCAGGGCAGGAATCAACAGGGTACAGGCCAGGTCCTGGAAGGTCTCTTCCGTGGGTGTCCGGGTTTCTGACGTTTTCTCTTTTACCGATTTGGCGTCTGTTTTCCGGCAGTGAAGCCCGGATACCCTGCCGTTTTCCACGATGACTGAAACAGGGGTAAGCTCGGTGAGGATGCGCACCCCTTCCGCCTTTGCCGCCTGGATTTCCGTTTTGTCGGCAGGAATTGCATCCCGGCCCCGGCGGGTGCGGATAAAAACAAGGCTCACCTCTGCGGCCCCGCTGCGCAGGGCAGAGCGTGCGGCATCCACCGCCTCCGTGCTGCCTCCAACCACCACCACCCGGTCATGGTCATGGCGGGTCCCGTCCAGACGGATCCGGCTTAAGAAACAGCCTGCAAAGACAATCCCTTCGGCCTCTTCCCCTTGGATTTTCAAGGCAATGTCCCTGCCAAGGCCCGTGGCGACGAACACGGCCCGGTAACCTTCGGAAAAAAGATCTTCAACGGAATGGGTTTTACCGACGGCATGGCCGTTGACAAACACCACACCCAGCTTTTGAATATAGCGGATATCATCCTCCAGGGCCGAAGCCGGCAGGCGAAATTCCGGAACAGCGGTTCGAAGCGTACCGCCGGATACGGGCAGGGTTTCGAAAACAGTGACCGGATACCCCTGCCGGGCAAGAAAACAGGCACAAGACAACCCGGCCGGTCCTGAGCCGACAACGGCCGTTTTCAAATCCCGGGGTTTGGGATCAACCACGGGCATGTCGATTTCATCCCAGGAAATCCGGTCCGCCACAAACCGGTTCAATTGGCGGATGGCCAGGGATTCATCGATCTTGTTACGGCGGCATACTTTTTCACAGGGCGCCGCACAGATGCGGCTCATGGTCCGGGGCAGGGGAATCCGCTCCAGAAGCAGGCGCATGGCCTGGGCAAAATTCCCCTCCCGGGCCATGGTAACCACCCCCTGAACATTGACCCCGGCCGGGCAGCTTTGCAGGCAGGGCGCCCGATCGGATTTATCGATACAATAGGTAATGGGAACGGCCTGGGGAAAAGGCCGGTATATGGCTTTTCTCAGCTTTGTGCCCACATCCCATGCATTGGGAAGGCTGATGGGGCAGACGGTTTCGCATTCCCCGCAGCCGGTGCAGGTCCTATCCACATACCGGGATTTTTTTCTCACCCTGACCTTGAAATTACCCACAAATCCGCTGACTTCCTCTATTTCACTGTATGCGAGCAGTTCAATATTGGGGTGCTGTCCCACCGATACCATCTTGGGGGTGCCGATGCAGGCGGCGCAGTCCAGGGTGGGAAAGGTCTTGTCATACTGGAGCATATGCCCGCCGATGGTGGGCTCACGTTCCACGAGAAAGACCTTGAACCCGGCCTTGGCAATATCCAGGGAGGCCTGCATGCCGGCAATACCGCCGCCCACCACCAGGGTATGGGTGCACACGGAAAAGGTAGATGGAAAAAGCGCTGCCTGATGAATCACCCGCATGACCCCGGCCCCGGCCACAATCTTGGCCTTTTGCGTGGCCTCATCCATATCCTCGGTCACCCAGGACACATGCTCCCGGACATTCACCATATGAAAGGCCCGGTAGGGATTCAGCCCCCCTCTTTCACAGGCGGCCCGGAAGGTTTTTTCGTGCATCCGGGGAGAACAGGAGGCCACCACCACCCGGGTCAGATGGTGGGCCCGGATGTCTTTTTCAATCAATTCCTGGCCCGGATCAGAGCACATGAATAAATAATCCCGGGAAATCACCACATGGGGCAGCAAGGCCACAAACTCAGCAACTTCCTTGACCCGGACCCGGTAAGCGATATTAATGCCGCAATGACAGATATAAAACCCGATCCTTTCAGACATGACACGCCTCCTGATCTTTGATCAACCGGCCGTCCGACGCCGGTTTCATCCGGTTTATCCCGTCCGTGGCATTGAACAGGATCTCAGCCACATCCATGACCCGGAGCCGGTCCCCGAGGCCCAGGGTTTCCACTGCCGCAACCAGCATGCGCATACAGAACGGGCAGGCCGTTGCGATAATTTCAGCTCCGGAAGACAGGGCCTCCTGAACCCGCAACCTTCCCAAATGCCCGGCCGGGTCCGATTCAAGCCCCCAGGCGTGCCCGCCGCCACCGCCGCAGCAAAGGCCGGTTTCCCGGTGATGGGCCATTTCCACCAGGCTGAGTCCGGGGATCCCTTTCAGAATCCTCCGGGGGGCCTCGTAAATCCCATTGTGCCGCCCCAGATAACAGGGATCATGAAAAGTGACCACGGCGTCGCATTCAAGGGTCGGCAAAAGCCGTTGGTCATCCATGAGCCGGGCAAGAAGCCCGGTATAATGCTCAATCCGGAACCTGCCGCCGTTCAATCCCGGATAGGCTTTCCTAAAGGTATCCAGGCAATGGGGCGAATGGGTCAGAATCTTCTGCACGCCCAGGTCTGAAAACAAAGCCGTGTTCCTGTCCCTGAGTGTTGAAAACAGGTCCAGGTCGCCAAGCCTTGCGGCGGGATCACCGCAGCAGCCTTCCTTTTCGCCCAGGGTCCCGAAGGTGACTCCGCCATGAACCAGCAGCAGGGGAAGCATCCGGGCCGACCGGCTTCCAAAGCCGGAAAGGCTTTTATCATAGGCCGTGGTACAGCAGGTAAACAGGCAGTATTCATGTTCCGGTGAACAAAAGGGCAGGGTCAATCCTTCAGCCCAGTCCATGCGCTTCTCCTGAAGCCCGTTCCATGGATTATGGGCCTGACGCAGACTGCGAAGGGGAGCGCGCGCATGGGCCGGGATCTGTTTCTCCAAAATGTTGAGCCTTCGAACCGCTTCCATAAGCCCGATGACGTCAATTCCCCTGGGGCAGTTGATGCCGCAGGCATTGCAGGTGACACAGCTCCAGGCGGCCTCATCCACCTGCTGAACCGTCACCGCATCCAGGGTGATCCGGCGCATGAGCCGGCGCGGGCTGAAGTCGGATACGGCATGGATGGGGCAGAGGCTTGAGCAGGTCCCGCAGTGCAGGCAGGATAAAAAGGCATCACCGGCTTCCGCCCGGATCAGATCAAGGGTTTTTGTGGATTTTTTCAAGGCCTTTTCCCGGACCGTGGCCAGAAATACGGCCAGGGGCCGGTAAAGCATATGGGACCATTTTCCGAAGGGAACCTCGATGACCAGCATGGGAACGGCAATGGCCAGATGAATGACATAGATGATATAGGTACCCATGGGCCAACCGGCCAGACGGACCAGGTGCATGAGGATACCGGTGAGGGTCGTTAAGAACAGCAGGACGAGAAAAAGCCAGTCCGTGGCTTCTGAAAAGCGGTGAAGGGGTTCCTTCTTTTTCATCCGGCTTAAAAACATTTCAACGGTCATATATAGCAGAACCCCGGTGGCATAATACCCGAAAAGGCTTGAAAAATGCCAGCTTTCATCATCCACCTGGAACCAGCGGATAAAAACGATAATCAGGGTCATCATGGTCATATACCCGGTGACCAGGATAAAATGCTTGAACCACCGGCGCTTATCCTCCCCGCAGCTTCGCCACCGTTTCTGGGTGGCAAAGTGAAGCACAAAACTTTTGGCCTCTGTGAGATACAGCCGGAACGGCGCCCGGGTCCCGGCCATGATATAACGGGCCATGCGGAAGGCATTGGACAGCAGAAAACTGCTCAGGACAACGGCCATCAAAAGATCGCCGATCTCTATCCAAAGGACCGGGGCAAAGGAATTGACGGAGACATGATCCAGGACAAGGGGGCCGTGGAAAAAAACAAACAAAAGGATGATAAAAAGCGATACTGCGGACAGGGCGCCGATTTCCCATGCCTTGGACAGATAGAGCCGCTTTGCAAGTCCGGTCCAATCATACTGGGTGGTCAACCAGCGCCGGACCGCCATCATGGTCTCGGCCGGTTCAGCCCCCCGGGGGCAATCCGTATTGCATTCCCCGCAATAATAACACAACCAGGGTTCCACCGATGCCAGCAATTGATGCCTCAACCCCAATTGGAGGAATCTATAAATCTTCCGCGGAAAGGCATCGTTTCCGGTGGACAGGGGGCAGGAAGCGCTGCAGTTGCCGCACTGCATACAGACGTCCATATCCCTGGCCCCAAATTGGGAAACCTCCTGATACAACTCCGGATGGACCTGATGCGTCGTCTCTTGGAGAATTTTTTTCATTTTATCCGGTTCTCCTTGATACCGTTTCCTGAATCAGGCCGAGGACTTCGGCTGTTTCAGGGGGTTTTTCCAGAAACGCCTCCGGATTGATCACATCCTGACCCAGGCGGATGCCCTTTGTTTTCTGGTAATGAACAAAGGTCTGGCGGTCAATGGTGGACATCATGAAAACCGGTATCCGGCAAAGGTTTTGATCGGCTTTCAAATCCATGTACATCTGCATACCCCCGTTTTCAGGCATGGGCACATCCAGGATAATCAGGGCAGGATTTTCTTTTCCGGCTTTCACCATGCCCTCTTTCCCGTTTCCGGCCACAATGGGTCTGTATCCGCCAGCCTTGAGAAAGGTTGAAAAAAATATCCGCATATCCGGGTCATCATCCACAATAAGAATTTTAGGCCTGACTGATTTTTTATTCACCATGTGCATCCCGGGTTGTTCAAGATTCATATGACGGATAAAGATTGCATGACTCATGCCGGACAAGAATAGTCAATCATAACAATCGATTAGGATATTCTAAGAAAAAAACGAGATGGGACAATAGAAAAACGTTGCATATTATGCATCTTTTGTTGCAATGTTTGATGCATGAATTATATTATTCCGGGTGGATACCCAGGCTCTTCATTTTTCGCCACAGGGTGCTTCTATCCATCCCCAGATCCTTGGCGGACAGGGCTTTGTGCCAGCCATTGCGCCGCAGCGCCGTCAAAATGGCCTCCCGTTCCCCGGCGCCGGAAACCAAAGGGAAAGGCTCTTGCAGCGTGACGGCTTTCAGAGCTTCACCCGATGCCGAGAACCGGGCCTGAAAGGAAAGGGGCAGATGTTCCGGCTCAATGATATTGTCCATGCAGATAATGAGGGCGTGTTCCAGGATATTCTGGAGTTCCCTGATATTTCCGGGGTAATCGTAATTCAGCAGCATCTTCAGGGCGGTTTTGGAAATTTCGTGAAAGGGGACGGCCCTGGCGCTGCATAATTTGCGCAGAATATGGCGGATCAGTAAAGGGAGGTCATCCTTTCTTTGTCTCAAGGGCGGCAGTTCAATGTGCATGACATTGAGCCGGTAAAAAAGGTCCTGCCTGAATCCGCGGGAGTCCACCAGCCGGTTCAGGCCCCGATTGGTGGCGGAAATGATGCGGACATCCACCTTGACGGTTTTCCGGCTGCCCAGGGGGTAAAATTCCTTGTCTTCCAGGACCCGGAGAAATTTGGCCTGAAGAGAAAGGGGCAGGTCTCCGATTTCATCCAGGAAAATCGTTCCCTTGTCCGCTTCCTGAAACCGTCCGGGTTTATCCTTGTCTGCGCCGGTAAAGGCGCCTTTGACATATCCGAACAATTCGGATTCCAGAAGGTTTTCCGGCAGGGCCGCACAGTTGACTTTCACCATGGCCTTCTCCGCCCTGTTGCTTGCGGAATGGATGATCTTGGCCAGAAGATCTTTTCCCGTACCGGTTTCTCCCTCTATCAATATGGCGGCATCGGTCTTGGCCACCACTTCCACGGTTTTAAAAATCTTCTGCATGACGGGATCTTTCCCGATCATGCTGTGAAAGGTATACCGGTCCCGGCTGACCTGATTGAATTGAAGGGAAAGGGTCAAATCCTGGAGGGTGGCGATACTGCCGATGATTTTTCCATGATCGCTGTGAAGGGGGATATAATGGGCGCGGACAGGGACCCTTTCGCCTTCCGGGGTGATGATCTCACATGGGTTGCTGGAGCGGGGCTCTCCCAGGGTCATGGATTCTCTTAAGCGCTCGGGTTCCCGGGGTTGACGGTTCCCGAAAATCACAGAGCAGTGCCTTCCCAGGACCTGACGGCGGTTATACCCGGAAATGACCTCTGCGGCTGAATTAAAAAAAGTGATATACCCGCCCAGGTTGACGGTAAAGATACCGATATCCAGGTTGTCCAGAATGGTTTTAAGGCTGCGTTCCTTGAAGTTCACCCGGTTGATGAGATCGGCCAGGGCCGCATGGTCCTGGAGAATGGTCATGCAGCCGGTGATCCTGTTTTCAGAACCGTAAAGCGGCGTCGACAACCGGGTGATCAGACGGCGGTCCTGTTTCATATCCTTCATTTCCTGCGGAATCCCCTCGGCATCGGGGTCTTTGCCCCCATGGAAAGGACATCCGGCATGGCAATGGATATCCGGAAAAACCGTCCGGCAGTCTTTTCCGAGAACCTCGGATTCCCTGAGGCCCGTTATGGCCTGGGCGCTGTCGTTATAGGAGGTGATCCGCCGGTTGAAATCAATGGTAAAGGCACCGATATTAATCTGATCCAGCAAGCGGACCCATTGGTCACACAGGAGCATCTGATTTCTCAGATCTTTAAAAAAACAGATCATCCCCGTCTTCCGGCCTTCTTCCTTGAGCAGGGTGACGGACATCTGAACCGGAATGGGAATTCCGGAGGTATCTTTTAACCGGACCTCAAACAGGGAGATCCGGTTTTCCCATTCATCATGGTCATTCAGCAATTCCTGATCCAGGCGCGATTTCTCATTTTCAGCAAAAATATCCGCCATCTTCATTTTTCCCAGGGTCTCATTTTCCCGGTAGCCCAGCATGCGGAGCAGGGTCTGATTCATGGTCACAATGGTTCCGCTCTCATCACAGGCCAGGGCGCCGTCAATGGAGCCCTGGATCAGGTTTCGGGAGAACCTTGGCGGGGTGAGCCCCTTTGCCTGGTCCTTGTTTTGGAAAGCCGGGGATAGGCTCCGGCTGGACAGATAGCGGTTCTGGGCCCTCTTTAATGCAATAAAAAGGGATTCATCGCTGACGGGTTTGGTGATATAATCCGAGGCATCCAGTTCCAGTGCCCGGGTGGCCAGGCCCATTTCTCCAAAGGCGGTTAAAACGATGACCTGGATATCCGGATAATCTTTTTTCAACGCTTCAAGAACCTGGAGACCGTCCATTCCCGGCATGCGGATATCCGTCAGCACGATCTGTGGCAAAAATTCCCGGCAGACCGTCATGCCGGTCTCCCCATCCGGGGCCGCGGCCACCTCGTAACCGGCATCCGACAAAACAATGGACACCACCTGACGGATATCTTCTTCATCATCAATGACCAGAATCTTCCATTCAATGGAATGCATCATGCCCCAATTCCCCTCTTAGACCGGCAGGTGCAACATAAAGACCGTATGGCCGGGTTCGCTTTCGACCGTCACCCTTCCGTTGTGATGTTCAATGATCCCGTAAACCGTGGAAAGCCCTAACCCCACACCGTAACCTTCTTTTTTGGTCGTAAAAAAGGGCTCGAAAATATGGGGAAGATCCTGTTTGTCAATACCGGTTCCCGTGTCCTCAACCCTGATCATTATCTTTTTTTCCTTTGGATCCGGATCACAGGTCAAGGTCAGGGTCCCGCCCCGGGGCATGGCATCCACGGCATTGAAAATCAGATTGATCAGGCATTGCTGCAACTGGTTCAAATCCCCTTTGACCGGCGGCAGATCCGGCGATAGACGGGTATTCAGATGAATATTGCTCAATTCCAGTTTATGGCGGCTCAAAAGAATACACCGCTCGAACAGCTCTGCCATATTGACCCGGCCAAAGGCCGGTTCGGATTTGCGGGAAAAGGTCAAAAGATTTGAAACAATGGTGGAGCAGCGCTCCGTCTCTTTTTCAACAAGATCAAGGTATTGCTGAAATTTTTGGATGGATTCCGCAGACATATGACCCCGTTCCAGGATACGGATCATGAGCCGGACATAATTCAGAACCCCGAACAAAGGGTTGTTGATTTCATGGACCACGCTGGCGGACAGCCGTCCAAGGGACATCATCTTGTCCTGGTGAAGGATGACGGCCTGATCCGCCATCTGCCTTTCCAGGAAACGGGCATACTCCTGGAGATCTTTTTTTTCAGTATACCGGCGTTTGGCCCTGTTCAGGGAAATCAGAAGGACATCTTCCTGGATGGGCTTGGTAATGAAATCCGAGGCATCCAGTTGAAGCGCCCTGACGGCCAGCTCCATTTCTCCGAAGGCCGTCACCACAATCACCTCAATGTCGGGGTATCGCTCCTTGACCGCCTGAAGCACTTGTATCCCGTCCATTCCGGGCATGCGGACATCGGTGATCACGATCTGGGGACTGAGCCGGTCGCACAAGGCCAGGCCGGACTCCCCATTGTGGGCCGTTGAAACCTGGAACCCGGCGTCTTCAAGAACGATGGAGACAACCTCCAGGATGTCGGCTTCGTCATCAATCAATACGATTTTCCATGTTTTATCATCGTCCATGACGGCTTCCTCCCGGATGAAACCCCGGCCACATAGGCCCTTAATTATTTAATTAACACCTTTTAAAACCAATGTAAACTTCCTCCTGATATTGAAAAACAAGCTTGACGACACATTGAAAGATCCGGGATAATGACAATAATAAAACGGATACGAAAAACCAAAGGTTATAGACGCGTTTAATTCTTTTGAAGAGGAGGGGTGCCCATGTCGTTTCTTTTTTCAAACAAAAATGAATTTATCATCACCATTGAGGTGGTGCCGCCCAAGGGCAATGATCCTACGCTTCTTCTTGAAAAGCTTCAAAGCCTTGCCGGCCTGAACTTTCACGCTTTCAGCACGGCGTCCAATCCTGTGGCTAAACCCAGGATGAGTGCCATGGTCTTTGCCCACCTGATTCAAAAAGCGACCGGGCGGCGGTCCATCCTTCATTTCACCATCCGGGACCATAACCGTCTGGGGCTCCAGAGCGAACTCTGGGGGGCCAAGGCCCTGGGCATTGATACAATCATTGCCGTGACCGGAGATCCGTCGGCCGCCCATGCAGAAGAAAAAACCTCCACCGTAGGGGATTTAAATGTATATGACCTCATTTCCCTGGGCCGGGATTCGGACCTGATCACCGGAGCGGTCCTGGATTTCAGGCCCGAAGTCAACGGCCTTGACTACGAGGCCGGGCGCCTGGAAAAAAAAGTGGAGGCCGGTTGCCGGTTCATCGTGACCCAGCCGGTGTATGATGAAATCACGGCCCAAAACATCCACCGCGCAACAAAGCACCTGAACGTTCCCGTGGTCATGGGCATCCTGCCCCTTCTTTCCTATAAGCATGCGGTGTTTCTCCATGACAAGGTGGCCGGCATTGCGGTTCCGGAACATCTGAGAAAAGAGATGGAGACGGCCCAGGACCCGATAGCGGCCGGAATAGACCAGGCCCGGCAGATGCTGGCCCTTGCAAAATCTTTGTTTTCCGGGGCCTGTGTCATGCCGCCCTTTGACCGGTTTGACATTTTAAAGGAGATCCTGGTCTGATGAAAAAGACCGAGTATATTGCCGTAAAACCCTCCCAGATCCATCTGCTTGAAAAAACCCCTTTTTATTACCGGACAAAAGAAGGTGCTTTCAATTTGTACAAGGAAAGCGCTCGGCGCCTTGACAAGGAAAGGATAGAAGAAGAAAAATTCCCGGATTTATATATTGCGGCCAAAGATAAGGATGCGGCCCTGGCCGAACTCTCTTCAAATCTGAATATGGCCCTGGCAGCCGGGATTGCGTCAAAGGGCCTGGCAGAGGTCAAAAACGCCCTGTGCAGGATTGTGGAAGAGGCCTTAACCCCCCACCAGGTAAAAATGCTGGATGCCTTGCCCGAAACCGTTGAGATCCTGGTGGAAGGGTATTCGAAAGACCCTAAGTCCGTTGAATACCTGACCCGGATGGCCGGTAATTCTTCACTCATCATCGAACATACCGTCAATGTCATGGCCCTGATCCTGCAATATTGCTTTTTTCACCACCTGGAAGAAAACAAAATCAAACAATTGCTGCTGTGCGGCCTTCTCCACGATGTCGGGACGGCACGAATTGACAAAAGCATCCTGGACGCCCACAGAAAACTGACGGACCAAGAGTTTAAAATCTATGCAGGCCACGCGGTACTGGGGCATGACCTGATTATTACGGAAACGGATTTTGATGTTTCCGTGGCCACCGTGGCCCTGGAACACCATGAGCGGATTGACGGCAGCGGCTACCCCCACGGCACGGCCAAAATCACGGCCGACAGCCAACTCATAGGCATTATCGACTGTTATGAACCACTGACCTACCGGGATAAAAATTTCAGAAAGGCCAAAAAACCCTATGATTCCTTAAGCCTGATCAAGGAGGAAGTAAAAGCCAGCAGGTTTGATAAGGAGACCTTTAAAAATTTTACCTCCTGCCTTATAAAATAGGCCGGAATCCTAACCCAGATCAAAAATCCTGAAGGGATACCGCCCTTTTCTCCTGTCTGCAAAATAATGCTCCAGGGTTTGCCGGATCACCTCAAAGGCAATCTCGTCCCAGGGGATGTCTTTTTCATCAAAAAGCCGGACCTCGCTGCTTTCAGTCGTGGGTCCGAATTGATCCGAGGTCATGGCGGCCCTGAACATGAAATAAATCTGGTCCACAAAGAGGATATTGAACAATCTGTAGGGGGTAATGATCCTTACCTCGGCCAGGGCCTCTTCCCGGGTTTCCCGGACGGCCCCGGCCTGGACGGATTCACCGTTTTCAAGGTATCCGGCCGGAAGGGTCCATTTGCCGAGTCTGGGTTCAATATTTCTTTTGCAGAGCAGGATCTTTCCCTGCCATTCCGGGATACAGCCCACCACCATTTTGGGGTTGTTGTAGTGGACAAGGCCGCAGACGGAGCACACGGCCCGGACATGGTCATCCTCGGGAGGAATTTTCAGAAGGGTCGGAGAGCCGCAGGTGGTGCAGAATTTAATTTCCATAATCCTTATCTTTTCTTTTTACACGGTTTGTCGGAACGGCATCCAAAGGGTTTTCAGGCCAGGAATGCTTGGGATACCGGCCCATGAGGTCTTTTTTCACCTCGGCATAGGTGTTTTTCCAGAAGCTTTCCAGATCCCTGGTGATCTGGACGGGCCGCCCGGCAGGGGACAAAAGATGGAGGGTCAGGGCCCGGCCTGCGATTTTCGGCGTTGCCCTGCATCCGAACATTTCCTGGAGCCGGACCGCAAGCACGGGGCTCTCCAGGAGGCCGTGGTCCCCCCTGTAAATCACGGGCAGCCTTGACCCGCTTGGCACGGTGATATGGGTGGGGGCCTGGCTTTCGATCTTTTTTTGGGTTTCCCAGGAGAGAAGAGACAAAAAGGCGGCCTCAAGGTCCATGCGCTCCAATTCCTTAAACGACCGGATTCCGGAGAGAAAGGGCGCCAGCCAGGTCTCCAGCGTTTCTTCAAGAACCGGGTCCGAAACATCGGG
>CAZAHK010000021.1:0-15541 GCA_964484555.1 uncultured Desulfobacula sp.
ATTTCAGACCGGATCAGATCCCAGGAGGAATTGCACAGGGCCAAGGAAAAGGCGGAAGAAGCATCAAAAACAACCCGGGCCATTATGGAAAATCTCCAGGCCGGGGTGGTTTTGATTCATGCAGAAACCCGCAGAATAGAAATCATCAACCCGGCCGCCGCTAAAATGCTCGGCAGGACACCGGGGGAGATTGTCGGGAAACCCTGCCGCCATTTCCTTTGCCCCAAAGAAAAAGGCCAATGCCCCGTCATGGATTTCGGGTGCGGAATGGACAAGTCTGAACACTATCTGGTCAATGCCCGGGGCGAAACCATTCCCATTCTGAAAACCGTGAATCCAGTGGTTTTAAACGGCGAGAATTTTCTCCTGGAAAGCTTTGTGGATATCACGGAACAGAAAAAAGCCGAGGCCGATCTGATGAATGAAACCTTCCGGGCCAATGCCCTGGCCAAGGCGGCCGAAGCCGCGAGTCAGGCCAAATCCGAATTTCTGGCCAATATGAGTCACGAAATCCGGACCCCCATCAACGGCGTTATCGGTATGGCTGAAATCCTCATGGACAGTCCTTTGGCCGAAGGTCAGAAAAAATATATTGAAACCATCCGTTCGGAAGCGGATTCCCTTTTAACCATTATCAATGCGGTCCTGGATTTTTCGAAAATCGAGGCCGGAAAAATGGAGCTGGAATGCATCGACCTTGATGTGAGGAAGATTTTTGATGATCTTTCCGCCACATTCAGCGTCCGGGCAAGCCAGAAGGGGCTTGAATTTTTTTCATTTCTGGACCCGGATATTCCTGCCGGTCTGAAAGGTGATCCGGGAAAACTCCGGCAGATTTTCATGAACCTTACCGGAAACGCCCTCAAATTTACGAGCCAGGGTGAAATTTTCATCAGCGGGAAAAAAACCGGTGAAACAAAAGACAAAATCGGCATCCGGTTTGAAGTGAAAGACACGGGGATCGGAATTCCGCCTGAAAAGCACGGCCGTATTTTTGACAGCTTTTCCCAGGCAGACGGGTCGACTACCCGCAAATATGGGGGGACAGGACTCGGGACCACCATTTCAAAACAATTGGTAGAACTGATGGGAGGGCAAATCGGCCTTGAAAGCAGAGAGGGGCAAGGATCAACTTTCTGGTTTACCGTGGATTTCGGCATTGCAGGGGTTCTGGGGGAAAACCCCCCACCGGATCTTGAAGTCCGGGATTTGGTTACACGATACCCTGTTGAAGAATCCCTCCCAAAAGGGATTCGTATTCTGGTGGTTGAAGACTACCCCACCAATCAGCAGGTTGTTCTGAAACATTTAACCCATGCAGGGTTTCATGCGGTCCTGGCGGAAAACGGGATCCAGGCCGTCGAAGCCTTTAAAAAAGCTCAATTTGACTTGATCCTGATGGATATCCAAATGCCGGAAATGGATGGCTACGAAGCCACAGGTAAAATCCGGGAGATTGAGAAACACCTTTCCAAAGATTCGGCCAAACCCTTACGAACACCCCTGATCGCCATGACGGCCCATGCCATGAAGGGATACAGGGAAAAATGCATTCTGGCTGATATGGATGATTACATGACAAAGCCGCTGAAAAGAAAAGATCTGATAGCCATGGTTGAAAAATGGACTTCGGGCCGCACCTCAATGCCGGACTCCGGGCCCGAAAAACAAGCCCGGGATCTTTTTGAACCCGGTTCCTTGCCCATGGATATGCCCAAAGCCCTGAAAGAATTTGACCATGATGAGACGTTTTTAAATGAAGTGATCCTTGAATTCCTGAACCATGCCGGCCGGCAGATGGGTATCATCCGCACCGCTGCTGCCGATCTGGATTTTGATACCCTTAAAAAGCAGGGGCATGCCATCAAGGGCGGTGCCGCCAACCTGACGGCCATGAAATTGTCCGAGGCCGCATTCTCCCTTGAAAAAAAGGGAAAAGCACAAAACCCGGACCATCTGGAGGATGATGTGAACCGCCTGGTATCTGAATATGAGGCCCTTTGCCGGTATGTGGGCAGGGAGGGTTAAAAAAAACCGGATCAGTTGAAGAGTTTGAGCATTAAAGGCAGGGCCGTGAAGGTGCCGATGGTTGTTCCGAGGTTGGTGAAAATGACCACCAGAAGAATCCTTGTGACATTGTTGCGCCAGAATCCTTTGATGGAACCGATATCCTGGGGAATGGCTTCAAGATCCCTGACCTTGGGTTTCCGCACAAAGGCTTCAACAAGGCCCGAGACCCATCCGGCGGCGATCATGGGGTGTAAAACCGTCAAGGGAGCGGCAAGGGCCGCCGAAAGGATGGTCAGGGGGTGGGCCATGGCCAGAAGGGCCCCTATTCCTGCGAGTACCCCATGGGCAATGACCCATATCCATATCATATCTGCTCCGACGGAGGTTCCTTTCATCAAGAATCCGATGATAATAAGAAAAAAGAGGGCTGCAGGAATGGCCCATTTCAAAATTTGACCCGCCTTGCCTGCCGGCGGAATCCGGTTGAGTTCCGAAAGGTCTATGCCGTCGGGGGAAAACAGGTATTTTTTAATTCCGGGGGCATGGGCCGCACCCACGACCGCCACGATTTTTTCACCCGGGGCCGTCCGGATTTTTTCTGCAAGGAATTGGTCCCTTTCATTGATCAGGGTTTTTTCGATGATCGGATGGGTCTTTTTCACATCTGCTAAAAGGGTTTGAAGAATATCCTCATGTTTCATTTTTTCGATGTCTTCTTCTTTGATATCATCTGCGGCGCCAAAGGAAAACACAAGGGAGAAGATGAATTTGATCTTTTCCCAGAACCCCATTCCGCGCCAGACCCTGGAAAGGGTGACCTGGATTTCCCGGTCCGCCGGGATGAGGCAGGCATTGATGTTTTCAGCCGCCTGGATGGCATTGATCATTTCCTGTCCGGGTTTGATATCGAATTTATCGGCCATTTTTTTCTGGAATGAGGCCAGGAGAAGGTTCATGAACAGCATCAAGGCCTTTTTTTCTTTGATGACCTTGACGATATCCATATTGCGCCACCGGTCCGCATCCTTTAAGGAGGCAAGCCTGGTTTCACACAATTCAACGCAGACCGTGTCCGGTTTCTGTTCATGGATCGTATCTTCCACAAGCTTTGCACTCTGACGGGACACATGGGCGGTGCCGATCAGGATGATCTGTTTCCCGTTACAGGTCAGAATGTCCACCATCTTATCTTTTTCCTGCACTAAATTTTCCATGAATTTTATCGGCCTTTATGTTTAAATCAGTTAAAGCAAACCCGTATTATAACCATTCTATTTTTCAAGGCAATACAAAATCATTTCAAATTCTTGACCTTGATTCACAGTTCTGGTATTCATGCGGTATGAAATCAATTGATGAACAGATATTAAGAACAGCCAAGGAAATCATTGTGAAATTCATTGAAATGGGCAGACTGTCCCCTTCTAATTTCCATGAATCCTTTAAAGACGTTTATGCCACGGTTGATGAAACCGTTAAAAAAGCCGTGAATCAAGCACCCCCTTCAAATGACACCCAAGACTGAAGATTTTTTTCCAAAATTCAAATCCGGGACGGGTCAGGGTCTGATCAAAGGATGGAAGGGGTTTGTCTGGCTTCTGAAAATACTGATTCCCATCTCCTTTGCCACAGCCCTTCTGGTCCATTACGGGGTGATCTACAAGCTTGATTTCCTTTTGACGCCTGTCATGGCCTGGCTCAGTCTACCGGCCTCTGCCGCCCTGGTGCTGATGATCGGCCTTTTTACGGGAATCTACGGCACGGTGGCAGCCCTTTCCGTCATGCCCTTTTCCGTCGATCAGATGACCCTCATCGCCATTTTTACCCTCATCTCTCATAATATTATCCAGGAAAGCATTGTCCAGGGCAATTCCGGCATGAATGCGGTGTTTGCCGCTGTTTACAGAATTTTTACGGCTTTTCTCGTCACCTTTATCTGTGCACGGCTGATGGGGGTCACCCTGGCTCCAGGCGAAGCAGGATCTGTGGGCCATCTGGTCCGGGAAACAAAACCCTTCACCGAGATGATTCAATCCTGGGGATGGGGCACTTTAAAGCTGGCCGTCCAGATTTTCTGCATTATCATGCCGCTCATGGTAACCATGGAGCTGGCCAAGGTTTTTCATATCATCACCTTTATTACCCGGATCACCTCGCCGCTGTTGTCCGTCATGGGCTTGAGCCGGTCCACGGGGATGCTCTGGCTGACGGCCACGATTTTCGGCCTGGCCTATGGGGCTGCTGTGATGGTTGAAGAGACAAAATCCAATGAATACAAAAAAGAAGATTTGACACGGCTTCATCTGTCCATCGGGATCAACCATTCCATGGTCGAAGATCCGGCCCTATTCCTTCCCCTCGGGCTTCCGATATTCTGGCTCTGGATTCCAAGGCTTGTGGCCGCCGTGATGGTCACCTGGCTGTATTCGGTTTATTCATCCGCAAGGAGGGGTCATGCTGAGCGAGCTGTCCATAAAAAATTTTGCGATCATTGATGATTTAAAAATATCATTTCCGGCCGGGTTTTCCGTTTTAACCGGAGAGACCGGAACCGGAAAATCCATCATCATGGAGGCCGTTAATCTTTTGCTCGGTTCAAGGGCATCGGCGGACCTGGTCCGTTCAGGCTGCGAGGCTGCCGAGCTGGAGGCTTTTTTTGACGTTGACATCCATTCCAAAACAGCACGGCTTCTGGAAGAACAGGGCCTGGATGCCACGGACGGCCTGATTCTCCGGCGAGTGATCGCCGAATCAGGCAAAAGCCGTGTCTTTATCAATTCCAGGCAGTCCACCATCGAGCTTTTAAAACAGTTGACCCGGGATCTGGCCGGTATTTCAAGCCAGCATGCCCACCAGGGGCTGTTACGGGAAGAGAACCACCTGGACATTCTGGATGAATTTGCAGGCACTGCCGGACTGAAGAATGAGGTCCGGTCTCTTTATAGCCTGATTCTTCCCTTACAGAAAAGGATCAGGGAATTAAAAACAATCCTGGATCAAAAACGAAAAGAACAGGCGCTGGTTTCCTTTCAGATTGATGAAATAAGGGATGCCGCCGTTCTTCCCCATGAAGATGAGGATCTCGAGAAAAAACGCCAGGCCCTTTTAAATGCAACCAAAACCTTTGAGGCCGTTAACCGCTCCATCCATGAGATTCATGACAGGGAAGGGTCGGTCATTGAAAAGCTGTCCTGGATCAAAAACGAATTGGAAAAGGCCGGGGATGCCGACGAAATCTTGAAAATATTGGCCCAAAGACTTTCAGGAACCCTCTATGATCTGGAGGATATGACCCAGGAATTGCGTCAAACTTCATCCACTATTGACCTTGATCCGGCATCCCTGGAGATCACGGAGCAAAGACGGGATCTGATTTCGAAACTGAAAAGAAAATACGGAGGAAGCCTGGAGGCCCTGTTTCAGATCTATGAAGACCTTCAGCAGCAGTTGGTAAGGACCGTTGATATTGAAAAAGAGATTGACGCCGGCGAAAAAGAGCTCAGGGCTTTAATTCAGGACATCGGTAGAAAGGCAAAAGAATTGTCCGAATTGAGGAAGACCGCAGGTGAAACCCTTTCCCGTTTGGCAGGGGAAGAACTCCATACTCTAGAGATGGGGAGGGCAAAATTCGAGGTTTCTTTTTTCTGTCAGGAAGCAAAGGATGAAGGCGATATTGCAACAGCAGACAGAGAAAAAATCGGACCGGACGGGATGGATAAGGTTGTTTTTCTTTTAAGTCCTAACCCCGGGGAACCCTTGAAACCCCTTGCCAAAATTGCTTCCGGCGGAGAGCTGTCCCGCATTGTGCTTGCCTTAAAGGCGGTTCTCTCAAAGACGAAATCCCTGGAAACC
The DNA here is from genome assembly GCA_964484555.1 of uncultured Desulfobacula sp. Taxonomy (GTDB): domain Bacteria; phylum Desulfobacterota; class Desulfobacteria; order Desulfobacterales; family Desulfobacteraceae; genus Desulfobacula. The sequence continues at coordinate 5,863 of CAZAHK010000021.1, forward strand.
CTCATTTTTGATGAAGTGGATGCCGGTATCGGCGGTGCAACCTCTGAAAAAATCGGGTTGAAACTGAAACAATTGTCAAAGAAACATCAGGTCATCTGTATTACCCATCTGGCCCAGATCGCAAAATATGCGACCCGTCAGTTCCGGATCTATAAAGAAGTCGTTGACGGCCGGACCTTTACGGCCATTGTCCCGTTGGAACGGCAAAGCGACAGGATCGAAGAGATCGCCCGCATGATCGGCGGGTCAACCATCACACCGGCCACCCTCTCCCATGCAAAAGAGCTGCTGGAACAGGCATCGGCTTGACAAACCCCGCCTTGTTGTTAGAATATTACCCATATTAAATTAAGGCCAAAAGGAGTGGTTATGCCGATATTTGAATTTAAATGTTTGAAATGTGAGGAGTTTTTTGAAGTCATCGTCATGGGTTCAACAGAAGAAGGCCTGAAAGGCTGCCCCAAATGCGGGTCGGAAGAATTTGAGCGGGTTGTTTCCAAAACCAATTTCACCATGGGCAGTTCAGGGGGCGGCGCCGGGCCAAAAGCCGGGGTCCAAACCCAGGAAAGGAGCTGCTCCGGAGGCTCCTGTAAAACCTATACGGTTCCGGGCGAAACCCGATAATCCGGATTCACCGGGCATGGTTTTATTCCGGATTCCGAGCGGCTTTATCATGACATTCAAAGGAGGCATACATGCAGGAAACTGCAAAACTGATCATTGACGGCAAAGAATACCTGCTCCCCTTGATTGAAGGGACCGAAGGAGACAAGGCAATCGATATCCGGAGCCTTCGTCAGAATACCGGGTATATTACCTTTGATCCCGGATTCGGGAATACCGGAACGTGCAGAAGCGCCATCACCTATATGGATGGGGAAAAAGGCATCCTCAGATACCGGGGAATTCCCATCGAACAACTGGCCGAGCATTCAACCTTTGTGGAAACGGCATTTCTTCTCATTACCGGCCAACTGCCCACACGGGAGGAGCTGACCCGGACCAGCGTTCATCTCAACGATTTTTCACCTCTGCATGAAAATATGAAGGCCTTTTACCAGAATTATCCTCCCAAGGCCCATCCCATGGGGATTCTGTCCGCCATGGTCAATGCCATGAGAAGCTATTATCCTGAACTCACCGACATTGAAGAAGAGATGAACAAGACCTATCTCCGCCTGATTTCAAAAATCAGGACCATGGCAGCCATGGCCTACCGGATTTCCCTGGGTGAGAGGGTGGTCTATCCCCGGCCGGACCTGTGTTATTGTTCCAATTTCCTGAATATGATGTTTGACAGTGTGGTGGTTCCCTATAAAATTGATCCGGATCTTGTCCGGGCATTGAATGTGTTCTGGATTCTTCATGCCGATCATGAGCAGAATTGCTCCACCACGGCCGTAAGAGTCGTGGGCAGCGGAAAGGTCAATATCTACGCCACCATTTCAGCAGGCATCTCGGCCCTGTGGGGACCTTTGCACGGCGGGGCAAACCAGGCCGTGGTCAATATGCTGGAAGAGATCCACAAAAACGGCATGACCATTGAAGAGTGCATTGCCAAGGCAAAGGACAGGGAAAATGCTTTCAAGCTCATGGGATTTGGCCACAGGATTTATAAAACCTATGACCCAAGGGCCAAAATCATGAAGAAAATGTGTGATATGGTGCTTTCTAAAATCAAACGAGACGATCCTTTGCTGAATATTGCCCAAAAGCTTGAGGAAGCTGCATTAAAGGATTCATATTTTATTGAAAAGCATCTCTACCCCAATGTGGATTTTTATTCCGGCATTATGATGAGGGCCCTGGGCATTCCCACCAATATGTTTACGGTGATGTTTGCCATTGGCCGTTTGCCCGGATGGATCGCCCAGTGGAAGGAAGATGTGACTGATCCTGAGACGAAAATCACACGGCCCCGCCAGGTTTACTCCGGAAGCCTGGTAAGGGATTATATTCCCATGAAGCAAAGGGGATAGTCAAGGACCATGGTCCAGGTTATCGCCCACCGGGGAGCAAGGAGCCTTGCCCCGGAGAATACCTTGAAGGCGGCCCAAATCGCCTGTGAAATCGGGGCCGATCTCTGGGAGACGGATGTGGCCATGACCCGGGACGGGCATTTGGTCCTCTTCCATGACGATACCCTGCTGAGATGCACGGATGCTGAGAAAAAATTCCCTTTAAAGGCATCCTTTCGGATAGAAGATTTTGATTTAAAAGAAATCAGGGCTTTGGATGCGGGGTCCTATTTTGTTGAGACAGATCCTTTTGGCCAGATTTCCCAGGGACATGTCGGCAGGGAAGCCCAGACTTCCTTTATCGGCGAACCCATTCCCCTGCTGGAAGAAGGGCTGACCCTGACCCTGGAGAAAAACTGGACGATCAACCTTGAGCTTAAATTTTTTGAAGGCGTTGCAAAGGATTCCTATCTTCCCGATCATACCCTTGAGATCATCCGCCAAACAAAAATACCCTTAAACCGGGTGATCATTTCTTCTTTTCACCATCCCTGGCTCCTCAGGATCATGGAAAAAGAACCGCTGCTTGAAGTTCAGGCCCTTGTCGGCGACTCTGACACAGAACCCCTGGAGTTCAAGGATTTCTTTTTTTCAACCTATAATGCCAATGCCGTCCTGATCCGTCCGGACCAGATCCGGGCGCTCAAAGACCGGGGGAAACGGGTCAACCTGTTTACAGTGAATGATCCCAGGGATTTTTCACGGTTTTCCGGACTTGGGGTGGACGGCATATTTACGGATTTCCCGCAACGGTTTGCAAAAAAAGTTTAGCCGAAAAATTCTCTGAAGGCCTTGATGGTTTCCTCAATGTCCCCGGCGGAAATATCAAGGTGGGTCACCAGCCTCAAATGGTTGGCAGTGTCGATGATGATTCCCTTTTCCTTTAAAAAGCTGCAAAGCCGGTCCATGTCTGTTTTGATGTCTGCAAAGAGAATATTGGTCTGGACGGTCTTCGGATCAATATCCAGGCCGTCAATTGATGCAAGCCCTTCGGCAAGGGACATGGCGTTTTTGTGGTCCTCTTTCAGCCGCTCAATATTATGGGACAATGCATAGATACCGGCGGCAGCCAGAATCCCCGCCTGCCGCATACCCCCGCCCAGGAGTTTTCGCCATCGCCGGGCCTTTTTGATCCGGGACTCCGAACCGCAGAGAACGGACCCCACCGGGGCGCCCAAGCCCTTGGACAGGCAACAGGAAATGGTATCAAAATATCGGGTGATCTCCCGGACATCCACCCCTTGTTTTACGGCGGCATTAAATACCCTTGCACCATCCAGATGCATCAGCAATCCCTTGCCGTTAGCGAATTCTCTCGCCTCTTTCAGATAGGAAAGGGGCAGCACCTTTCCCATATGGGTGTTTTCAAGGCAGAGGAGTTTTGTCCGGGCAAAATGGGGATCATCGGGTTTTATGAACCTGGATACTCGTTCAAGATCCAGGGTTCCGTCCTCCTCAAAATCCAGGGGCTGGGGCTGGATACTTCCGAGCACGGCCGCGCCTCCGCCTTCATACCGGAAGGTATGGGCATACTGGCCCACAATATATTCATCCCCTCGCTCGCAATGGGCCAGGAGGGCCAAAAGATTGCTCTGGGTCCCGCTGGTGCAGAATAGGGCCGCCTCTGTCCCCAGCAGGTCTGCGGCAAGGGATTCCAGTTGATTCACGGTGGGGTCTTCACCATAGACATCATCGCCGACCTCTGCCTCCATCATGGCGCGTCGCATTCCAACCGAAGGCTTTGTAACGGTATCACTTCTTAAATCAATGGGTGTCATGGTTTTCCTGAAATCGATTTTATGCCCATGGTTTCGATGAGCTGATTCATATTGGTGGTTTTGAGATTCATCCCGCCTTCCGAAGTCGGCATCAGCATGATGTGCTTATCCTGCAGGGCTTCGGCAATCTTGAGCTTGACAATGGCCTTGCCGCCGGACCCGGAAAGGGCGGTGTTCATTTCCTGGATGCCTTTGGCGTCTGCAATCCCTTCGGCCTTGATGGCCTGGGCCAGCAGTTGCTGCTGTTCCATATACACATCGGCCTCAATCTTTGCCTTGAGATATTGGCCGTCGGCATCGGCGATCATTTTATTGACCTCGCCCTTGGCCTCTTCCAGTTTGCGTTTGTATTCCTCCCGGGCCGCGTGCTGGGCCGACCGGTTTTTTTCCACCTGCTGGTCCGCCACCTTTTTATCCTCAATGGCCTTGGTATAATCGGCATTAAAGCGGTAATCATTGGTCAGCACCTTTTCCACAATGATTCCCATGGGGCCGAGAATCCTTTGCAGTTCTTCCCTGGCTTTTGCGGACTGGGCCTCCCTGGCCTCGGCCACATAAAAGGCCTCGGTCTTGAGTTCCCCGAAAATATCCCTGGGCTTGCTCCTGGCAACGGTGCGGACGACCTTGTCCCTTAAAAGCGCATCATTACCGGCCACATATTGAAGAATATAAGGGGCCTTGGCCGGATCAATCCTGTAGGCAATGATGACATCCAGGCTGATATCATTGCCGTCAATGGTTTTGAAGATGAGGTCATCCTGGGTCCTGCGGTCGCCCTTTTGTTGTGAAAAGGTCATTTCCAGGTTCTGGAGCCGGGTATCAAAGACATGCCAGTCATTGATATAGGGAAGAAAAAAATAGGTGGCGCCGGGAGCGTAAATCCGGTCCTCAACCCCTTTTTGCCCCGTAAAACTGAATTTCCGGGTCCGGACCCCGACCTCGGTTCCGCCGGTGGTATGGGGAACGCATCCGCTCAGGGTAGCCAAGGCCATCCCTAACACGATTAAATAACTGAAGATTTTCATTCCGCACCTCTCTCGGGAACATCAAATAATTTCATGGCGTTTTTCAGATCCAGGGGGTTCACCCCGTTCGGTCCGTCACTGGGCAGGATGATCAGATCCAGGTTCTTGTAAACCTCGGCCATTTTCAGGGCCACCATGCGTTCGGACCCGATGCCTTTCAGGGCGTCATTTCTCAGGCGGACCCGTTCGGCTTCGGCCAGTTTTACCAGAAGATCGCCTTCGGCTTTTATTTTTCGGACATAGAGGTCCTTTTCCGCAATCTTCCGCGTCACATAGGCCTTGCCTTTTTCAATTTCCACGGCCGCCGTCACCATGCCTTCCTGGACGGTTTTTTTAAGCTCCGCCTCTTCCCTGGCCGCCCTGGCCGCACTCTGGTTGGTGAAGACCATCTGATCCTGGAGTTTTTTCTCCTCAATGTTTTTCTGGATTTCAGGGCTGTATTTGAAATACCGGACCAGGACCTGAACCACTTCAAGACCTTTTGCATTCAGCTCGTTATTGAGGCTTATTTTGGCTTCTTCGGCCTTTTTCACCCTCAGGGGGCTGTTATAGAATTCCTCGGTGGTGAGTTTTCCCAGGGTTTCCTTTAAAACCGGTTCGGCCTTGGGGATGAGCCCGTTGTCTTCAAACAGCCTTCCAGGGCCGATGGTGGTGAACACCAGATAGGGATCTTTGATATGATACAGGATGGACACATCAATATCCACAAAGAATCCGTCCGAGGTCTGGATATGGGCGGCCCTGTCCTTCCGCGCCGATTCCGAAGCCGTGGACGGGAAATTGGTCAATTCCAGCACCTGCATCCCCTTGGGCAGCTTGTAGATCTGCTGGAATCCGAAGGGCATGACAAAGGTCAGTCCTGCATGGTAAATATCCTTTTGCACCCCCCGGTTGAGACCGATCCGGTTGACCTTGATACCATACTCCCCCGGTTCCACATAAACAAAAAAAAGATTATAGGCGAGGACCAGAATAAAGAACAGACCGATCAGAAGGCTCACACTCCTGGATAATTTGAGTTTAAACTCGGGGAAGCGGAACCTGGTTTTCAGTTTACCGGGGAAAATCCTTATGGGAGTTTCTTCCATGGTTTTGTCTCCTTATTTTTTAAACAAGGCCCTGACGGTTCCCGGGAAATCCGAATTTGCCTTGTCAATATAGGCATCCCAGTTCAATCCGTTTTCATAAAAGGCAATGGCCGACAATTTTTTGGTGATGACGGCATTGCGGTAGGCCTTTAATTTGTCGGAGTTCAGAATCCTCAAGATGGCTTCCCGGCCCAGGCTTTTTACCAGGATAGCGGGGATATAGGCTTCCAGAATGACCCAGAGCAGGTTTTCATCGGAAAGAATCGCATCCATATGCTCTGCCACAATGGCCTGGAAGGAAAAAATCTGCTCACTGGTTTTTTCCGACAGGACAAACAAGGGCACTTGGGGATCCTTCTCATGGATCCGGATCAGCATATCCGTTTCGACCGAGGCATTGGTCTTCACCAGCATCATGATGTCCCGGATCAGGGCCCAGCGGGTGGCCTTGTCTTCCAGGAGCTGCCGTTCATAGTCGTTTCCGAATAAAAAACCCGTCAGCACCTCGGCCACGGCCGATGAAAAAACTCCGCCCTTATTGGCGGTACTGTCTTTGATCTGAAGGATACCGGTGGAACCAGCAATATACCTTCGGGACGCATCGTCAAAAAAGACATTGGCCCCTTCCACGATGAATCTCAGTTCTTTGAAATTGGCGGCAAACTGCCGGACATTGCCGTGATTGATGGTATCTTTGAACCCGCCGCAGGGGATAAAGGCTTTGATAGCGGCTTTTTCAACGTATTTCCGGTTGGCCGGGTCCGTGAGAAAGGTCCGGTGGAACATGGCCCCATCTTCGATAAAGGTCCCATCGGGCAGGGTGATGTTCTTCGCCCTGAGCGGAACCTGGAATCCTTCCGGCCCAAGCTTTTCAGCCGGATATCCCAGGGAATTCACCCTGGGGGAGGTGTGGCGCATGAAGGCGATCTTCATCAATTCCTTTTTATCCAGGCCCTCCGGATCAAAGAGAACAGACCCGCCATCCAGGATGAGGCAGATCTTACCCTGGTAGCACTGGATTTCATTGGAGCCCAGGTCCCCGTCGGGCCCGCCGGTGATCATGAGGTTCAGATCTTCTTCCCGGCAACCGCAATGGGAGATAAGGGTTCGAAAGGCCCCCATGATACCGGTGGTGGTCATGCCGCTGGTCTTGATTTTTCCGCCGATATGTTTCCAGATGTCTTCCATATCTGCGGTCAGGGCAACGGTATCTCCATTGATCTGGAGTTCGGTTTTTTTGTCCTTATGGGCCGTGAGGCCGAAAAGGTCATCGTTTTCCAATATGCCGTAGGTGTCGTGGGGAATGCCGAAGCTCTTTCCCGTGGTGATGGTCCGCCAGTATTCGTAACCCCTCTCTTTTGCCCGGAAGGAAATGGCATCCATCAGGGGTGCGGTGCCCTCATCGGGTCCGAAAAAGACCATTTCCGGCTTTCCATAATGATCCACAACCGTTTCATCCGGGAGCATCAGATCCATGATGCCTTCCGTGTAATCATACAAGGCATCCATGCCGTAGGCGGCATAGAGGGGGTGGGGAACCACCACGCCTTTGGACCCGCTTTCACAGATATCCTTGTGTTTCAGCCGCTGGGCCTTGGGTCCCAGGGCATAATTCAAGAGAACCGCGTTGTCCAGTTCCATGGCATGGTTGGTGGGCGTCACCCGGATCAGGCGCAGCCCGCCCCTGGCAATGTCGTCGGCCCGGAGATGGGTGCCGCAGGCATAATGACCGTTGACATAGAAAACGCCGAAGACAAATTGTTTGAACACCAGGGGATCCAGGATGCGGCTGTCCATCCTGAAGGAAAAGGAGCGTTTCTCGGGTTTGTAAAAATTGGTTTTAAAGGTGGCGGAAATAAGGTTGAACATAAAGGAAAAAATATCCCGGCCCATGGAAAAATCCATGAACCGAACCTCCAGTATCCGGTTGAATTCGGCTTCTTTCTTTTCCAATTCTTCTTGGGTCAGATCACAAGGGCCGGCCGGGTTGAATTTTTGTTCAAACAGCCGGTACAGAAAACAAAGAAGGTCCGGGTGGGAGGAGGCTGTTTCCATGATCATCCGGGATACATAGGTAAATTTATTGGATTCGTGAATCCGCTCGGAAAAGGCCTCCCGATGGTCCTGGCTGGAAAGGCTCTCCATGATTTCCCGGTCGGTCTTTTTCCCTCTTTCCTTGAAGATGAACATATGGGTAAAATCAATGACATTCCCGCTAAACAGCATTTCATGAAAACTCAGTTTGGCGTCCACATAGAGCTGGGTGACGGGGCTGACGGAAAAACTCAGGAAGGACCGCAGGTCATTCACCAGTGCGGTTTCCATATTTCTGGACAATTCTCCCTGCACATAGAGGGAACAGATGGAAGAGGCAATGCCGGTCGGGGTGTGATAGGGCTCCCAATAGGCCCGGGTGATAACGAGCCCGTGATCGGCAAAGAGCTTTCGTAAAACCGGAAGCTGGGGTTTTTCAAAATCGGAATTGAACATGAAGCGGATTTCTCCGATATCTGAAAGATTGAAGATCTCGATGAAAGGGATTACGGAAGTTGACACCTTTTCCAGACATTTTTCATACCGGTTCCGTGTCAGGCGGGGCGTAGACGTATAATCCGGGTCCCGGCTGAACAGGAACCGGGACTCGGCAAAATCGGTTTCCTTGAAATCCTTAACCACTTCCGGTCTGAACACATAGGTATAGTATTCGCTTTCAGGGTTGTAATAATATTCACGCCGATGTCCTGTAAGCTGCTTGTCCAATAGTTTTTCCATGGAGTCCCGGGTTTCTTTTGTGGCAATCCTGACCCTTTGAATCTGCCGACCCTTCATGAGATCAAAATCAATGTCCGCCACCCAGGAATTCAATACCACCTTTCCGTCACAGACTTTGATACTCTTTGAAATGGAGGAAAGAATATGTTTGAGCGAGTCCTTGGTAATGGTCTCAAAAAAATAATTGGGCAGCCCCAGCTCATTGAGCAGGATGCCGGCGGCCATATTGATGCAGTTGGCCGTGATCAGTCCCTCGGCGGAAAGGTCGATGACGGCCTCGTATAAGAGACTCGGGTTCAGTTTGACGCTCAGGGCCTTATATATGATCCGGGCACCTGCGGAGGCAGGCGTTCCGCATTCCGTCCGGGGTTCCATCAGATCTTCTGTGGGGTGCATGGTATTTCTCCTTGAAATCCGGGTTGAGTTTATCCTGGGGCAGGCGTTGCTTTTTGAAGATGCCCCGGATACGGATTCCATACCATATTTCACTGCCGGGTGACAATGACTTAACCGGATATAGGAGAAAAATAGTCAGGATATGCAAGGTTCTTTTTTCATGGATCGGTTTTCCTATACCCCATCACATCCTGCAGGCTGCCGATAAAAAAAGAAAAAATTGCATTGATAAAAATGAACCGGAAGCATATTAATCCTGTATATTTGGATTAGGCATAAGGGTATGCAGGTCATATGAATATCGTTTCAACCATTGTTCCGGTCTTTGTTATCATCTTTCTCGGGCTTTATGCAAAGCTTCGGGGATTTTTCAGCCCGGATTTTCTAAACCAGGCCAACCGGCTCGTCTATTATATTGCCATCCCGGCCATGATCTTCAGTTCCATTGCAAAGGCCAGCCTGAAAACGGAGGTCCATCCGTCCGTCATCCTGATCACCTTTTTCTCCTTGATAGCCGTTGCCGCCACAGCCTTTGGCCTGGCCCGGGTCCTGAACATGCCCCGGCCCTCCAAGGGGTCCTTTATCCATTGCGCTTTTCATGG